>NZ_CP040948.1:2277607-2602980 GCF_006363955.1 Methylophilus medardicus
AAGTTGCAATCGCGTTCGTATCACCTGCCAAGGCGAGTTGTTTCTCTGCTTAGGGCAAGATCATCAGGTGAACTTGATGCCATTATTGCGTGAGCATCCAGACGATGATCAGCCGCTGGTAGATGCGATTTTGCATGGCATGCGCATCAAACCCAAAGGACACGACTTTGATTTGCGACGCACAGCACCCGCTGTCGTGCGCTTCATGTCGCACACGGGTGGCTAATGCAAATTACCGCAGTGATATTGGCAGGCGGCCGCGGGCTGCGCATGGGTGGCGCCGACAAAGGTCTGATTGACTATCAAGGCAGACCGATGGTCGCCCACGTGCTGGAACGCATTCAACCGCAAGTTGACCATGTAGTGATTAATGCGAACCGTCATCTTGATCAATACCAAGCGTTCGGTGTGCCGGTGATCCCTGACGCGAACGATCAGTTTGACGGGCCACTGGCTGGCATGCAAGCCGGCATGCATCATGCCACCACCGAATGGATACTCAGCGTCCCCTGTGACGCGCCTTTATTACCCACGGACTTAGTGAGTCGCCTACGTCAAGCGATTACCACCGCACAAGCCATTCATGCAGCGCCGTCCATGCTGGCGATTGCGCGTAGCGCCAGTGGTACGCACCCGGTATTTTGCTTAATGCCACGCAAGCTTAGTGGCGATCTGGATCAATTTCTGCAGCAGGGGCAGCGTAAAGTCAGCGCCTGGCAAGCCCTGCACCCCCATGTATTCGTGAGCTTTGAAGACGAGCAAGCATTCACTAACATCAACCACCTGCCATCGTAACGATTATGAACAAACAAGACCTTCTGCAACAATTGGTAAGAGACCCCTCATGTGCAGACGACTATGACCCGAACGCCATGTCGGTCACGCAGGCACGCCAATATATCCAGCAGTTTCTGTCTCCTTTGCAGGCCACCGAAACCGTGACGATCAAGCAGTCCCTCGGTCGCATTCTCGCGACCCCAGTCATCTCGAGCATGAATGTCCCAGCCTACGACAACTCAGCGATGGATGGTTTTGGCTTCCGTCACGCAGAAGCCTCCCAAGCACTGAAAATCGCTGGGACCGCATTTGCCGGCAGGCCGTTTGAAGGGCACGTGCCAACAAATGCTTGCATTAAAATCATGACCGGAGCGCCGATCCCGCCGGATGTCGATACCGTGGTCATGCAAGAGCACACCACGCGCGAAGCAGATCTCATTACTTTATCAAGCGTGCCCGGCATTGGCGCCAACATTCGACACATAGGCGAAGATATTGCCAAAGGGCAAACGGTGCTGACCCGTGGGCATCAAATCAAACCGGCCGATATGGGTTTACTCGCATCACTGGGGATTGCAGAAATTCAGGTGTATCGACGCTTAAAGGTGGCCTTTTTCAGTACTGGCGACGAGCTGGTCAGCGTGGGCACCCCGCTGCAGTCTGGCCAGATTTACGACAGTAACCGTTATAGTCTGTGGGGTATGTTACAGGCCTTAGCGTTGGAACCCCATGATCTTGGCAATGTGGCGGACGATCCGGCAGCATTAGAGCAGATGCTGTTAACCGCTGCCGCGTCACATGATGTGGTCATTACTAGTGGCGGCGTTTCGGTGGGTGAAGCTGACTTTATGAAGCAGTTACTGGCAAAACATGGCCAAGTATTGTTCTGGAAAATTAATATGAAACCGGGCCGTCCGCTGGCGTATGGCAAAATCGGTCAATCACAATACTTCGGATTGCCCGGCAATCCGGTATCGACCATGGTAACGTTTTATCAGTTTGTGCAAGCAGCACTGCTGCACCTCATGGGAGCAAGCCCCACAGTACCTCCTACCTTTAAAGTGGAATGCATCAGCCCAATTAAAAAAGCAACCGGACGCACGGAGTTTCAGCGCGGCATTTTATTTAAAGACGGCGAAGACTGGAAAGTGAAAACCACTGGTGAACAAGGCTCCGGTATTTTGAGTAGCATGAGTCAGGCGAATTGCTTTATTGTGTTAGACGATCAAACCGGCGCTGTGCCAGCGGGCGCAATGGTCGAAGTCCAACCGTTTGGCGGTGTTTGCTAAGCGCTGACGCGCACTGCCGCTGGCGCGAACCATAAAAAATAGCTTATAGTGTCGGCTCGCGTTGGGGGTTAATCATAAAGGTGTTGGCGTGCAAGCCGTTTTAAAAGAATCTAAACAGTTTAGTCATTTATTGGAGTGGTGCCTGATCGCCTCATTGCTTCTGCATGCCGCTATCATGTTTACAATGCCCAAGCCAGACTACGATTTGCCGCCACCCAAAAAGCAAGAAATCCGCATCGAACTGGTGAAACAAACGCCACCAGCGACCTCAAGCTTACCGGAACCTACCCCTACTCCGCCTGCGCCGACCAAACCTCAACCAACCCCGCCGCAGCCCCAACCCGTGAAGCCAACGCCCAAGCCAGTCGAGCCAACGCCTGTGGTGCCACAAAAACCGTCTACCAGACAAGAGCAGCCCACTGAAGCGCGACCAGTGGTAGACACGCCAGCCCCGGCTGTCATTGCAGCCAAACCAACAGTGGCGGAATCAAAACCTGAAATGGTGGTACCGGTGGCTGCGCCCCCTGCCCCCCCACCTGAGCCGGTGAAAGCATCTGGCCCAAGTGAGGGCGACATCGAGGCTGCCCGTAATGCATTTAAAGAAGCGGCGCAGCGCGAAATTCAAAAAAATCTTCGCTATCCAAGAATCGCGCTTGAACGCGGGATTGAGGGAGTTACCCACTTGCACATCAGCTTTGACGATCACGGCAATATCACAAACATTGAAGTCACCGAATCCAGTGGCAACAAGGCCTTGGATGAAGCAGCCATTGCCACCGTCAAAAAATCCCAATTCAAAGCATTATTTAACGACATTTTGCGTGGCAGATTAAAGTCCACCAACGTGCCCGTCAGCTTTAAGCTAGACAGCTAAGCCACAATGTTTTTAAAACGTAAACGTTTAGCGGAGAACGCATTCGCGCTGCACGACAAGCCGCTCAGACAGTTACTGCTGTTTCATGACCTGTATTTTATCGCCCTCATCGTGTTGGCAGTGGCCAGTGGCGGCTATGGTATTTACCTGTGGGATAAAGCCTCTAAGCAGTCGCAACGCATCAATATTGTGATTCAGGAAATTTATCTGGTGCGTGGCGACCTCTATCGTCAAACCAAAGAACTATTCGACGCGTTTTTCTTGCAAGAAGAAAATGCGCTGTATGAATATAATCAATACACCACCTCGATTCTTGTCCATCTAGAACGTTTACAAAACATCGCCATCGATCAAGAAGAGCGCGATGCGCTGATGGATATTGAGCGTAAATACCGAAGCTTGGTGAACGAAGCACCCGCCTTGTTCTACCGCTATCAAAACAACCCTGACCGCAAAGCACAAAAATCCATCTATCAAGACATCGAAACCGGCATCTTCAGGCATTACGAAGAGGTGTCCAAACGTGCCGAGTATCTATTATTGGTCAAACAAGGTGAAATCAAACATCGCTTAGATGAAGCCAGAAGCAATTCAATAGCAGTGCTATCCATGCCTTTATTGCTTGCTTGCATCCTGATTGTGTATTCAAGGCGCATTCTTAAAAACTCGATCGTCAGGCCGATCAATGACATCATGCAAGCCACCACTGCGATCAGTACCGGCAACTTGACTCACCAAGTGCCCGAGGCGGGCGCAGAAGAACTGGCGGTGCTGTCGCGCGAAATTAACAAAATGGCCGAAGACCTCGCGGCCAGCCGTGACGCCTTGGTCAAAAGTGAAAAGCAAGCGGCCTTAGGCTTACTGGTGCCGATGCTCGCGCACAACATTCGCAACCCACTGGCGAGCATTCGTGCCACCGCACAAGTCATCGACGACCCGCTGTTAGATAAAGAAACTCTGGAGTCGATTCAAGGCATTATCCATACCGTGGACCGACTCGAGCGCTGGACTGGCAGCTTATTGTCCTATCTGCACCCGATCAAACCGATGCTGAATCAGTTGTTACTCTCGTCGATCGTGCAGGGCGCGATCACGACGTTGCAACCTAAGCTGAATGAAAAGCACATCAAGATCACTGAAAACAGTGCGACAATCAAACGCCTGGTGTTGACGGATGAACATTTGTTAGAACAAATGCTTTATAACCTGTTGCTGAACGCCTCAGAGGCCTCAGCAAAGAATGCCGAAATTCAGTTGCATTGCGCCTTGTTAGACCATGTGTTGACCTTGGTCATCATCGACCAAGGACCGGGCATGCCATTTAAGCCGGAACCACATGCACTGACGCCGGGTCCGACCACCAAGCGATTTGGGACGGGCCTTGGTATTCCATTTGCCTTCAAGGTGTGCGAAGAGCTGGGCGGTGCCATGTCATTTGATAGTCAACCGGGCCAGGGCACCCGAATCACCATCTCGCTGCCACAATAAAGCCAGCCACAAGATTTTTCGTTTTGTGCTTGCTTAATTTTGTGTTTTTATCAACAATGTAACCAAGTGATTGTCATGACTACTATGCTTAACTCACCTGCTCCGGATCTCATCTTACCTGCCACCTCTGGCCTTGAATTTAATAGCAAAGACTATTTAGGTAAGTTCGTTGTGCTCTATTTTTATCCCAAAGACGCTACCCCTGGCTGCACTACGCAAGGCATGCAGTTTCGTGACATGCATGCGCAGTTTGTGGCAGCGGATGCTGTCGTCTTTGGTATTTCACGCGATAGCCTCAAATCGCATGAAAACTTCAAAGCCAAGTACAGTTTTCCATTTGAGTTGATTTCTGACGGCGAAGAGATCGCCTGTCAGGCGTTTAACGTAATCAAAATGAAAAATATGTATGGAAAACAAGTACGTGGCATTGAACGCAGTACATTTTTGGTCAATCCACAAGGCATCATCGTCCGCGAATGGCGTGGTGTCAAAGTCGATGGTCATGCCGCTGAAGTATATGCCAGCATTCAGTCTTCCCACTCGTAAAGTGATCTTTTATGGCCAGTGCTCCACACACCAAACTGTTTGTTCTTGATACCAACGTTTTGATGCACGACCCGTCGTCGCTGTTCAGATTTGAAGAGCACGATGTTTATTTGCCCATGGTGACATTAGAGGAACTGGACAATAACAAAAAGGGGCTGACTGAAGTCGCCCGCAATGCACGGCAGGCCAGCCGGTTTCTAGAAGAGATCATGGGTGGCAATGAGACAGCACATCTTGAAGATGGCTGTCCTTTGGCCATTCAAGGCAATCGACATTTAACCGGCAAACTATTTTTTCAGACGGAGCATGTGCCTACGGACTTGCCTGGTCTGGCTGGCAGCAAAGCGGATAACCAGATTATCAGCGTCGTATTGGCGCTTAAAAAACAACACGCCAATCGCAACGTCATTCTCGTTAGTAAAGACATTAACATCCGCATTAAAGCACGGGCTATGGGTGTGGCGGCCGAGGATTACTTCAACGATAAAGTGCTTGAAGACAGCGACATGCTGTATACCGGTTTGCGTGAACTACCAGAAGACTTTTGGGACGCGCATAGTAAAGACATGCACTCCTGGCAAGAGTCAGGCCGGATGTTTTATAGAATCAATGGTCCGATTGTCAAGTCTCTACTGGTCAATGAATTTGTGTTTTATGAGTTCAACAAACCTTTCCATGCCATCGTCCGTAAAATTGAAGACAATACTGCGGTGCTTGAGATCATTCAAGATCATCAAAATCCAAAACATAGCATTTGGGGAATCACCGCGCGTAACCGTGAACAAAATTTTGCCCTCAACTTGTTGATGGATCCTGACATTGACTTTGTCACCCTGCTTGGCCAAGCCGGCACCGGCAAAACCTTG
This sequence comes from Methylophilus medardicus, assembly GCF_006363955.1. Taxonomy (GTDB): domain Bacteria; phylum Pseudomonadota; class Gammaproteobacteria; order Burkholderiales; family Methylophilaceae; genus Methylophilus; species Methylophilus medardensis. The sequence continues at coordinate 2,283,448 of NZ_CP040948.1, forward strand.
TTAACACTGGCGGCGGCCTTGACGCAAACCCTAGATAAAAAACGTTATTCAGAGATCATCATGACGCGGGTGACGGTGCCTGTGGGTGAAGATATTGGATTCTTGCCAGGCACAGAAGAAGAGAAAATGGCGCCTTGGATGGGGGCGTTAGAAGACAACCTCGATGTATTAAACAAAACGGATGAAGATGTTGGTGAGTGGGGGCGGGCTGCCACGCAGGACCTGATCCGCACCCGCATCAAAATCAAGTCGCTTAACTTTATGCGCGGCCGGACTTTTCTCAATAAGTTTTTAATCATCGACGAAGCGCAAAACCTGACGCCCAAGCAAATGAAAACACTGATTACGCGTGCAGGTCCCGGGACCAAGGTCGTCTGTTTAGGCAATATTGCCCAAATTGATACGCCCTACCTGACCGAAGGTAGCTCAGGTCTGACTTATGTCGTCGACCGATTTAAAAACTGGTCGCACAATGGCCATATCACCCTGGTCCGCGGCGAACGCTCCCGTTTGGCCGATTTTGCTGCCGAGGTCCTGTAGACACTGTCTGCTTGCATGTTATGGTCAAAGGCTTTTATACCTTACTGATTGCCCAGTTTCTCTCGGCAATCGCTGATAATGCGCTCTTATTTGCCGCGATTGCGTTGCTTGCAAAGCTCAATGCCCCCAGTTGGCATGAACCGCTGCTTAGAGAGTTCTTTGTCATTTCTTACATCATCCTCGCGCCATTTGTCGGCCCTTTTGCCGATGCGTTACCAAAGGGCCGTGTGATGTTTTTAAGTAACGGTCTGAAATTCATTGGCTGTTTAATGGCATTGGTCGGTGTACCGCCACTGTACGCCTATGCCATGGTGGGGGTAGGTGCTGCGGCCTATTCCCCAGCCAAATACGGCATTCTCACCGAAATGCTACCGTCGAGCTTACTGATCAAAGCGAACGCTTGGATGGAAGGCACCACGGTCACCGCCATTATTCTGGGGCCAGTACTAGGCTCGACCTTGTCAGCAAATAACCCATACACCGGCATTGCCTTCATCATGGTGCTTTATTTAATGGCGGCTGGCTTTAACTATTACATTCCTAAAGTACCTATTGATCACAAGGTGGAGCAAAAAAACCTGCAATTTTTACTGAAGGATTTCTGGCACGCTTTTGTGACGTTATGGAAGGATCCGCAAGGCCAAGTATCATTGGCGGTGACGACTTTATTCTGGGGGGCTGGGGCGACCTTGCAATTTGTTGTGCTGCAATGGGCTGATGTCAGATTAGGATTTTCACAACAACAAGCAACTTACTTGATTGCCATTCTGGCGGTGGGTATCGCGGCGGGCTCGATCATTGCCTCGCGCTATGTAGAGCTTGAAAACGCCGTAAAAGTATTACCCGCAGGCATTTATATGGGGATTTTGGTCATCAGTATGATGCTGATTCACAGCCCTGTGCTGGCAGGCATTTTATTGTTCGTCATTGGCGTACTATCCGGCTATTTTTTGGTGCCACTCAACTCATTGTTGCAGCATCGGGGGCACCATCTATTAGGCGCTGGCCACTCGATTGCCGTACAAAATTTTAATGAAAATATCGGTATTTTATTGCTCTTAGGCGCCTATACCTGGATGGTCGGCGCAAAGCTAGACATCAATACCATTGTCGCGATTTTTGGCGTATTCATTATTGTCAGTATGTCGCTGATCACGATACTTTATCGAAAACAAATTCAACGCTAATCAGCATCAACTATCAAAAAGGGCGCTTAAAGCGCCCTTTTTGACTCACAAACCTATTCAAACTAGTGCAGCTTGACGTGAGGCTCAGTTCGTCTGGAGATAATGCGTCCGATGGTATGCACAATCACCGCGAAAATACCATGCAACGCCATCAAGTGCATTTTATACAATGAACGATACATCACACGTGCAAACAAGCCTTGGATGTACATGCTACCGCCAGCCACCGCGCCCATCAAACTGCCTACGGTCGAATATTTGCCAAGGTTTACCAGTGAACCGTAATCCGTGTAGTGGAACTCAGGCAGTTGCGCTTTACCTGCCACACGCGCTTTCACTGTTTTAACCAATAAGGAGGACTGCTGGTGCGCCGCTTGGGCGCGTGGTGGCACTGTAGCATCATGACCCAGCCATGGACATGCCGCACAATCGCCAAAGGCAAAAATGTTGGTATCACGCGTCGTTTGCAAGTGCTGATTCACCACCAATTGATTGATGCGATTGGTTTCCAAGCCATCAATATCTTTTAGAAAGTCTGGCGCCTTGATGCCTGCCGCCCACACCACCAATTCTGCAGGAATCGTGCGGCCACTATGCGTCGTGATCCCCTTGGCCGACACCTCAGTCACACGCTCGCCGGTGAATACATTGACGCGTAATTTACGTAATTCAACATCAACGGCATAAGACAACTTGGCAGGCAGTGCAGGCAAAATACGATCACTCGCCTCAATGAGTGAGATTTTGACGTCGCGATCTGGATCAATCTTATCCAGACCATACGCCGTCAATTCACGTGTCGTATTGTGTAATTCTGCCGCCAGTTCTACACCAGTTGCTCCGGCTCCTACAATTGCTACTTCCAGTTGCCCTGGTTTTAAGGATTCTGGTTGTGTCTGTGCGCGCAATAATGCGTTGTGTAAATAACGATGGAATTTTTGCGCTTGTTCTTGCGTATCCAACGCCATGGAATACTCTCGCGCACCGTTAATACCAAAGTCATTGGTGGTGCTACCCACGGCGATGATGAGGGTATCGTATTTGAATGAACGACGCGCAATAATCTCGTTACCATCCTCATCATACACAGGCGCCAACAACACCTCACGTGTGTTGCGGTTTAAGCCATCCATACGACCCAAACGGAATTTGAAATGATGCCAATGTGCTTGTGCTAAATATTCGAGCTCATGGCGGTCTGGATCCATGCTGCCTGCAGCAATTTCATGCAGCAATGGTTTCCAGACATGGGTTCGTGTGGCATCAATCAGGGTGATGCTGGCTTTCTTTTTTTTACCCAAAGAATCACCTAATTTAGTCGCCAACTCGAGCCCACCGGCGCCGCCACCTACAATGATGACATGGTGTAAATTATTTTCGTCTGCCACACTTTATCCTTCAATAAAAAAGCGCGCCTGCCGTACTGCCAAGCGCGCACAACAACGCTATTATACCGTTATTCGTTACCAGTAATTTTGGCATGACTACGAATAAATGCGATGACCTTCAATACATCATCCGGTTTGAGGCCATCATCTGGTGCCATTAAACCAAACCCTTTAGCACCCATGCCACCATTGGTGCCATGCCAGATGGTTTCAAACATGCCTTTATTGGTGGCATTTTTGGCATATCTAAAATTATCGCCAATCAAACCTGGACCAACAGCCCCTTCACCATGGCCGCCATGACAGGCCACACAAGAAAACAAATTAAATTTTTTCTTACCTTCTTTAATGGCTTCTTCGTTACCAATGTAAGGGTTTTTACCCGACGCTAAAAATTCCTTAGCCGCTGCGGTATCGAACATTTTGAGGTCGATCTGCATGGGTTGACCATCTTGAGTAGTGACGAACTGAACTGCTTTGATATCACTGTCAGCCTGTGCTGCACTACTACCTGTGCTATTGTTGTTACATGCGGCCAGCATCGCTGCCAGCATCGTTGCTAAAAATATATTTCTCATCATTACCCCCATTTGTTCAATCGTTATTTTTGTAAAAAAAGACGGTTTTTAATGTTGTTTTTAATAGTCTACCGTTCAGTTTTATTGTGCCACAAAAACAAAAAACGGTCACCAAGGTGACCGTTTTTTTATTCGGAACGAATTACTCGTTACCTGTGGTGCCTACATTGCTGTTACTGCGAATGAAAGCAATTACTTTCAATAATTCATCTGGTTTGATGCCATCATCTGGAGCCATCAAGCCAAAGCCTTTAGCGCCCATGCCGCCGTTCGTACCATGCCAAATCGTTTCAAACATACCTTTGTTTGTCACATTTTTTGCATAACGGAAGTTCGCACCAATCAAGCCAGGTCCGACAGCACCTTCACCTTTACCGCCATGACAGGCGACGCAGGAGTAGAGGTTAAAAATCTTTTTGCCTTTTTTGATGGCTTCTTCGTTACCAATGTAAGGGTTCTTACCAGTAGCCAAGAATTCTTTTGAAGCGTCTGTATCAAACAATGCTTTGTCGATATTGATGGTTGAGCCGTCTTGAGTGGCTGATAATGTGATCTCAGCCATCGCACCTGTGGCAAATGCCATCAAGGAAACCAACAATGCTGATTTAAATGTGTTGCCTAACATGTTTTCTCCTAATCCTAAACAAAATGAGCAACGCTAACTGATGAACCTAAAACAATTAACGCATGCACATTTAACGAATCGTTCCAGAAACGGTTGACGAATATTTCTGAAAAAAATTACAGAATGTTTCACTAAGCCATCTCAAAACAAGGCCACGATTCTACTGTGTTTCTATGGCCTTGTCATTACCAACTGCCTGTTTTTAAAACTTTTTCATCTTCAGTGTTATTTTTTGTAGACGCTATCTCCTTCAACGACTGGCACAGTTGGAATGCCGTAATCCTTGAGAATTGCATTAATTTTATCTTTATTGCGCTCTAAAGACTCATTGATTAGTTTCATGCGGTCTTTATCCTTCATACGAACGGCCACTGAGATGTTCCAATACTCTTTACCCTTCAAATTAACCTTGTTGTACTCAGGAATCAAGCGGACTTCTAGCGGTACTTTAGATTGTTTGGCATAGTAGCCTGCAATCGGACCCCACATGACGGCCACATCAATGTCACCCTTGACCAGGTCATCGATAATAAAGCTGGTTGGTAAATTCAAATCACGTTGCAAACGGTAAGGTCTTGCATTGGTCATCAAATTAAAGTCGTTCAAAGGGATCGTTGCTGGGCTTTTGTCCACAATGCCGATAATGCCTTTTTTCAAATCTGGTGAATCCCAATTTGTAATGTCGTAATTGCTATCTTTGCGCCAAACAAACACATGGCCTGAACGGTAGTATGGCTTCGACGTACGCAAACCATCAAAATCAGAGGTCATACCGATAATGACATCACAGCGCATCGCATTAATCGTATTACGCAAAAAGCCCTGACGGTTGTAGGCATATTGATAAGTCAGTTTTTTACCAAGATCATCTGCCAAAACCTGCGCAATTTTGTCTTCAAACCCTTCTAATTTGATGTTTGAATATGGCATATTGTCTGGATCTGAACAGACTTTAAATTCTGATTCATCCGCAACGCGGCGGACTTCACCGATGCGGCCTTCATCCGGATTAATCGACGGAATATCGATCTCTTCCGCAAACACCACACCTTGTGTGGCAAACAGCATCGCAAACGCACCCAGTAAATTCCATGTAGTTCTCATTTTGACTTCATCCTTATTGTGATTGTGTCTTGTCGTTTTTGGAGCCTACCTTTGCTCAAAAGTTCTACCGACCTACGACAAAGTGAATCATCTTATCTTGAATGCGTTTTGATTTGTAGCAAAACGCATTTAATTTCTGTGAACGCTGTTTTGATTCATGAATATCATGAAAAAAAACACCCTGCCGAAGCAGGGTGTTAAGGAGTCAACGTATTACTACGTGTAAATTAAGACTAGCTTAAATTACAGTGAGAAAACGTTCAGTGCACCGCCGCCAGGAGCAGCGTTGTACTTGGTCAACTCTTTGTAACCACCAGCAGCACCCAGTGCGTCTGTGTCGTTGGTCATACCCAAGTTCATCGCAACACCAGCCCAACCGCCGATACCGGACAGTACGCCAACGTATTGTTTACCCTTGTTGCCGTATGTGAATGCATTACCAATCACGCCGGAACCAACTTGGAATTTCCACAGTTCTTTACCGCTTTGTGCATCAACAGCTTTGAACCAACGATCCAAAGTACCGTAGAACACGATGTTAGAAGCTGTAGTCAAAGCACCGCCCCAAGCAGAGAACTTCTCTTTGTTGTACCAAACTTTTTTGTTGGTCATTGGGTCGTAAGCACCGAAACCGCCCATCACGCCGTCTGGACCAGCAAACATGGTCAATGTAGCACCAACCCATGGTTGACCGGCAACGTATTTGGACTCAACTGGCTCGTATGTCATACATACGTGGTTCAATGGTGTGTACATCAAACCAGTTTTTGGAGAGTAAGCAGCAGGCTGTTGGTCTTTAGTACCTAAAGCAGCTGGGCAAACACCCTTAGCGTTGTAGTCTTGGTGAGTAGAAGCAGATGCCAATTTATCAGGTACACCTGTTTTCAGGTCAACACCAGTTGCCCAGTTAACGAATGGATGCACTTTTTCAGCAGCAACCAATGTACCGTTACCAGCTTGCCATGTGTAGATGAAGCCGTTACGGTCATGGTGCCATGCGTATGTTTTGCCACCTTTGTCGAACAGGATTACTTCGTTAATACCGTCGTAGTCCCACTCATCGTGTGGAGTCATTTGCATGCCCCATTTAGCCACGCCAGTGTCCAAATCACGAGCAAAAATTGTCATAGACCATTTGTTGTCGCCTGGACGTACATCTGGGTTCCATACGGATGGGTTACCAGTACCGTAGTAAACCAAGTTTGTACGTGCATCATATGGCCACCAGCCCCATACGGAACCGCCACCATGTTGCCAGCCGTCTTTAACAGCTTGTGGTTTCAACCATGTACGTGTACCCAGTTCTTTTTCGCCGCCTTTGATTTGATCAGCAGCAACAGCTTTGAAAGAACCACCTTGTTTGTTACCACCGTTTACGTCTTGGTAAACTGACAGTGCGCTGTAGGATGGGTTTTCTTTGTTGAAGTCAGCACCGATCAATACTTCGCTGTCTGGACCTGTAGAGAAAGCTTTCCATGCCAGTGAGCCGTCTTTCAGGTTGTATGCTGCGATAAAGCAACGTACACCGAATTCAGCACCTGAACAACCTGTCAGAACTTTGTCTTTGATTACGTGTGGAGCATTGGTGTTAGTAGCACCGACTTTTGGATCAGTGTTTTTAACATCCCAAACTTTAGCACCAGTTTTCGCATCTAAAGCAACCAACATACCGTCGTTTTGTTGCAGATAGATTTTACCGTCGCCGTAGCCCAGACCACGTGAAACGTTGTCACAGCACAAAACTGCTTGAACGCTTGGGTCTTGTTTAGGGAAATAAGACCAAACGATTTTTTGATTGTCGTTCAGATCCAAAGCGTATACGTTGTTTGGGAAAGCTGTGTGAACGTACATCATGTTGCCCACAACAACTGGTGAACCTTCGTGACCACGGTTTACACCGGTTGCGAATGTCCATGCTGCTTTCAGGTTTTTAACGTTACCCTTGTTGATTTGTGCCAAGGCGCTGTAACCGTTGTTGTTATGCTGACCACGTGGATGTGCCCAGTTGTTTGCATCTTTCAACGCGGCTTCTTGGTCAGCTGCTGCGAAAGCAACCAGTGGCAATGCTGCTACCAGACCGAGGGCCAGTTTGATTTTGTTAACTTGCATATTGATCTCCAAAGTTAGTACTAAGGGTTTAATATAAGTACACGTTAAATTTTGCCAACACTAGGATTAGCAAACCAAATTTCCCGCATACTTTTCACTCTAGAGACAAGGGAGAAATTCCTGAAACATCTGAGAATTTATCACTTGCCGTCTGTGAGGATTGCAATATAGAACAATTTGTTTTCAATTGCAACAGTTTGGTTACAAATTGGTTACAATTTTCGAGAAATATTTTTTTGCATTTTTATGCAACTTTTCTGTAATTTAAATTATCATTTAAAATCATATAGTTAATAAAAAATCTCATGACCAACTTTAGCCTCTATCCAGAATGCCAGCCATTTACAAGTTCACATATTGTGGTGAGCCCGTTACATTCCATCTATGTTGAACAGTGCGGCTACCCAAATGGCGTGCCTGTTCTGTTTTTACATGGCGGCCCCGGTAGTGGATGTAATCCCGGCCAAAGACGATTTTTTGACCCAAGCCACTATCATATTATTCTTTTCGATCAACGCGGTTGTGGCCGCAGCCTGCCTGCTGGTGAAACCACCGACAACACTACGCAAGACTTGGTCAACGATATCGAACGCATCCGAGCCCATTTAAACATTGAGCGCTGGCATGTATTTGGTGGCTCGTGGGGCAGCACCCTTGCCCTAGCCTACGCCAATCACCACGCGCAATCTGTCATCAGCCTCACTTTGCGCGGTATCTTTTTAAGCAGGCAACATGAAATAGACTGGTTCTTGGGACAAGTATCCTTGTTTTTTCCAGAGGCATGGCAGCAGTTACTGGCGCCAGTCCCAGCCAGCCATCGGGAAAATGTCCTGGCCTACTATGAAACGCAGGTGTTTGATACCGATACTGCGGTGAGCATTCCTGCCGCCATTCGCTGGAACGCTTTTGAATCAAGCATCATGAGCCTGCTGCCCAAAGCAGACAATGCTGAGGTGAATGGCGTTATCGAACTCGGCCGGGCACGCGTACAGATACATTATATTGCGCACCTATGCTTTGTGAATGGTGCAGACATGCTAGAGGCGGCCGCTAAGCACTTGCGCGATATCCCGACGACCATTGTGCAGGGGCGTTACGATATGGTCTGCCCACCGCAGACCGCTTGGGAGCTCAGCCAACGCTTGCCGCAGGCGACACTGGTGATGGTACCGGATGCCGGTCACTCCGCCATGGAAACCGGCACCTGTCAGGCCTTGCTGAGCGCCACTGAGCGCTACAAGCAACTCAGCGCTTAATCATTCCACCCGATGCCGTCTCGTATGTGGGTAACGGGGAAACAATGCTGGCAAGCGCTGCAGCGGCAATTTTCTGCGCTTAGTTATTGCACGCCGTTGTTCGTATTAAAAACGACCTGGCAAGGAGTGAGCCGTCACCGGCTGATGAGCTTATCTGCCGCTTTATCGTTTTATGCCTTGTTTGCATTGATTCCGCTGATTGTGCTGATCTTTTTTTTGATCAGCCATTTGGTGTATTCGTCAGATTACGCCATTGTTAAGCTGGCGATTCTCACCAGCAATTTATTGCCCGAGTTCAGCCAGCGCATCATGATAGAAGTCTATGACAATACCCGCACCCAGGCGGCCTGGGGCGCAGTGGGGTTTTTTGTACTTTTATGGACGATCATGCCACTGGCTGCACACATGCGCGCCAGTTTTTATCAAATTGCCAGTCGTCGAGATGTGCCGTCTTTCTGGCATAAAAAATTACACGATATAGTGGCTGTGCTTGGTGTGTTACTGGTTTTCTTCCTGTTTACCGCTGCAGGCTTTGTGCTGGAATCGATCATTCTGTTTCTAGCGAATCACTTGCCCTCGGCATTGATCAACCAGGTTGGCACGCTACTGTCATTAAGCTTGACCACGCTATTGATTGCTGGCTTCTATCATACGTTTTGCCCCCTCAAGGTGGATTGGCGACATTTGCTACTCTCTGCATTACTCACCGCCACGCTTTGGATGCTCATGCGACCCGCGTTTGGCTTGTTCTTAAGTGTGAACAAAAGTTTTGGTGCCGTGTTTGGCAGCATGAAAGCGATGTTTGTGTCGATCAGCTGGCTTTACGTTAACTTTGCCGTATTCTTAATAGGCATTGAGCTGTTAGTGACGCTGAAACAAAAGGATATGTTGCTTTTGAAAGGGCTATTTGAGGATTTACCGAACCAGCAGCATTATTTGCAGGCGCTCATGGGCAAATTTGGCAAAACCTATGCGCGCGGCGATTACGTATTTCAACAAGGCAATGCGCAACATCACTCTTATTATAGGGTGGTTGCAGGCACATTACATTTAACGCAACGACAAGCAGACGGCAGCGAACACGCCATACGCATCCTGCAAACTGGTGATTTTTTTGGCGAGATTGCTATGGTTTCTGCCCAAGCGGTGACCGCTAGCGCCATCGTGGTTTCAGAACGAGCATCCGTGATTGAGATTGACGCCGCGTGCATGGAAAACTTGTTACAGGATGATCCACAGATTGCGGTTCGATTGCTCAAAAGACGCACCCAGCATGCAGCGCTTATCAATACGCACGCGCCCATCACAGACTCTTAAAACGCCAGTATTGCCGCCGCTTGCGCTAAATCAATGCAAGCAATCATTGCGGAATTGTAATATATGTTACAAAATTGTAACTATGTTTGGAATTCTGCATCATGGCTATCTCACTTCCACAAACCATTAATTCATTGATACAACAATTGAATCAAGGCCAATTCGCCGCGGTGATTCAACAAGCGCGACCATTAATTGCGCAATACCCGCGTGAGTTTGTGTTGCATCATTTGTTGGCGCTGGCACTCGACCAAAGCCAACAGTATGCGCCCGCCGCCGAGGCCTATCTGGCGGCACTTAAATTGAATCCGAATGCAGCTGAATTATGGTTTAACTATGCCATTGTACAAACTCAGTGCCAGGCATTTGACGCGGCCGAACAGGCTTATCGCAAAGCCATTGCCTTGAATCCACAGTTTTTTGAGGCGCATGGCAATCTGGGCACGCTGTTACAAAAGCAAGGCCGCCTTGCCGAAGCGGTCACCAGCTACCAACAAGGATTACGCATCCAGCCACAAGATGCACGCGGTCATTTCAACCTAGGGACGGTGTTGCGCGATCAAGGACAATTGCAAGCAGCAGTGGCAAGTTATGAACGAGCGATTGCGCTCTTCCCCAACTATACCGATGCTTACAATAACCTAGGCGAAACTTGGCGCGATCAGGGTGACATGACCAAAGCAGTCGGGTATTACCAAGCGGCCCTGCAACGGAATCCACAACATGCCGGTGCCAATTACAATATGGGCGAGTTTTTATATTTGGCAAAGCGGTTTGAAGAAGCGATTCCTCACTTTCAGGCTTCGCAACTGGATGACTGGCAATCCAGAGTCTTGTATTGTCTGTATCGTGGCGAAAAATTCGATGGCTTTAAGCAATTGCGCGACGAGATCATCAAGCAAGGACCTCATACCGCGCCATTTATTGCAACGCTTTCGACACACTACAGCCTCAACCACGGCGAACCAGACCCTTATCAATTTTGTCCTGACGGCTTATCGTTTGTCTATCATCGCCCACTACCCGAACTCGCGCCAGGGAGCCCATTGTTAGCTGAGCTGCTTTTGAACATTGCGCAAGCAGATATTGCTGAGCGTAAGCAGGCGCGCCTCACCAATGGTAAGCAATCTGCTGGCAATTTATTTAAACGCCCCGAAGCAGCTTTTAGAGCATTGGCCGACATAGTCAAACGCGAATTTCGACTGTATCAATTGCAATTTAAGGACGCTGAATGTGCGCTGATCACGCATTTTCCTGACACCCTAGAATTCACCAGCTCTTGGTACGTCAAGATGCAAAAAGGCGGCCATCTAGACGCCCACATTCATGAAATCGGCTGGCTGAGCGGTGCAGTCTACCTAGCCATGCCAGAAACCGCTGACCCTCAAGAAGGGGCTTTTGAATATGGCACGCATGGCGATCAATACCCGCAATTGCAGCGCGAATTTCCGACCCGCTTCATTAAACCGGCGGTCGGCGATATTGTCTTGTTTCCTTCTTCACTGTTTCACCGAACCATTCCCTTTCATGCCGAAGCTGAGCGTATTTGTGTCGCATTTGACTTAAAACCTGCCGCACATCTCACCATGGCAAGAAGCCAATATTAATCTGCGCCGCCACACAACGATGAGCCACTGGCCACGTGAAACGGCTGGCTTATCAAACCGAAACAGAATTTATCAAAATGACTCATTTTGCTCGCCAACACGCAAGGTATGATAGATAGTACGCGATGGTTTTTGTGAAGCGCCTGAGGGCTGGGCACCACCAGTCAGGCCTGCACCCATAGTGCGCGACAGCGCGAGCGCGCCCCTCAGACCAACCCGTTGTGATGGAGTCAACTCATTATGATTGCAGTGCGCCGGACATGTTTAATATTACCCCTGCTCGGCTTAGGCGCGGCCAGCCTCACGCAGGCGGGGACTGAACAAGTGCGCGAAACCAAGAGTGCGTTGCTGTTTAACCTGGCAACACTCAGCCAGGCGTCTAACCGCACAGCACAAGATACGTACGCCATTTGCGCCTTTGAGGAGGACATTGGCTACTTAAAAGCCACTACGCTCGAGTCACAAAAACTGCAAAATTTGCAGATTTTTTTGATTACATTGCGGGCACCTGCCGAGGCAAAACGCTGTAACCTATTGTATATTCAGGACTACGTTGCACAAAAGCCGCTAGAATTGCAGCAAGCCATTCAGAAAGACGCGGTCCTGACCGTTGTATATGTGGGTAATTCATTTTCGGAATACGGGCATGTGGAAATTAACGAGCAGGACAAACATTACCAGTTTGCACTGCACCTCTCATCGGCTAAACAGGCCGGCATTGTATTTGACACGCGTCTGATGTCACTGGCGACCAATATCATTCACTAAGTTTGTATGCTAAGACTGCTCCCTCACCTCAAAATCGCCCATAAATTACTACTCACCGAGCTGGTGATGACTTTAAGTATGCTGTTGGTATTTATTGTCATTGCGTTTGGTAGCCACTACCACAACCTACGCTCACACTTGGTTCGGGACATTCTGGTACAAATGAACGTCGTGGCTAATGCGATTGGGCCCGCCGTGATGTTTGGTGAAGTGAGTTCAGCGGCCAAGACCTTAGAGCCGCTGACCGATAATCAGAATATCCGCAGCATCGTCATCTACGACCAGAAAAGACACCCGATACAAAGCCTGCATCCCGAACACCCCAAAAATCCGGCGGTCTGGCAATGGCTGTATCCCTATTTTAGTGACATGGACGTGACCACGCCAATCGTGGTGAACGAAAAGAACGTCGGCACTTTGCATGCAACCATCAAACAAGAGCAGATTGTGGATGTATTGATTGGCTTTGCTTGGTCTAATGCCATTGCGGTCTTGGCGGCAGCGCTGGTGGGCTGCCTGATCATGTGGCGACTCAATCGCAATATCGTTGACCCGATTCATGCCTTACAAAGCTTTGTCAGCAAAATTACGCGCAATCATCATTACGACCAGCGCATCCAAATTACCAGTGAGGATGAAATTGGGATGCTGAGCCATGATATTAACAATATGCTCGAAAGCATTCGCCAACGCGACGACCAGCTACAAGCCGAATTAGATCATCGCAAGGTGATTGAGGAAAAACTGCAGTTCTTGGCGCATTACGATAAAAACACGCAATTGCTGAATCGTCATGCGTTTGAAGAGGCCATTACGCGCAAAATCACTGCAGCCCCAGATGACCGCCAACATGTTTATTTACTATTGTTGGATTTGGATCGCTTTAAAATCGTTAACGATGCCTTCGGCCACAATACTGGCGACAAATTGTTATTGCAAGTGGCGCATCGTTTACGCGGCAACCTGTCGCAAGAAGACGCTATCTTTCGCTTAGGTGGCGATGAATTCGCCATTTTGCTCGAAGCCCCGGGGCGCAACCTGATTGAGCAAGTGTGTAAACGAATCATTCAAACCATTTCTGCCCAATTTATTGTTGAGGATCATGAAATCCACATTGGTGTCAGCATCGGTATTGCCCTATTACGGTCTGGCTTTGACTCTAAAACCGAAGTGATGAAAAACGCGGATATTGCCCTGTATCAGGCCAAGGATGCTGGGCGTAATACCTTCCGCTTTTATAGCGAATCAGATGAAGCCAACACTTCCGAGCTACGCAATCTTCGTGAAGAGCTGCATTTTGCGCAGCAAAATCAACAACTTGAGTTATTTTATCAACCCATTATTCATACCCAACATTTAAAAACCATCGGCTTTGAGGCACTGCTCCGATGGCGGCATCCCACCAAGGGCTTGCTGACGCCAGACCAGTTTATCCACCTAGCGGAAGGCTCTGGCCTCATTATTAGCATTGGCGCTTGGGTCATCCATCAATCGCTCAAACAATTAGCCATGTGGCAGGACATGTTTGACCAGGATCTGTTTATGAATGTGAACATTTCTTCGCGCCAACTAGATGATGACAGCCTGTCGGACACCATTAGGCATGCGCTGGACTATTATCATGTGTCGCCGCGCACACTCAACCTCGAAATCACAGAGTCCATGGTGATGCGTAATATTGAGTCGGCGAAACAAATCCTATATTCGCTCAAGCAGTTGGGCATCGGTATCGCTATCGATGACTTTGGCATTGGCCACTCCTCCATGAATTACCTCAAGCAGCTACCAGTGGATATCCTTAAAATTGACAAGCAGTTTACGGCCGGCATTCCACAAGACAAGGTGGATATTGCCATCGTCGACGCGCTGGTGGCACTAGCCGTCAGCCTCAACCTCAAAGTGGTTGCCGAAGGGGTAGAAAGTGCAATCCAGTTTGAATATCTGCAATATAAACTCTGCCATCATGTGCAAGGCTATTTATTTAGCGCGGCTTTGTCAGCCAGCCAGACCACCACTTTTATGGCCGATTTTCCAGAAAGTATTCCAGCTGTTTTTCGTAAAATAGCCGCATCAGAGGCCTAAAAAATAAGCTGCTTGTGCCTCACACAGCGAGATTCATCAGTAAAGTAAATGCAAATAATGTAAAATAAAACTAATAATAAAGAGCCATCAGGGGAATTCATGCCACAGCGCAAACCATCGTTTTTACTCGTAGGAATCGTTTTTTCTCTCTATCAACACCATAGCCAAGCCGCCGGGTTTGCCTTGTTTGAACAAGGCGCCAGTGGGTTGGGCAATGCCTATGCAGGGGCCTCAGCCATTGCAGAAGACGCGAGCACCATCTTTTTCAATCCTGCAGGGATGACTTATCTTGAGGGCAGGCAAATACTGGGCGCGCTGCATTTGATTAAAACAACCGGCGACTTTGACAATCAAAACACAAGTATTGTAGGCACTGAGGGCGGCAACTTTGGCAGCTTGGCTGCCATCCCTAACTTTTACTACAAGCAAGACATCAACGAGCAACTCAAAATAGGCATCGGCGTGGGCACGCCTTTTGGCCTCAAAACCGAATACGACAAGGGCTGGCTGGGCCGTTTTCAAGCCATTAAATCAGAACTTAAAACCGTCAACATCAACCCATCGCTGGCCTGGAAACTCAATGATCAGTGGTCATTCGGCTTTGGTCTCTCCGCCATGTGGGCGCAGGCCGAACTCACCAGCGCAGTCAACTTGGTAACAGCAGAATCCTCTGTGGTCAATAAAGGCAAAGATTGGGGCTTTGGTTATAACCTGGGCGCGATCTATCAAGTCACTCCAGATACCCGACTCGGCTTGGCCTTTCGCTCAAAAGTGGCGCAACACCTCAAAGGCGATGTGCGCTCACCGTTCACCGGCTTGAATAGCTTTCCTGGCAGGACTTTAAACACCGACATTACTGCCGACTTGACCTTGCCCGAGACGCTCTCCTTGAGCAGCTTTAGTCGGTTGGACGAGCACTGGGAATTACTCACAGACGTAACTTGGACGCGCTGGAGCCAGTTTAAGGAACTTACCATCGCCCGCGACAATGGTTCAAATACCGTGGTTGGCTCAACGCAAGAGCACTGGAACAATACGTTGCGTTACTCGGTTGGCGTCAACTATCGTTACACCGACAGTCTTAAATTACGCAGCGGGATGGCCTATGATGAAGAAGCCATCGACAACAATCATCGGACTGGCCGCATTCCGGGTAATGACCGGATTTGGCTCTCGTTAGGGGCGAGCTGGCAATATAGTCCGCAGACTACGTTTGATGTCGGTTATGCACATCTTTTTATCAAAGAAGCCAGCATTTACGATGATCAGCGGACACCCACACCCGGTAAAGGCTTAATCGACGGCAAATACGACGGTAGCGCTGATATTCTCAGCATGCAGTTCACCCATCAGTTTTAATGTCTTAGCCGCCAAAGGTTTGCGCCCTACATCCGCACCGTGATCGTATTTGCATCACGGTTTTTTTACGGCCATCTCCCTGAAAATAAAGCCTTTTTTCGGGTGTAAGCTTCACGTAAGCCGCTTGTCACGCAACGTTCATATTCAGATCCGACAATGCCCTGTCTTGAAACGAACCACAGAGCGCTTTAAAGGATCATGATGCACCCTAAACACTTTTTCAAACTCGCGTTGCTACCATTAGCGTTAACGCAGGCACTAGCAGCGCAAGCGCAAGATACACTTTCCCCATCGACCGCTACTTCGCAAGAGGCCCCAAACTTGTTGTCGCGCTTTATGAATGACGACAATCCGTTTCGAGTCAATTTTGACCTCGCTGACCACCCTGCCTATTTTCAGGTCTATGGTCTGGTAGATATTGGTCTTTCCCACATCAATCACTCGTTGCCTGAGAACTACGAGTTAGCGAATAACTTTTATCCTTATGCCGGGGCAAAAAAGACCAGCAGAACCACTGCCAGAACGAATTGGGTGAATGGTGGCTGGCAAGGCTCACGCCTGGGTTTTAAAGGCGAAGTCGACAAATTGCAAGTGTGGGATCACAACTTTAAATTCATTTATCAGCTTGAAGCCGGCTTTAACACGCTGGATATGAAATTGCATGATGCCGCACAAACGCTCGCGGATAACTCTGGTACCAATGCTAACGCTAGCGTCAGTGCAAACTCCTCGATGAACGGTGAGTTGTTTACGCGGCAAGCGTGGGCAGGGATAGATGGTGGAACTTTGGGTAAGCTGACCTACGGTACGCAGTACAATCCATTCTTCGAGATTACCGTCACTTATGATCCGAACGGTAAGGCAGACAGCTTTTCACCTTTAGGTGAGAGTGGTACGGTGGGCGGAGGCGGAGGCGTCTCTGAAAACTCGCGCATGAAGAACTCACTCAAGTATGCCAACGTTTACGAACTGGAGAGTCATGACAAAATCAATTATGCCGTGATCAATCAGTTCGGCAACTCGGCAGGGACTTCGCATGGTAATGGCTACACCACCCAACTTGGCTACGAGAGTACGGCGTTCGGCGTGCAATTGGCTTATGATCGATTTTTCGACTCGGTGAAGTCTGGCAGCGCCGCACCTGGCAACCCGTTAGCGAATGACACGATTGCGGTGTCCTTGTATAACACGCAAGCCATTTTGCTCGCCGGCAGATGGTTACCCAGCAAAGACCTGAAAATCATTGGCGGCATGGAGTGGTACCAATTACAACCCTCATCCTCCCCAACCATTGGTTACAATCATATTTATGATCAAACCGTATTTGGCGGGGTGGCAAGCTCGGCATTGAAACCAGGTTTTAAGCAGGATAATTATGTGTACTACCTAGGTGCGAATTTTGATTTTGCGCAACGGGTCCCCGCACTCAATGGCCTGACCAGCTCGATTGGGTATTACCTGACCAAGGCAGATGCGATTGAAGGCCCAACGGTGTCAACGAACTCGCAGGGCAAAATCGACACGTGGACCGCGATGGTGGATTACAAACTGAATAAGCGTTTCGATACCTACCTTGCGTATACGACTAACCATTTTTCTGGCGATAAATATCCCAGTGCCTCAAACTATACGCATGTGACCAGCTACGGGGCCGGTTTACGTATGAAGTTTTAACAGCAAGCATAAAACAAAAAAGACTCAAGCATTTGCTTGAGTCTTTTTTTATTCTGCGGCCAGATCAGGCAAGCGTTTGACGTCTGCGGACCAACCAACCCATCACACCCAAGCCCATTAACAACATGGCATAAGATTCTGGTTCAGGCACTGGTGTGACCACTAAACCGGTAATCTCGGTCGGTTTAAACATGCCTTTTACATTCACTTGCGTGTTGGTGTTCCAGCTGTTGGCAATCACGTTACCGTTAATCGCAGCATATCCGCCGGTAATGTTGGCCAGTGGCGCAAGGATTGTACCGGTTGCACCAGAGCCTGTGCTCAATGCAGTCGCTTGGTAAAAGTTATAGACGACATTAAAGCCATAGCTGCCAAAGTCAGTCCCCGTGCCGCCATTAAAGCTTAAGCCATTACCAGAAATATTCAGAATAATGGTTTGGCCATTTGAAAAGCCACTGAAGGTCGTGTTGTTTCTGCTGTTAAACAAACTGCCATCAATATCAAAAATCTGTACATCTGTATTGTTGCTGGCAGTCAGTTGCAGGCCACTAAATTGATAAGTAGCTGTACCGGTGTTGCTTAGCAGATTGAGGTCGCTAGACAGGTTAGACAGATAAGTGCGTTCGTTGCTGAAATTGATCGGCTGGCTATTGGTATACGCCCCAGTAAAACCAAAGCTGGACGTATTGCGCGTGCCGCCGACGTCAATATTGCCGTTTTTTACACTGCCGTTGGTGTAGCTGAGGTTGTTGCCAACCACCAGCGCATTCCCCGCGACCGGTTGATTGAGCTCATTCACCGAGTAACCGGTGGCGGTAAAGTTGCCGCCTGCCGCTACCGCACCCTCCACATCACTATTGCTACTGATGAAGTCATTGAATACAAATACATTAAATTTGCCAGCGACGCCAAAGTCCAGCACGTCCGCTGAGGCAGCGACGCTATGCACTGCCAGTGCCGCAACGATGAATCCTTTTGCTATGTTACGCATATATGTACACCCTTGAGTATGTTGAATTTTCCATCATCATAAATTGTATTTAATGAAACACTAAGGGGTTTATAACACTTTTACTTAGGACTTCGGTATAGCCCATTCAGGCCACCCTCAGGCTTTCAGCACTCGCTTTCTGGGCGAAATGACTGCTTGTCTTGATTGTTGCACCAACATTTGCGCAAAGACGTCTGCCGGCACCGGTGGGGAATAGAAAAACCCCTGTGCGTAATCGCAATGAATATCGAGTAACAAATCGCGCTGTAACGCCGTTTCGACGCCCTCTGCGATCACTTTGAGGCCTAGTTTATGCGCCATGACGATGATCGCCTCACATAATACATAACTCTGGTTGCCCGCATTGAGATTCCGCGTAAAGGATTGATCAATCTTCAAGTAATCAATATCGAATTTGTTCAGGTAAGACAATGAAGAATAGCCGGTGCCAAAATCATCGATGGCGACCTGAATACCCCTATCCCTGAATTGCAGCAAGCGCTGTTCAACCACTGGATCCGGGTTCAGCAACAATCCTTCAGTGATCTCCACCACGATACGTTTGCCATCTAGCCCCATATCGCGCAAAGCTTCTAAGCAGTCATATTGCTTAGTTAACTGCTCAACAAATTGCACCGGAGACTTGTTCACACTGATCGCAAATTCATCGCCCATCCATGCTTGCCATTGCAAAGCATGTTGGGCCGCCTGTTGAAAAATCCAGTGCCCCATGGCCATAATATCGCCGGTCTCTTCAGCCACCGGGATAAACAAGGCCGGACTAATCAAGCCTCGGGTGGGATGCTGCCAACGCATCAGCGCCTCGGCTTTCACAATAAGGCCGCTCTGCAAATTGATGATGGGCTGATAATAGTCGCGCAATTCGCCGTTCTCAACCGCTGTGCGTAAATCTCGTGCGAGACTCACACGTTGTGACAGCGCCTCCCTGATCGCCAATGAGAAAAAACGCAGGCTGTTTCGCCCATGACTTTTGGCATCGAACATGGCCTGCTCTGCATGCTGCATCATTTCTTCGGCATGTACGGCGTCATCCGGATACTGACTAATGCCGATACTGACTGTGACGAATATCCGTTCGCCGCCCAAAATATAGGCCTTGGAGATATCTTGCATCAACTGATTGCATAGGCTTTGCAGGTCGCCGTGCAGGCCTTCCGGCAAAATAATGGCAAACTCGTCTGCGCCTAGCCTGGCAACCGTGACCTCGGGGGCCAGACATTGGCGTATACGCTGACCGACCTCAATCAACAACTCATCGCCATGTCGGTGGCCAAGGCTATCGTTGACCTCTTTAAAACGATCCAGATCTAGCAGCAACAGGGTCACACGCTGTTGGCTTGCCGCCGCTTCGGTGACGACCCGTTTCATTTGCTGATGAAAATAGTGACGATTGGGTAATTGCGTCAAACTATCAAAGTTGGCTTGTTGCCAGATCACCGCATCTGCCTGTTTTTTTTCTGTGATATCGATATGGGTGCCGCGCATCATGCATGGTTCGCCGCCAGCCGTGGTTGAAATGAGTCGGCCACGGTCGGCGATCCATACCCAGTGACCATCGCGGTGCTGCATACGAATATCACACTCATAATAGTCAATCTCCCCCTTGAGATGGCGTTCAACCAAGGCCATCGAGGTCTGCCAATCGTCGGGGTGGGTCAAACGCTTTGCCGTTGCCAAATCGATTGGCGCAAGCGCCTCCAAGCTGTAGCCTAATATTTCTGCCCAGCGCTGGTTAAACTGACACTCGCCAGTTTGAATGTTCCACTCCCAAGTGCCGGCGCGCGTCGCATCAATGATTTCTGTCAATCGCAGGCGCTCGAGCTCGAGCTCTTTGCGCTTACTCTCAATTTCAAAGGTTTTGCGTTTCACTGCCAATCGCAAAGTCAAAATCAGCAAAAGCAGACTGGCTGTGATCGCCACCGTCATTGCAGTCAGCCACATCCACTGCCTGGGACTCATGCCCCGATTGAGGTGGCTGCCTTTCCATTTGGTCTCGATGGCCTGCCGTTCAGCCGGCGTGATCGCAGCCATCCCCTGCTCAACTAGATTTAATGTATCGAGGTCATCCTTACGCACCGCGCGATGAAATTTGCCTTGATATAGCGTGAATGCACGTAATATCTGGTCGTCCACCCCCAAACGATATAAATAATAACTGGCGGGATAATCATCCATACATACGATTTTCACCTCCCCGTTCAGAGTCGCCTTTATCAACGCCTCATAATTGTCGTAGAGGCGAAATGACTTTACGCCAGCTTCTTTTAATTTAAAAATACAACCATCGCCTTTTTGAACCGCCACAGTAAAGCCTTGCAGCATACTCGGCGCGCTTAAACCGCCAATACTCTCATGGGCATAAATCCCCACTGGCACGGTGGCATACGTGTCGCTAAACGTATATTTCTGCGCGCGCTCAGCATTCTTAAAAATCATTTCGATGACGTCTGCTTGACCGTTCAGCAGTTGTTGCTGGGCTTGCTCCCAAGCCGTCGACAGCAAGGTGACCTTGATGCCGGTCTTCTGCTCCCATAATGCCCAGTAGTCCGCGACGATACCCACGGTGTTGCCGTTGGCGTCTTTAAACAGATAGGGGGGATAATTATCGTCGCTGATGACTGTGATTGTCTTGATCTCTGCCGCACGCAATGGCAAGACTGCGAAAAGCAACATGCCACCTGCGAGCATACAGAGGATGCTCATCAGGCGTCGCAGCCCGCCTCGGGCAAAAATAGCAGGGAATCTATGCATGGGCAATCATGGGATAAACGGTGCGTAGATCAAAAGTGACTTAACAAGCGCATAGCGTAAATAATACAAATATTTACGCCAATTGTCTTTTTATAAATGATTTTTTTATAAAAATACTTTTATAAAAACCATTTTATCCACAGATTTACGCAGTCATCTGAGCGCGCGGCCCAAAAAAACGTCCTCCTAAGCGGACGCGTATCACAGGCGGCTTTTAGGCACACTCAAACATCGGGCGCGCCGGCTTTAATTTTAGCCACCCAATCTTCAACTTGAATAAAACCAGCCGCCTGCGCTTTCTCTGCATCCTCGGCTGAAATCACATCCTGCACAAATTCTAGGCGCTTCCACTCTGCGAGCGGAGTCTGGCATTCAGCAACCGGCACATATCGAGACTGACTGTCACGCGTATAGCGATGAATATAGCGTGGACAATTCTGCCATAACTCGGACAAAGTCACTTTCACCACAAACTCGGCCTCTTGATACAGCGCCAGCAAGGCGGGCTCGTTAGAGACTTCACTGACGCCTTGTAATCGAATCCGGTGCGGGCGCTCAAACGAAATGAACAGCATGCCTATGTCCGCGTTCTCGACCATATTGCCCACCGACAACTGCATACCATTGCCGTTATAGATCGGAAAAATCAGCGTCTTATCATCGACCACACGGACAAATCCGGTAAAGCCGCCTTTGTAAGACACGGTCGGTCTGCCCTGATGGTCAACGGTAGACAGAAAAAACATGTCCAGTGACTCAATAAAACCCTTTGCATCCTCGTCGATTTCGGTCTTACAAGCGATTTCTTCAATACGATCCGCGAGCTTTCTCGTGCCTTGTTGATCTTGCACTCTACGGTGTGTTTCTCCAAACAAACGACTCATCCTATCCCCTTATGCTTATCGCGCGTAGTGCGCTGTTAAAAATGCGTGTTGTCAGCGGATCACCCGCCAAGCCTCACAATCTATTGTAGGGCGTTCATCTTACGCTGTCATTAAAACAGCCGTATCAGGCGCACACTCCAGAGCCGTTGCAAACGATCCGGATGATCCAGCGTAAACCAAGCCGTGCCCATTTGCACGGTATAGTGCTGGCTGGCATCATAATGCAATTGGGGGGTGAGCCGATAACGCCAAGGCTCACCGCCTGATTGAGCTCTAACCCTAGAGTGACCGCGTCGGACACCTCATAAAACACCGTATTGTTGAGTAGAAAGTTCGAGCGCGCAGTCCCAACATGCTGAGCGATGACCATTGATCGCCCCATTGCATGGCATGAATGACGGTCGACCGCTGCCAGATAGCCGTGGCTTACTGCCAGAGGCTGTAAGTGTTTCTGCCCGACTGCTTGGCCTGATAAAGCGCCAAATCTGCCTGCTTAAGGAGTTGCTTGAGCGTGATCTCGGAGGAGGGGTCATACATGGTCAGGCCAATACTGAGCTGCACGGGGACCGCTTGGCCATGTATCTGCATCGGCACATTAAACATCCCGATCAGCATGCTAGCAATGGAGATCAAGCCCTCCGGCGAAGATTGATCTTTCAACACGATGACAAATTCATCGCCGCCTAAACGGCTAACCGTGTCAGAGTCGCGAATACAGGATTTCAGCTTGGTCGCGACCGCTTTAATCACTTCATCGCCGATATCATGCCCATGCTGATCATTGATCAATTTGAAATGATCGATATCCAGTGCCATCAATCCAAATTTTTTGCCTTCTCTTCTCGCCTCTGAGTGTGCGTAATTCAAGCGACTATCTAATAATCGTCGATTGGGTAAGCCAGTGAGGCTATCCATCAAAGCCCCTTCAGACAAATAGTATCGTTCCTGCGCAAAAAAGTAGGCCATGGTGCCCATTAAAAAACTGAACAAAAGACTCAACACCACCCCGATGCGCTTGCCAGGCAACGCGGCGATATGTTTGTTTTCAATCGCCCACTCCCAACTACCATTGGGCACCTTAGTTCGCTGTAAAAAAATATGTTTGTGATCA
Organism: Methylophilus medardicus; assembly: GCF_006363955.1. Taxonomy (GTDB): domain Bacteria; phylum Pseudomonadota; class Gammaproteobacteria; order Burkholderiales; family Methylophilaceae; genus Methylophilus; species Methylophilus medardensis. The sequence goes on from NZ_CP040948.1 coordinate 2,306,800, forward strand.
AACAACGCAGGATCCCCATAAAACACGCTTTTTTGCTCGGCGGTTCTGATCGCAAAAGTGAATTGAGGTTGCTGCAAATCTTTGAATGCATCCTGTAAAAAATGCGGGGTATCAATCACGGTCGACATCAGCCCCCAGTAATGCCCATCGATAAAGATAGGAAAACGATAAATCATGCCAGTGCCGCCCTGCATTAAGGCAAGCGGGCCATCCAACACGCCTTCGCGAGAGTCGATAGCCACTTTTACCTTGGGCCACTGCGTTGGCACTTGCCGGTAATCCACACCGAGAATCTTTTCGTTGCCTGCTTCTGGGTAAACATAAGCGAGCTTGTAATCCACCGCCACCGCCAGATTTCTGACATGGTGGGTATGCGCAAACAGGTCTGCCAGCATGGCTTGCATTTTGTCGCGTTGCAGGTCATCACGATAGACCTTGATGTAACTGGAGAATCCGTTTGAAATAAATAATAGTGCATTTAATTCACGATCCAACTCGGCACGCAGCAGGTTGCCGTAAGAAGCCGCTTCAAGGTAAGCGTCACTTTCCGCTTTCTGCCGTTGGTAATCCAACAGAAAGTGCCAAAACAAAAAAGCCAAAGTTGCTGCGAACACAGCAATCATCTGGCTTTTGAAGGTTTGACTCAATGTTAGACGCACGATGAACTTCACAAAAAACTTATTCAGTATTATAAATGAAGCCAAAGTCAGGCTTTTTGAGAAAGAACAAGTGTTTTATACCGCAATTATCCAATGATTCACGCGATCATGATCATCGTGACGCCCGCCTGCCCCACAAACATGGTTAAAAATCGATAAAGCCGATGGCAAACGCCATCATGATGAGGACGGCGAAAAGTAGGCTCAATGCCCGTACTGGATCTATGCCCCAGCGCACGCGATAGCAACCAACGCGCACAGCATGCGCGAAAGCAAGCGCGACGATTACCATCAGCAGCATATTTAGCATACGCACCTCCTGCATTCACTGACTCACGGTTTCACCTTACGGGTCGCGCAAGATGAAAGACCTACGTCACAGGATGATGCCGCAATCCCCCCCCATCTGCGAGACGCTGGAGGCTGAAGTTGTTGTCAGAATCCTCGTACAGCCATCGCCTCTCAAGTCCTAGCAGGACATTCTGACAGCGGAATCAGGCCAGCACTGACAAGCACGCAGCATATGGACAGCTATGATAAAAATACTTAACCAATGATAGGGGATTGAAATGTTTGATCAGACCACAAGTGAGGGAATGTGTTTTGCTCAGCCACCCGATATACAACCACCCGGGGTGCCAATAGAGGTGCCGGGTGATCTCCCCGGGCCGATTGACCCTGAGCCCGATACGCCTGATGCACCCATCAGCCCACCCGAACCAGACGTTCAACCTGACATTATCGGCAGGTCGGGCGCGCATTTCGCCTAAATTAGGACATCAAAAACCGATCGATTGACTGGTCACGGGGCTTGGCTGTTCACCCAGAGAAGGTCAGCAACAGCAATACCACCAGTAACAGCCCTAAGCCACCGCTGGGGAAATACCCCCAACTCGCGCTGTGCGACCAGGTTGGTAAAGCTCCTATCAATGCAAGCACGAGAATCACGATCAGTATGGTGCTAAACATCCTACGCTCCTGTCATGCAGCCAAGTCAGCAATGGTGTGATTGGATGCCAAGTTGAACAAGGTTTTATGATGCCCGCAAACCCAAAGCCCAACCATGATACTCACGCTGAAATGATTGTAGGAAACAATAAGGCAGGTGAGCACACCATTCGACACAATCGCGCTCCGTTTGGGTAGACTCCCCAATTCACACGCATACATAAGGTTAACCTATGAGTCTAAGCACATTTCAGTTCAGTGTTTCCATTTGGGAAATCATCATCCGAGGCTCCATTGTTTACTGGTTCCTGTTCCTCATCTTTAGGCTGATTCTGCGGCGTGACATGGGCGATGTAGGCATTGGTGATTTTTTGTTTGTGATGATTGTGGCCGATGCCTCGCAAAATGCGATGAGTGGCGATGCCAAGTCGATTCCTGACGGGTTGGCGCTGATTAGCGTGCTCGTGGTGTGGAATGTATTGATCGACTGGCTCAGTTTTAAAAATACCTGGATCAGAGGCCTGATCGAGCCGCCGCCTTTGGTGCTGGTGCGCAATGGCGTATTGCAGACACGCGCCATGCGAAAAGAATTTATAACGAAAGAGGACATTCTGTCCAAGCTACGTGAAGAAGGGATTGAGCACCTGTCACAAGTCAGAAAAATGCAGTTGGAGTCAGATGGCCAGCTCAGCATTATTCAACGCGAAAAATCAGAATAATCCTGCGGGTACGCAATCAATCCATAGAATCGGTGCTGAGTGGGGAAAAAATTCGTTTATTTTTTTGACTGCCGAATCTCTTGCAGCGTCTGCGCCAGCTGCAATCTTAACTGCGCATTATCGCCAGCAAGCAACAAACCTTGCTCCGCAACCGTCTCGGCCTGCTTCAGCTGTTGTTGTGCCAACAAGACATTGGCCAGATTATTATGTGCAGCGGCTGAATTAGGATACACCGTGATCATGCGCGTGAAGGTGTTTACTGCCAACGGCAAATCGTGGTTTGCATACGCCGCGTTGCCCAAACCCATTAATAACACTTCATGCGTAGGCCAACGCGCAACGGCCGTCTGATAAGCTGTCAGGCGCTCAACCACCGATGCGGTTTTTTCATAGCGCACTAAGGCGTTGGCAACCGCATCCGCATCCGCACTGGCTGACAACTTATCCGCAGACAAGGCGACGAATGCCCAATGGTCACTGCGCGCCCAAGTCCGCTCAAAAGCACTCAAGGACATTTCAAAGCGCGGATAAGTGCCCGACCTTAGCACGATGCGTTCACGGTCCAGATCAAACCCTACCACCACCGCATAATGCCAGGCAGGCACCCATGAAAAACCAAGGTTTTGCATCACCACCACTACATTACCCGCAGCGACTTCCTGCATCACAGCCTCAAGTTGCGACGGAATCTTCACGACGACTGCGCCATGCCGTCTTGCCGCGGCGAGCATTTCAATTTGCAAACTGCCTTGGCGGCTTGGCATATAAACTTCTGGCGTCAATTGATCGGGCGTGACGGCAATATGCACAGCAGTCAACGCGGTTGCTAAGGCCGCTGGCCCGCACTGATATTCTGATTGCGGAAAGAATGGTGTGTCTGAAAGCTCAACCTGTCTTGGTAAACGGGTCTGCTGCGTGACCTCGCGCACCCCACTGGCCGCGCAGGCAGTCAGCAGGCAACACAAAGCCAGCAGGCACACATGGCGCGCACTGGCTTGCAAACTGAGTATCCGCTTACCCAACGCAACGATCCATTAACGTACCGAGCGCGTAAACGGGAATATTTTTGTAAAGCCCAAAATATCTGTTAACAACAACACCAAAAACACCAGCACAACGGCACCGATAAAACCACCACCGGCCGGGGCTTTATCTAATTGGGAGGCCAGCTGATTCGCTTCGTCATCAGAGAGCGCAGCCACTCTAGACTTGGCTTCTTGTGGATCGATGCCTCGTTTCACCAACTGCGTTTGCACCTCTTCACGTGAAAGCATCTCAATAATTTTTGCCTTGTCTTGTGCAGCTTTATCGGAGATTGTCGCAGTTGCGACTTGCTCCGTGCCGATCATGGCAGCCTGCACTGCCTGAATAGAGCCAGTAAACAACAAAGATGCAACCAAAAAAGCACTTAAACAACGTTGAGCGAATAACATGATAATGTCCTCTTAATTAAGTTTGCGGCTAAAGCCATTCAAGGTATCCCAACGCTACAGCCTACCTGTGAGTGCCAACACCAAAAGTATCAACACTAATAAACCCACACCACCACTTGGGTAGTAGCCCCAGCCAGTACTGTATGGCCAAGTCGGTAACGCACCCACCAGCGCCAATATTAAAATCACCAGCAGTATCGTCCTCAGCATAGCATGGCCTCCAAAAATGAATGTTGCCAGCAAGCCTGGCGATCTCGTTATTAAATAAACAGATGAGGCTTGATCATGCAGGCAAGCAGACAACGCTACCATGCCAATATCACTGAATTTCGTGTAGGAAACGTCCGACGAGGCAATGGATGCGCAGTCAAGAGGACGCATCGTTGGCTGAAGGCAATCTAACCAAAAACAACAAAGCCCACCTTGCAATAGGTGGGCTTCAATAGTTTGTCATGCATGAGGGCTGCATATCGCCCGCGCTTGGCGGGACTAGGATTTAAAAATGCGCGTGATTAGGATTTAAAAAATTGAATGGGGATACTGCGTTTCTGATCATCCGTACACAGACCATCCCCGATCACAAAGACGCTGCCAAGGATACCATCGCCCTCAATATTGACTTTAAAATCGCAATTAAGTACGGCCTTACTGTTGGCAAGCAAAAAGCTCTTGCCCGAATACGCTTTGCGCAATACCGCATCTGCTGCCGCTTGTGGATCTGCCGCAGGGGCTCTAACAACCGGAGGCACGGCACTGGTGGCTGTCCATTTTCCAGTCAGCGGGCCATAAGGAGACGCTTCAAATTCAATGTCCCCATCGTTACTGATATCGTTGATTAAAATATTACCCATATAAACCGTGCCGTCTGGGCCGATAAGTTGCGCTTTATTTTTATACACGCCCAGCTTCACCATGTTGACTGAACACCCAGACAACGCCAACAACATGGCGAACAAAATACTGACACTCTTCATTCAATACACCCCATTTCAACACGATGCTTACTGCGTTGATGCAAATAAGTGGACAATAAACCAACCAACGATAATGAATATCACAGTTATATTTAATATTATAATCAATTAACGTTTTTAAAGATGACATCAATTTTAGTGCCATCTTGAGCATATTATGGTGATTTCACGCAATTTTTTGAAAAAATTGTTTTTTCTTGCCACTCGGCAGATTTATACAGGTCTTACAAGTTAATATAAACTTTATCAGCGACCAGAGGAAAACGCTGACAGGGTGAACAACACGCTGACCCAGCAAGCCCGCCAACCGTTAAAGAATCTACTGTTTGGTCCGTTGATGTTTTAACATCACGCTTCAGTGAAAATGTCCAAACAGTGAAAATGTCCAAACAATGAACACCCCCGGAAAATCGCCCATGGCATCGCGTCATTCATTTTTTTTTGCACCCATATGATCAAGCCAGGCTTATTATTTCTTTGTACGCATCTGCTGTGGATGTGTCTTGGTATTTCAGTCAATGCGCAGGAAATAGTCGTTAATCGTTTGGATGTCATTAACAATTCGTCACAGCTATCGCTTTCCGCGCAAGAAATCGACTGGATTAAACAGCATCAGTCCGTGCGTGTGGCGGTCAAAAATGGCTGGATGCCAATCGAGTTTCAACTAGAAAATCAAAAGCACAAAGGCGTTTCGATCCAGTATCTGGAAATGGTGAGCAAAGCCACCGGCTTGCAGTTCAAGATTGTCGACTACCACGACAACATGACGACCAATGAAGCATCGCTAATCACTGGCATCCGCGGTAAGAGCATCCCGGCAGGGTTCAGTCCGTTGGCAGTGCCCTATTTGGATACCGTCAACGCGATCTATGTGGCCTCACATCATGAGCTATATGCCTCCGAAATCACCCTCGATCAGCTCTCAGGCAAAACAGTGGCTGTGTTTAGAAATGGCGTCTTGCCAGACAAACTGAAAGCGCTGGTCCCCGGCATTAAAATCAAGCTGGTCGATATCGCTGATGAAGCTTTTGAATATTTAGACGCGGGCATGGTAGACGCCTACATTGGTAACGAATTGGTGTTGGACTACCATCTCGACTTTCACAAAATCACCTCGATACGCAAAGGCGGCGTCACACCTATTACCAGCAAAACCTTTATGGCCGTCAGTGAGGGTGACCCCATTTTGCGTAGCATTCTTCACAAAGCGACCTTGCAAATTGGGACCAATCCACCGGAGATTCTCGAAAATTGGGGCCGCAGCCCCGAAAATCCACTGAAAAAATATCTACTGTCTGCGCTCTCGTTTTTTAGTGTTTTATTGCTGATTCAGTTATTCAAACTTTATCAGACCAATAAAAAACAAGCGGTCGCTGCACAGCAAGCGATATGGTTTCAGGCGAACCATGATTTTTTGACCAAACTGCCTAATCGGTTTCAGTTAAAAAGCCAGCTTGACCAAGCCTTGCAGGCGGCGGTGCAACAATCTCAGGCCGTTGGCGTGATGATTATCGACCTCGATAATTTTAAAGAGATTAATGACACCGCTGGCCATGCGATTGGCGATGAGGTCTTGATACAAGTGGCCGCGCGCATTCAATCGGTGATTGCGCCCCCCAATTTAACGACGAGATTTGGCGGCGACGAGTTCTTGATCGTTATCCAACAGAGCGCCGATGCAGCACACTTAACTGCACTCAGCACACAGCTACTCGCGGCCATGGCAGCGCCATTTATCATTCAGCAAAAATCGTTTGTGGTGTCGATCAGTATTGGAGTGGCTTTGTTTCCAGAGCACAGTCAGCGCGCAGAGGATCTGATCATGTTTGCAGATCAGGCGCTTTATCAGGCCAAGCGCACGGGTAAAAATAAATTCATGCTATTTGATGAACGCATTCACGATGTATTTAGCAAAAAAACCCAGTTAAGTAACGAACTGCGGTCTGCCATTGAAAAGCATCAGTTGCGCTTACAGTATCAACCGATTTTTAACTTAAGCGATTTATCCTGTGAAAAAGTGGAAGCGCTGTTACGCTGGCACCACCCAGCCCTCGGCCAGATTTCCCCAGAAACGTTTATCAAGGTTGCCGAAGAGAATGGATTTATCATTGACTTAGGCGAATGGGTGTTCGAGCAAATCCTTCGCGATTTCGCCGAGATCCGCCAACAGTTTGGGGCGGTGGAAATCTGCATTAACATCTCTCCCCTGCAATTCTCACAACCTGCGCCCATTCACCAGTTCATCGCACAACTGGCTACGCTGGGCATTACGGGCACCCATTTTTGCTTTGAGATCACCGAGGGTTTGCTGCTGGAGCCTTCTAGTCAAGTGATCGACATCCTGAATATCCTGCATGCGCAAGGAATCAAACTGGCGATTGACGACTTTGGGACTGGTTACTCTTCTTTGGCTTACCTGAACAAATTCAAAATTGATTACGTCAAAATTGATAAATCGTTTATCAATGGAATTACCGAAAACCTCAATGATCAGGCCTTATGCAAAACTATTATTTTTATGGGCAATCAGCTCCACATCAAGCTGATTGCTGAAGGGGTAGAAACGCAAGATCAGGAAACGCTGTTGAAAGAAATGGGCTGCCAATACTCGCAAGGTTTTTATAGAGCGCGGCCAGCCAGCTTAACGGGCTAACCGCCCCTATTTGGGAGTAAACGTCTCACCGAGCAATCATCCATGCGTGCCATTTTTGCGTGGCCCTGCTGAATGGAATCCGCGACGACTAGGCTGCTGTGTTTCCAACTTGAATTGACTAATCACATCTGCCAGCTGATTGGCTTGATCCACCAAAGATTCCGCTGCTGCCGCTGCCTGCTCAACCAACGCGGCGTTCTGCTGAGTCGTATCATCCATGCTGGTCACCGCCTGATTGACTTGATCAATCCCCGCCGTTTGCTCGGTCGACGCGGCTGATATCTCATTAATAATATCTGCCACACGCTGCACAGAGCTGACCACTTCATCCATTGTGATGCCTGCGTTTTCGACTAACTTGGTACCCTCTGAGGTCTTTGCTACAGAGTCCGTAATGAGCGCTTTAATTTCTTTGGCTGCGCTGGCTGAACGCTGCGCCAAGCTACGCACCTCGCCGGCCACCACTGCAAAACCACGGCCTTGCTCGCCAGCGCGTGCAGCCTCCACCGCCGCGTTAAGCGCAAGGATATTGGTTTGGAAAGCGATGCCATCAATGACCGAAATAATATCTTCGATCTTTTTAGCACTGTCATTGATCTCGCCCATGGTGGAAACTACCTCATTGACAACCTTGCCACCTTTGATCGCAATTTCAGAGGCAGTGAGCGCTAACTTATTCGCCTGTACCGCATTTTCTGCGTTCTGCTTAACGGTGGATGCCAACTCTTCCATGCTGGCGGCCGTTTGCTCAAGACTCGATGCCTGACTTTCTGTGCGCGCTGACAAATCGGCGTTGCCGCTCGAAATCTCATTCGCGGCAGTGGTGATGGTTTCAATCGCCTGCGTCACCGCAACAATCGGCGCCACAATCAAGTCTAGGGTATTGTTCACCCCTTCCACAATTTGACGGAAATCCCCTGCATGATTGGCCGTATTGGCGCGCACAGTGATGCGACCCTCGCGTGCAGCGTCAGCCAGCAGATTCACGTCTGCCACCAGCAGATTGACGGCATCAATACAGGTATTCAAATTGTTTTTAATGGCGTTGAAATCGCCTTGATATGGCGCACTGATCTTGGCAGGGATTTGCCCATTAGAGATATCTGCCACACATTGTGCCGCCACATTTAACGGCCCGATCACTGAATCTAAGGTTGCATTAAAGCCGGCGACAATATTTTTAAAGTCGCCTTGATGACTAGACGTATCAGCACGGGTGGACAACCGGCCTTCAATCGCTGCTTGTGACAATTGGTTCACATCTGCAGTCAATGCATTCACCGCATCAATACATTGATTTAAATTGCGCTTGATGGTGTTGAAATCGCCATGGTATTCCTCCGTGATTTTTGGCGGAATATGACCTTTAGAAATCTGTTCTACATATTTGGCTGCGACATTGAGTGGATTAATGAGCGCCTCTAAAATCTGATTGATGCCTACGCCAATTTGTTTCACAAACCCTTCGGGGAGCTGTTGCGTATCGACCCGTTGCGACAGGTTACCTTGGGCGGCCTCTTGCACCAGACGAAACACCTCTTGCTCGCCTAACGACTCTGCCGTGCGATCGGTCCATTGCGACATGCGGCCCAAGTACTCGCCTTGGCCATTAAACACCGGCACAATCAGCACGTGCATAGTTTTGCCATACATATGCACTTCGGCAGCGGTTGGCTGCGACAACTTCTGCGCAAATAATGCCGACTGATCCGAGTGCGCAAGGTATTTCCCAATGCTGCTGCCTATCATCTGGTCAACGGCGTATCCGGGGAACACCTCACCAATTGCCGTAGCCATTTCACCCCATAAGCGTTTAGCAGCGCCGTTCATATATTCGAGATTGTGTAGGCTATCGGCAAACATCAAAGCCACCCCGCTTTGGTCTAGTGCGGTCTGCACACGGTTAGATTGCTCTGCCAGTTTTCTGCTGTCGTTTAAATCAAAGCCAATTTTGATTTGCATGGATTTGATCATTTTCATCAAGCGACCAAATTCGTCATCGCCCCGGGTATCCACCGGCACATCGAGTTGCCCGCCTGCCAACCCGTTGATGGCATCACTCATTGCAAGCAATGCACGCTTCAACTTGGCTGAAAACAACACCGTTGCAGTCGCAGCAGTGGCGAGCCCTACACCAATGCTCAGCCAATTCAAGGGTTTCGCGGTATAAGCATCGATGGCCGTCATCACCAGCAACGGACTCAAAATGGCGGCCAGCAATTTATAAGTGATCGAGGTATCGCGTACACGCTCGGTGACGCGCTGCACCCAGCTGACGGTGGGCAGTTTGCCGTCCCGCAGCTGTTGGTATTGTTTTTCAGCCAGCGCAATTTGCTCACGGGTGGCGATAGAACGCACAGACATATACCCTACCACCGAAGCGCCTTCGCGAATCGGCGCCACATTCGCTTCAACCCAATAGTGGTCACCGTTCTTACAACGGTTCTTGACCATCCCGTTCCAGGGCTTACCCGCTTTCACCGTGCGCCATAAATCTTCAAAGGCGGCGGCTGGCATATCCGGGTGACGAATCATGTTGTGGTTGTGCCCAACCAACTCCGACTCAGAAAACCCGCTCACCTCAATAAAGTCGCGATTAATATATGTAATCGCACCCTTCAAATCTGTTTTAGAAACAATCGAAACACCCTGTTTTAAAAGGATTTCGTGTTGGGTCACAGGTAAATTTATCTTCATGATATCGCCGCCTTTGATCAGGGATAAAACAACCATCCAAGACTCACTGTACCGCGATATGACTGCCAATCATGTGGGGATAAAAAGGGGGGTCGCTACTTAATTCTGACAATTGAATGTTTGCTGGCAAAGCCAGCGCTTGTCAGGCAGGTTCGTAGGCTAAAAATAAAAAAACTCCAGAGAAAACCCTGAAGTTTTGCAGGACTAGTGGCGCGCCTGACAGCGACAAAAGCGGTGCTACGGTTAGGGCTTAATGCGCCCCATAAGCAGTATTTAAAGTGTCCAACTCTGCATTATTTTCTGCGGTGTGACACTCAAGAATATCCATATCCCCTTTGCTGAAAGTCAATTTTTCAACCGTATTGATGTTACCTGCAAACTTGTTGTCGAGCTCGCCACACTTTTTAGTGCGCTGATTCACAAAGTTAAGATAATCCTTTTTGCGCGCTTCTAGAGCGTGTGCAGAAATACTGCTATCGTTCATAAAGGTGGTATAGGCACGCCTGAGTCTGAGTTCAGACACACTCCACAGGTTAAAAACCAGCATTTTTTTCTGGGGCTCTTTTTGCGCCACCGGTTCGACCACCGGCAACGGTGCGCTGGTATGGGTTTCTACCACCGGCGATACGGCTGGCTCTAACTCAACCATCTGTTGTTCTTCTTTAATCTTTTTTGGTTTCTTGCTGATCAACTTCTGCGCGGGCTTGACTGGCGTGGCTTGTGCTGGGGTGGGTTCGACGGTCACATTTTCCTGTGCCGCAGGCGCAGGTATTTCCTCGCGGGCAACCTCAGAGACCACCTGAGTCTGCAATTGCATGACCTGGTTTGAAAAACCAGAATTACCTTCTTCTTTTAACAAAAGGCCACATAAAATGACCACAATGAGGCCGATCAACATCACATTGACCTTGCCGATATCCACCGCGCCACGTTCAGCCAATGGTGGTGTTAATACAAGCGCTGTCTGTTTCGACCCCGTGATGCTGTGAGCGGACATACTGCCTAAATCAAGCCTATTTCTCATAAATTCAGTTGGTGGTGTGTCGTGACCAATATTTCACTCAATGTTGAACAATGCCCTAAAAACGTCCAATATTCAAGATTACTAAGCCAGTTCAATGATTTACCAATGAACAAACACGGTCAAGTGCTGCAAACATAGGTGCTGTTAAGTTTTAATTACCGGTGTTTTGGCAGATAGAAAAGGCATCCCCATCGGGTTAGCCACAATGCGCCTCGCCTTTGTAAACGCGCTTGCGCGGCTGTCAGCATGCGCTTTTGATGCATTCATGCGCTCCTCGCGCAGCAACGCATCCATAAAATCGCCTTGTTCTAGCGCAGGGGTTCGCTGATTTCCTGATTTAGCGTGCGTTGTCGCTGCATTTGCCAACATCACACCAGCCCTAGCTTGCGCGCCTGAAAAATAGTTGTGGGCATGCATGTTGTTTTGCGGCGCAGCCCCAATAGAGACTACGGTCATAAAAAAACCAATCATCATGATGACGAGTGCGGCTGACACGGCCCCTGCCGTGATTGCAATTAAAGACAAGACGCTGGTCGCGGCATTCGCTGGTTTGTTTGTGTTCATGTCAAGTGCCTCCCTGCTTTAGGATTTAATCTCATACCGAGACTGAATCATGCCTTAGGCTTTGCCGACACCCTATCGCACGCAGACTGAAACTATTGTAGGAATTATCGTACAAAAAATGCACTGACACCCCGTGGCAACACAACCGCATCGTCCCGATGGCTTATAATGTCCTTGTTTAGCAAAGGAAAAAGGATGGACTTCAACGTATTTTCTGCGTTCTATCTGGTGCCATTGGTGATTTCGGCCATCGGCGGTCTCATTGAATTCAAAAATTGCGAGTTCGCCACCACCCAGCACGCATTGCGCAAAGCTTTTTTTCTGACGTTTAGAAGCATGGTGCCTGTGCTCAACATTTTCTCTGCCATTTTGTATCTCATCACTTGTGGCACTTTCACTTGGAAAAAATCCACCAGCTGGAAAAAATCCGCCCGCTGGAAAACATCAACGATCTCAAAAAAATCCGCCCGCTGGAAAACATCAACGATCTCAAAAAAATCCTCAGAAAAATCACCCCATGCTTAAATACTGGCTCTTTTTATTTGCCGCCATCATCACCGAGGTGATTGCCACCTCGGCCCTCAAGCTCAGTGATGAATTCACCAAGCTCACGCCTTCTGCCGTCGTGGTGATTGGCTATGCGATCTCGTTTTATTTCTGGTCTCTCGTGCTAAAAGGGCTGCCAATTGGCGTCGCTTATGCCGTGTGGGCAGGCATGGTGGTTGTCTTGTTGGCAATTGTAGATCTAGTGGTATATGGCCAAACGCTCGATGGCCCCGCCATAGGGGGCATGACGTTGATTGTGGGCGGGGTCATCATCATTAACCTGTTTTCAAAAACCGTGGCGCAATAACTTGCAAGCCGGCAAGGGGCATACCCCCCCTTGGTCAGATGCTTAAAGCGCACGGCTCAGCGTAAACAACAAACGGCTGTCGTTCAAATGTTTTGTTTGCACCTCGCCGTTGGCGTTGGGCGCGCTATTAAAACTCGAGCCGCCATAGCTGCCCCAATAGCCACGATTACTGGCGCCTACCCAATACACGCCAGCCGACCAACCCTCACTGCTGCCGATATTAAACGCTTTGCTCAAGCCCAGCTTCCAATCGTTGTAATCAGGATTGGTTTTGTAAGTGCCCGGCAGGCCATTCGCATTTGGAAAACCATCAGGCTGTAATTGGGCGGATACGTCCATGTGACCCAAGTGACCGATCAGTGTCCAGCCTTGCCACGGCAAGGGGTAAGCTGCATTGATATCAAGATAGACAGAACCCCGCGTGCTGCCATCCCAGCCGGTGGACCTTTCAGCCCCAAACCAATTGCTAAGCGTATAAAACACCTTAGCACTCAACCAATCATAGGACAGACCGGCATTCAGTTCCGTCGTGGTAAAACGGCCGCCGGACGGCTTACCCAAATCCAGTGCCAAGCCCTCATATTTGCGCCAACTGCCCCCAGGATAAAAGTAACTGATCACGCCCAAGCTATAGCCAAGCTTTGCGGCCTGGCTAAAATTACCATTCACACCCGCATAGATATCTAACTCAGTGCTCGCTCCCACCAAGGTATTTTGAGATACGCCTGAGCCCCAGACCCCCGCATAAAATCCGCTTGTATGCGCAATATCCAGTCCAGCTTGCACGGTGGGTTGGTGCCAACTGAGGGAGATTCCGCGGGCATAATAATCAGAAACCAAGCTCAGATTACTGCTAGCCGTCCAAGCGGACGCCTCTTCCGCAACGGCTAACAGCGGTTGCATGGAGAGCAAAGCCGTAACCAAGGCATAGCGAGTGAACAGTGAGGCCATGTTTGAGCTTTCTTGAGGTAGGAAGGTGTGTTGAGGGGCACCGAGGTGCATGCTATCCAAGATTGGATATCAATAAAATGTGTATTTTAATACATTAGACCGCTTTTATAATAAGGGCATGATGAGGGACGCAAAAAAACCAAGGCAGTGGCCTTGGTTTTACTGAAAGTTGCTTAAATCCGCAAGTCGCTGTTTGATGCGTTGTGCGCCTTTTTACGCATCAGGCCAGCTAACCCTAAGCCTGCAATCAACATCCCCAAGCTGTCGGCTTCAGGGACGGTGGTGAGGACATTGCCGGTTAATCTCACCGCAGTGGCACCAAAGGCCAAGAAAGGTTGGTCGAAGGTGTACCCCTGTGAGGGATCGACGATGACCACGCTGTCACCATAAGTCCCATATAACGGTATGCCCAAATGCTCGCCAAAATAATACACAAAATACGCCCCAGCATTGAGCGTAAAGGGCGTGAAGTTGGCTTGCACGTTGTAAATCACGCTAGGATCAGGCACCACCTCTGTCTGCACATAGTCAGACGGACTAAACGTTTGAGAATACACCAGTTGATAGCTTGCATCGTAGAAGGCCACGGTAATGTCAGAAGGAATATCGACCGGTGGCGTGGTCGGCTCCACAAAAAACAAGCCTTTATGAAAATCGATGCTGGTAATCGAAGCCGTAGACGACAGTGAAAATGATTCCCCAACATATTGCGCAGGATTCGGCAAAGTGTCTGGGGCTAGGCAATTTGCACTGGAACATACCGCGCCCACTTGCGCATTGCTCCCATACGCTGCCGATTCAAACACCACGCTTTCAGCATAACTCACTTGCGCTGTCAGCCATACACTCAAACATATTATCCATTTCATTATTTTCTCCTCAACACAAATTGTTTAAATCAGGTTATTCGAAAACACAGAATGACTATTTTTGAAGCAGACACTAGCCAATCCTCTTGCGATCATAACTTATATTTATGAAAATTGTTTTTATATAAAAGATAATCGCAAAAACATGGCCTTGCGTAGCGCGCTATCTTCACCAAACTGGCCTAAAGGTGACTGCTCACGCAATGAATATAAATGGTTAGAGTGATCTCGCTAACACGGATTGGATCAGCGTTTTATTCTCAAGGGGGACGTCGACAAACTCTAGATTGGTTCTGAAACCGCGCATGCCGCACAAGGTCGAAAAAATGACTCTGCAATTAAATCGATAATGCCGAAGTCCCTGCTCAACCAATACTGGGACCTCAATATTGCACAGCTGCCCGGGCTGATATTGCCGTTCAGCATACAGGCTCATTCCGGTCAATGAAATATCCTCTGTAAAAGCGAGGTGTTGACCACCAGCACCATCAAGCAAATGAGATTTTTTGTGCCAAGGACGACGATTTTTGTCTATTGGCGTATGAGGAGAAAGACTAGAAGACATAAGTATTGCGAACTGCTTAATTCATATACATTATAGTACGTAACGCTTGCGACCGGGCGATTAAGCAAGGGTTCAACGGCCTTGCTTGCGCGAATTCCAAGGCTTCAGATGCAAAAGGCCCGAGGCATCAACCCAGGGCCTTGCAAATGGACTAAGTCTGCCTAATGTGCAGGCGTCTCACTCCACTCTTGCATGGCTTTTTCACCGGGCCGATCGACGACGACCTTGCCATCCTCAACCTTGGTCACCCAACTAGTCGGGATATAGTGATGCTTCCCATGCTGATCTTTATTTAATTTAATCGAGGTCGACCCCTCCAAATGATCTACGGTGGCGAACTGGCCGCCCATAGAACAGACGACGGGCATTTCTGGCACAATCTGATTGGTATTCATCATCTTCTCCTAGCAAACACCGGCATATCCGGTATGAAGTCATCATGCTTGATAGGTGCAGCGAAGGATATAAGCGGTTTCTGATCCTGCTGTAGGCGTTATGCAACGCACGCCATTGAGATTAGTTGCCCCGGTAGGTGCTGTAGCCATAAGGGCTAATCAATAGCGGGATATGGTAATGCGCCACCGTACCATCAACGCTAAACACCACCGACGCCTCCGGGAAAAACGTTTTTTCGCCGCGCTGTTCAAACCACTGCCCAGTCTGAAACGTCACCCGATACACCCCGCTTTGCATGGCTTGTTGCGCAGGATACAACTGCTTGACCCGTCCTTGTGCATCGGTCAATGCCTGTGCTAACGGCTGCCAATGGCCATCGATCTTTTTATCCAAAGTGACCGACACATTGGCTGACGGCAACCCTGTGGTGGTGTTCAGCACATGCACACTCAATGGATTGTCATCGGCAACACAGGGCTGACTACTCAACAAAACAAGCAATGCCCCTAAGCACATCCTTAACCACGCCTTAGCCATTATTGAAACTCCACACTGGTTTAAAAGTAATGTGATATTGGGACAAAAAGCGGCGATAAAGTTTCATCTTGCAAGCAAACCGGTAAGCAAAGCCTCTGCGCATGAAGTGGCCCACCATGCCAACGTTGTATCGAATACGAGGTTGACGGCAACGAAACCTCCGATCAATCTCGCCCATGCCGCCTAGCGAAACTTCACTTTCTTAATTAATTGGTTGTCAGCATCGTAGTAATAAGCCTCATAGGAGATCTTTTTCAACGCATAGACTTTTTCAATCACCACTTTGTCCGCCCCCACATCCTGCGCATGCACATAGCCCTGCCTGACCGGGTCGAGCCGCGACAACGGAATAATCCGCTCAAATTCAAAACCTTCCCCATACTTAAACTCAATGGTGTAAATTAAATCGTCCCAGTTGAGCGTGGCATCATATCCCTTGGACATCCTGACGATATGGATATTAGGATCGTGGGCCTCTTGAATCCGAATCACAGCACTATTCAATAAAATCAGGCCTGACAATACCATGGCGCCATAGCCAATTTTACTAAACACAGCGATGGATATCTTAGGCAGCACAAACTTCATCAAATAGGTTGCAGCCACTGCAGCGACCGCCACCAACAGCCCGATATAGAGCGCCTGCAGCGTCAATAAACCAAAACCGGCATATAAGCACAACTTAACAATATGTAAGCAAATCTCATTGGCTGCGCGGGTCGCCACGATTTCTTCTTTGCTTAACCCATAGCGCAGATACACCCCATTAAACAGCACGCCCACCGCGCCTGTCAGCGCCGAAATAAACCCTGCCAACAAGCCTATGTATTTCAAAAACGCATAGGAATACGCAGATTTTTCTTGACCAGGCGCAGGGGCCTTTTTGAACAAATACGGCAGATTGGATACCAGAAAGATGGCCATGCACAACTCGATATACATGGGCGCCAGATCACTCAATAACCAAGCGCCAATGCATACGCCAAGCAAAGCAAACGGCAAAAAATGCCGCACCATGCGCCAGTGAATTTGACCAAAAAACAAATACAGCTTGGTCATCGAACTCACCGAGGTCCCCACGGATAACGCTGCCGGCACCTGCGCCGCTGGCAACGCATACCCAAGCACCGGAATCAACAACAACCCTGCCCCACCGCCACAAACCATACTGAGGGCGAATGCAACAAAAGCAACCAGAAATATATTTAGATAAATCATAAAATATCTTACGTGAAAGGGCTTTAAAGCGGACTGGCTAACAAAACAGGCAAAAAATAATCATTTTTCTAAAATTTAACACCGATTTGCTTGATTGCGCTCAACTATTTAGCGTTTAAATTTACTATACTTGCAAGCCACAACGGTTCAATACAACCATGTTTATTTTCGCAACAATTATTTTCGTCGCACACCAACCCAGTCACACTGACGCAGCAGCAGCGAAGCAAGCTGCTACTCAGGCTTGTATTGCCTTATGATGAATGGTCTCTACCCAACCATGGATGATGTGCATGCGACGCATGCCGGATATGCCTCAAGATGAAACCATCGTTTTACCAAAATAAAGTTCTCTACATTCTGATCACGGTGCTGATTGCGGTGCAGATGGGGGCTTTCGGTGTGCAGGTCTTTAATAACCGGCGAATTTCTGCACAAACACTGAGCGCGGAGCTCAAAGTGGGTGAGCGCATTGTTGATCAAATGTTGGTGTATCGGAATGTACAGCTGCTACAAATTGCCGAAATTTTAGCCAAAGACTATGGTTTTTTAGAAGCCTTTTCGACTGCCCACCAAGATCAAGAAACGATTGAATCGGTGCTTGAAAATCACCGTAAGCGCGCCAAAGCGGGGATGATCATGTTAACCAGCATTGATCAACAGATCATTGCGCAAAGCCCTCGGCAACTCTCCCTGGCGCCGGGCAGTGCACTTGCCGAAGTACTGCGCCACCCGCAAGATCAACATACATTACAGTTTTCATCCTTTGTGTCTGGCGATTCAGGCCAATCTGATGCGCAGTTGTTTCACGTCATACACTCGCCACTCAAAGCGCCCACCCGTCTTGCGGATCTAACGGTCGGATATGCGGTGGATGACGTGTTTTTACGCAGTTTGCGCCAAATGGCGAATTTGGAATTAATGGTGGTATCCAAATCCAATCAAACATGGACCGTGCATGCAAGCACGCTTTCTAGCATTCGCGTGGATGCGCTCATGCCTGTGGTGCAATCTGCGCAGCAGTCAAAAATACACTCCGTCATGCATGACAAGCGCGAGTACTTAATGCTCGCATCGATGATGGCTAGCGAACCCACACAGAACATTTATCTGGTGATTGCAAAGCCACTAGACGTTGCCGTTAAACCGTTCAAAGACATGGAGCGGGTGCTTTATTATTTGTTGGCTTTAAGCATTTCACTCTCCATCATCGCCATTTATTACGTCAACAAACGCTTTGTTGAACCACTGAGTCGGCAAGCACATACCGATACACTCACGGGCGTTGGAAACCGTCGTTTGCTTGTGTTGATGATAGCTCGCGCTTTGGCCAACCTAAGAGCCTCACAAAAACCTTTTGCGCTATTGTTGCTAGATTTGAATAAATTCAAACAAATCAATGATCAACACGGCCACGACACCGGGGACGTGGTGCTCAAGTCTGTGGCAGAGCGGCTTAAAACGACGGTGCGGGCAACAGACACGGTGGTGCGATTGGGTGGCGACGAATTTGCGGTTTTACTCGAAAACTGCCAACATCACGATGCGTTAAAAATCGTCGAGTTGATCAGTGAGGCCATCAGCCAACCCATCCCGGTCATTTCAGACAGCTTTTGCGTCCATGCGAGCATTGGCATCACAACCGGCTATCTAGGTGACAATCTCGATAAGATGATTAAACGCGCGGATGAAGCGATGTATGCCGCAAAATCTAAAGGCACCACGCACACCAGCAAGTAATCCTGCTAAACGCGAGATACCGACTTCACGTATTGTATTGCCACTCAACCCGAGCACAAGCCAAAGCCGATGCAGACTGCCAACCTACGCGAATTAACCAAACAGATGCACCAACCCGGGCGGTTAGAACGTATTTACGTGCGACCAGCACGGGGGGCGCCATGCATCTCGCTAGACCAAACTTTGGCACTGCCCCAATTAGGGCTGCAAGGTGATCGCGCGAGTGCTAAACCCTCATCGCAAGCAAATGGGAGCAAACGGCAAGTCACCTTGCTGCAAGCAGAGCATTTACCCGTGATCGCGGCACTCACCGGCCAACAAAGTGTCGATCCCGCGCTGTTAAGACGCAACCTGATTGTCTCTGGCTTTAATCTACTCGCAGCAAAATCCCTGTTTAAAGACCAGCCGATGCAATTATGCATAGGCGAAGTTGTGCTCGAAATAACAGGGCCTTGCGAGCCGTGCTCACGCATGGAGCATGTACTGGGGCGAGGCGGCTACAACGCGATGCGCGGTCATGGCGGCGTCACGGCAAGAATCATTCGCGGCGGCTTGTTAAGGGCTGGGGATGCCGTGCAACTGGTCAGCGAAGCGGCTACAGAAGAGGCGCCATTACAACCGAATTTGTGGACTAATCAAGGTTTTTAAACACACATAGCCGTACACTGTGGCTGTGGTTTGTGATTTTGTTTAGGGCTTTCAGTCATTGGGGCATCTAGCACCGAAGCTGTCATTTAGCGCTTCCCCTTGTAGCTATGTTGATGTCTCTAACAGCACCAGTGAATCTCAATGAACGCTTAAAATGCCGAGTTAATCAGTAGTGATTCATCACCCCAAAAACAAAAAACTCAAGGCGTTAACCTTGAGTCTCTTTAATCGCTGCTGGCCTGTCAGGGGGCTGATCCCGCGCCAGGCATGAACACGAATATCTAAGACGCTTTCCTCTCAAACCTGTTGAGTGCAGGTTGCATATTAAATTTAGACTTATTGCGAGCCTTCGAGCTCAGCGCTGCCGTACCTTCAATGGCCGACGTTTTAAACCCACTCACAGCCACCAGCATCTGCGCTGCCTGGTCCATCAACGACTCAGCAGCTGCCGCGGCCTCCTCAACCAAAGCAGAGTTTTGTTGCGTCGTTTCATCCATGGTGCCGACTGCGGCGTTCACTTGTTCAATGCCGCTGCTTTGCGCCTGCGATGCCGCACTGATTTCATTTATAATTTCTGACACGCGCTTCACTGACACCACAATTTCATCCATGGTGCTAGCCGCAGTTTCCACTTGTTTGGTGCCCTCAGCGGTTTTGGTCACTGAATCCTCAATGAGCTCTTTAATTTCTTTCGCCGCGCTGGCAGATCGCTGCGCCAAGCTACGCACCTCCCCTGCCACGACTGCAAACCCTTTCCCTTGTTCGCCTGCACGCGCCGCTTCTACCGCTGCATTCAAGGCCAAAATATTCGTTTGAAATGCAATGCCATCAATCACCGAAATAATATCCTCAATTTTTTTAGAGCTGTCATTGATTGCGACCATACTATTGATGACCTCCGCCACGACCCCGCCACCCCTCACGGCAATAATGGAAGCTTCATCCGCTAAGTGATTTGCTTGTAGCGCATGTTCTGCATTTTGCTTGACCGTCGAGGAGAGCTCTTCCATGCTTGAGGCGGTTTCCTCTAAAGAAGACGCTTGCTCTTCGGTGCGTTGAGAGAGCGCATTATTGCCTGATGCAATTTCTTGGGCTGCATCATTAATGGTTTCTGCCGCCTGTTTAATCGTAATAATCGGCTCAGCGATGAGTTCTAGGGTTTGATTCACGCCCTCAACAATCTTCCTGAAATCGCCCTGATGCATATGAACATCAGCACGCACGTAAATCTTGCCGTCTTTTGCTGAGGCCGCTAAATAATGCGCATCTTTGATTAACAGTTGAATCGCATGAATACAGGTATTGAGATTGTTTTTGATTTTAATAAAATCGCCTTGGTATTGCTCCTGAATCGGTTCAGGAATGTCCCCTCTCGCAATACGGTCCATGCATTCGGCGGCAAAACTGAGCGGCTTAATCACCGCGTCTAACGTATTGTTAAACCCCATGACAATCTGTTTGTAATCGCCCCAGTGTTTAGACGCATCTGCACGCACAGATAACTGCCCTTGAGACGCCGCCGCAGCCAGCATATGCGCATCAGAAACCATCGCTGTTAACGCTTGTACACAGGCATTGATGTTCTGCTTTAACACATCAAAGTCGCCATTAAAGGGTTCATTGATCGGTTTAGGGATGTTCCCTTCAGCTATATGTTGAATATAGTCAGCAGCCACCCCGATCGGCCCAACCACAGCATCCAGGGTTGCGTTAAATCCCTCAACAATTTTACGAAAATCGCCATGATGCTTTGTATGATCGGCGCGGATGGACAAGTTTCCTGCGACCGCAGCCGCTGACAATGTATCCACATCTGTCATCAAGCTTTTCAGGTTAGCTCTCACCTGCTCAACGGTGTGGTTAATCATCACTTTTTTGCCAGGAAAAACCGCAAGTGGTGCGTTAAAATCCCCCTCGCCAAACGATTTCACCACAGCCATCGCCTTATTGTTCATCTCAAGATGGCCACTCACCATGGTGTTAATCCCAATCACCAAGGTATTAAATGCCCCTTCAAACTGCGCTGATTTTAAGACATGATCAATCTCACCCTCGTCATGCTGTTTAGACATCAGATTAAGCTCATTCACAATGGTCTTAATCACATCACTCATATGCTGCATCTCTTTCAGTAGCTGACCAGTTTCATCAGCATAAAAGTGCTCAACCGTATTATCCAACCGGCCTTTGGCAATATTTTGAGAGATACTTAACGCCTTTTTCAACGGATTGGTAATCGAGTAGGTAATCAACAATGCCGTGCCAAAACCTAACACGATTGCAATCACTGCAAACATTTCGATTTCAAACACTGTTTTTTGGACAATCTCACTAAACGCCTGCGAAGATACCTGCGTGCTTTCATTGTTCAATTTCATCAACGCTTTGAGCGCCTGCCCCAGCGGCTTATCCGCCCCTTTAATAGAGGCATCGATCTCAGTAATGGTTTTTTGATTGGCTTTCAACTGAACCGCTGACAGCATCGACTTTCTATAAACGCTGACGCCCTCAACAATCGCGTTAATCTGTTCTAACTCTTCCGGCGTGACCGCTCCCAGCGCCTGATACTGATTGGCTGAGTCAACAATCGTATCCATGTGTTGATAAAAATTTTGCTCATAATCCCCGCCTCGAAGCACATAGTTCTTAAAATAATGTACCCCACCGCCAAGCGCATTAGAAGCCTCCTCAATGTAGGCTCTTTTTTGTAGCGTTACTTTTTCAAAGCTCGTCCAGGTGGTCTGCACCCGCTTAAAACCTTGGAATGAGAGCACCGAAATTAAAATTGTGAGCCCAATAATAATTACACAACTAATACTGAGTCTCGATTTAACAGATAGATTCATGAATCTAGAAAACATATACTTCCCTTAGAAATGCTGGATTCTTGGGTTAATCGCATGCAATCCCTTTTAACCACTCCTAAGCGGCAGATACATGGGCGCATCTCACGTTAGTGTACAAAAACATTCAAAAAGCTAATTGATTGATAAGAAAGATGTTTATTGCTCGAATCACCCGTTTTGAAGTCACATAGGCAGATCAATGGCTTTTCTTGAAAGAATCGTCCAGCCCCGGATATGCATAAGAATTGAAGTTGAGTGCAATATCTAAGTGGTACATAGATGTGCGCCCTAGAAACGATTAGAGTGACTTTCCCACACCCCAAAATAAAAAGACCCAAGGCGTTAACCTTGAGTCTCTATGTAACTGCCCACAACAATCGAATCTGAGTAACAACGCTAGTCACTCCCGCTTGGACAACTCAAAACTCCCACGCCAAGCTAACATCACGGCCAACAATCTAGGTCGAAATTACTGCCGAATCAGCGAGCTGCCTTTTATGTTTTAAGCTGGAATACCCAGAGAATCGGATACGAGCTCTGGGGTTTATGAGCGAACCATACCCTTATTAACATTCTGCTTCTTACGTCTAGCAATCACTCCTAGCAAGCCTAACCCCGCTAAAAGCATCGAATATGTATTAGCCTCAGGCACAGGAGTGACTGAGAAGAACAAATTATCTGCATAGCCATCATTTGCAGATCCTTGCTCGCGCTGCATTTGAAGTAAAAAACCTATCTGCGTTGTACCCACTGGCGTGAATCCTGAAATTTCTTTAAATAAAAGTCCAGTCACCCCTCCTCTTTCTACAGGCGTTGTCAATCCAAAGGTGACAGATGAAATCTCAGAAGAAGTTGCATCCAAAAACTTAATGGTTAGTTGAGAGTAATCTGTTTGCCCTCCGAACCCACCAAAATAGCCAGAAGCATAAAATGCAGCATTACCAGCATTTTGAAGAGTGTCGGTCACTTGATATGCCGAAGAGTACAAGTTATTAGTGCCACCACTGAAGTAATTTAAACCGCGATCAGCAGGTCCTGGATCACTAGATGCAACATAGCCGCCACCAATGTCATATTTAATGACAGTAAAATTACCTGTTAAATCCTGCCAGCTGGGCACTACCACCACTTGCGAGTTCCCCCCTAAACCTGTTTCGGCATCACCATTTTTAATTAAATTGGCTGTAGCGTTTGCCGAGCTCATGAAGAGCATCGCAAACAACAACGTAAGCAAACCTTTAATATGCATATTGAATCCCCTCAAAATTAATCTTAAAAATACAAAGATGATGGCTTTTTATCACTATAACAAACAACATTTTATGCTTTTTCAAAAGCTTGTCGACCCTACGTTTAGGGGGGGGGCTACGAGGGCCCATTCGCTAAACGCAAAGAACCCCCCTATTAAAGTCTCGCGGAGTGATGAGCTTAATCGCTATCAAGAGCCTGAAAGCTACAAAATCACGGGTCTTGAGGCAGGAAACTTAACTCTACTAGACGCAAGGGGTCAAGTCTTGCATTGCGACATTTTCCCTTCAAATTTTCGGACAGCACGACTCACAGTCGCATAATGCACCTTAAAGGCTGCTGCAATCGCTTGCATACGATATCCTTCATGCAATTCGCTAGCGCCATGCCAGTATCACGGTCCCGTGCATACGCAATCAGGTAATCATCTAAACTTTTTTGCAGTGTGCGGATTTGTTGCCGGGGGATTTCCGATGAGGATGTGCCCTCATTGGCAAGCGCAAGCATCTTTTTTACGAACATATCCCTAATCAAATAAATCTGCCCTTGCAATTGCTCCCAAATCCCCGTTTGCCCCATCCCTGCATCCACAAAACGTTGGTAAGCCAGCACACGGCTATGAGCGTCTGCGCCAAATTGTGACAAAAGCCAATCCCTATCTAACCAATCAGGCTTCGCTACTTGACCTACCGTAACAAGTAGCTACTCCACGGCCAATCACAGGCATGGTCTACCATATGCGCCCTGACCGGATTAAACACCACATAGCGACTTAGCTCCAGCAAATACGCGTCTTTATCCACCACTATCGCCTTGAATCGACCGTGAAACACATGACCAACCCGCTGATGGCTGCGATTAAACCTTTGGGTATACACCCCATTCAGGTGACGCATGCCTCTCGATAAGTTGGCTTCTGCGGTTTCAATCACCATATGGTAGTGATTGCTCATTTGGTAGTACGCATGGCAAACCCAGTTAAAGCGTTTACACACTTCACCCAACAAGTCTAACCATAGCAACCGGTCGTCGTCTGAAAGGTATATATCCTCCTGACCATCCCCACGGGATGTCACGCGATATAAACCGTCTTCCAATTCAATGCGTAGTGGTCTAGCCATGGCGTCATGTCTAGTAACAAAATGTCGCAATGCAAGACCTGACCCCATCACTTGCATTACTTGTACTGGGGTCGGCTTGAGGATAACCAGTTGGAAAGTGCAAAAAACACAGCATACAAAAAATCTAAAACGCAATTCAGTATTGAGAAAAGAGAAACAGCTCACATTTCTGCAAGCCGTCCTTAGTATCGCCATAAGCTTACTTTCATAAACACTTAATATCCGGATAAATTTCTTTCACCTATATTACTCAATGGTGTTCTTGCAACAATTGAACACACATTTCAAAACTAAATTTAGGGATGAGGGTTACGATCATGAAAATGAATTTATCACGGGCATGCCAGATTGCATTCGCTGGCATGTTGTTGCTCGGAAGTGTTCAGACTACGTATGCACAGATGGTTGTAAACGGTACTGCTTTTCAAGTGCAAGGGTTAGTTGGGGTTGGCCGCATGGCAGCCAGCCTTCGTGATGAACATGGTGAAACATTTGGCTCAATTTCTGGGCTAGTCGCAGATACCTCTAGTTGGACCAAATCCGGCAATACGTATAGCGGCATTTTTTACGCATCACCAGACAGAGGCTATAACGTTGCTGGCACGATTGATTACACTGCTCGTATTAATACCATCGCAATGAGCTTCACCCCTGTAGCAACTAATTTAAGTGGTCTAAACCAAAATCAAATCGGGCTGACGCTAACAAAATCAACGCTGCTTTATGAAACTTCATCAAACGGTAGCACCTCCCCACTCAGCGGTATTGATCCAGTTCCAGGAGGTATTTCAACGGGCGGGGCAAGACCTTCAATGGGATCACTTCCAGCCTTGCCTCAAGGATACAACGGAAAGTTGTCACTTGATGCAGAGGGTATTGTAAAACTCTCCGATGGATCAACTTTGATTAGCGATGAATATGGTCCATCCATTTATAGATTTTCTAAGGATGGTCAATTTATAGGTGCTTTGCCAGTCGCAAACTCGGTAAGACCTGTTCGTAATGGTGTTAACGATTTCAGCTCAAATAATCCGACAGTTGGTCAACCCGCACCGACCCCTGCAAATCCAACATTTGGGCGTGCAAATAACCAAGGCTTTGAAGGACTATCCCTTTCGCCTGACGGTAAGACTTTATTCGTTGCGTTACAAAGCGCCGCTAGACAAGATTTGGCCAACGCTGCAACAAGAGATAACACCCGTTTATTTACATATGATGTGAGCGACGTCAACCAAATTACATTAACAGGCGAGTATGCCGTGCAGCTTCCAAAATTTCAGCAAGGTGGAAGTACATTAGTAGCTGCGCAAAGTGAAATCCTGGCACTATCAGACTCACAAATCTTAATTCTTCCTAGAGATAGCAATGGTTTTCAAGTAGGAACTCAAACATCCAATTTACGTCGTGTTGATGTGATTGATATTAGTAACGCAACAAATATTCTCGACGAGAGTTACGAGTCTCAAATTGCACCAGGTGGCATATTGAATTCAGCCATCACACCAGCGCAATACACTCCGTTTCTTGATATCAACAATAATGCAGAGCTGGCAAGATTTGGTTTAGTAAATGGCGTGTTGCCAGGGCTCAATAATCTCTCTGAAAAGTGGGAGGGGATGGCTTTATTGCCAACCTTAGATCCGAATCGCCCAAATGATTACTTTTTATTTATCGCCAATGACAACGACTTTGCCACAACGGACGGCTTTCAAGTCGGCGTCAGTTATAACGATGGTAAAGATATCGATACGATGTTCCTCGCTTATCGTGTAACTATTTCTACAGTGCCTGAGGCTGAGAGCTATGCTTTGTTAATCCTAGGACTAGGACTTGTAGGCTTTGCTGTTCGTCGTAAAAATCAAAACTAATAAAATCAATTTTAACTTCATCCAAGCCCTGTTTGATGCAGGGTTTTTTTGTGTCCATCACAAAATAAAAAAGAAGCAAGGCGTTAACCTTGAGTCTCTCGAAAAATAGTTGCTCCTCTGTGAGTCGGATATTGCACCAATGGATCATGAGTCGACTTCGCGCGCTCTGCTAGACAAATCATAATGTCTAAAACATAACGGAGTAAGTTGCATGGAGGCTATCAGATACTCGGATGAGTTTAAGTCTGGAGCAGTGAAGTAAATCACAGATCGCGGTCACGATGTTGCATATGTAGCTCAACGCTTTGGCGTATCCACGAAGAGCCCTTATTAGTTGCGGTATGAGATTGAGCTTCAAAAGCGCCCCGGAATGAGTGCTGATGTTGCAGCACTAACTCAAGAGGTTCCTAGGTTAAATACTGAGCTTAAAAGAGCTACTGAAGAACGGGATATCCTAAAAAAGACCACCGCGAATCTTGCCAGCCAGCCCGAGTGAAGTACACCTTTATAGACCAGCACCAATCCCAGTTCAAGGTCAGCCGGATGTGTCGTGTGCTCAAAATACATCGCAGTGGTTATTACGCAGGCAAAGCTTCACCTTTATCTCAGCGTGCCATTAACGACCGAAAGCGTCTGACATGGATTAAGCAGGCCCATGATGAAAGCTATGGCATCTGCGGGAGCCCGCGCACTCATCGAGAATTACGGGAGGCTGGCATTCATTGTAGGGCAAACGGGGAGCAGGTCAGTCCAATGGAGTTTGCAAAGTTACAAATTGGAACCTGATAATCGTCTAGTAAAGCGGGGGTTGTCGAATAATTAGAGTTTTTATTCCAACCCTATCATCGTGATTTTCATCACACAGCCAAACAATTGGTGACAACTGTTACAAACCATAAAATGATCAACGAACATACTGGCCTTGTGTGAAAGATGAGCAGGTATTTATTCTGTTGAATTTTCACATAATTTAAAAATTTCCTCAGGAGAAAATTATGAAAGTTCTATCTTTTGTTATGTTGGCAACACTGACTAGCATTAGCCTAACAGCAATGTCAGGTGAATTCGGAAATCGATGTACAACTGGTCTAACCAAAGGTGTTGTAGTTAACTCAGATTGCGCTATAAATGAGACGTTCAAAGGCAACACGCTTTGTTTCGGCAATGCAGATGCTAAGCAGGCATTTCTGGACAGTAAAGACAAACAGCAATTTGTTGATAAGGCTGCTGCCTTTTATCCCAAAGTGCTTGATGGAAGCGCTAAGTAAATTAAATATAAACGCCTCAATATGAGGCGTTTTTTTGTAAGAGATACAAATAACTTACGTCTAAACAAATCATAAATTTTGGTGAAACCTATGAAAGCACTCATTTTTGGATTTTTAGTTTTAGTAGCGACTCAATCCTATGCCGATATGAAAGCATTTCATGCAACGGAATTTGATCAACAAATTAAATCTGTTGTAGCAGTCGTTATCTCTGCACATGCTCCGGGGTGTCCTACTTGCAGAGCACAAAAACCCATCCTAAAAGAATTAAGTAGCCAATAAAATATCAAGCGCTCACTATCTATGAAGTTGTTTTCGATAGCCAAAAAGCGCTTTTGTCGAATCTAAATATTCAACTTCAAAGTACCCTAGTTGCCTTTAAAAATGGAAAGGAGATCGATCGCTCGATTTGATCTACAAGTGTGAGTGAAATTAAGTCCGTGCTTAAAGCAGTTGAGTAATTGATGGAGCTCTCCACATATCCACCGAGTCTTTTGGCCGGCATTTAATCTACGCTTTCACCTTGCGTTATGCCACTTACTCCCATCATTGTTGGTGCTACTACCAGCGAGTATCGCTCAGGTCCGATTTTAACTGCAGCAGGTCTTGCAACTAGATTCACGACTATTGGAATATTGATAGGTTTGGTTGGTCACAACCTCAGCATCAGTCAAGATACCTTTCTCTGGCTTGGCTCTTGGTGATATTTGGAAGCCTAATGTTTTCTAAAATACTTCAAGCAAAATTAAGTACGATGCTTAGTGGATTAAGCCAAATTGGCGATGGGCTCTTATAACGCTTCAGCTCCAATAGTCTAGCTGGTCAATACTATCTAGGCATATTATTGGGCTTGGTATGGACGCCCTGCGTTGGACCCGTGATGGGTGTGACCTTGACCCTGGCTAATCAAAGTGGGCACTTACCACAAGTTGCAATGAGCATGTTACTTTTGGTGTTGGCGCTGGCATTCCCTATAACACTCTTGGTTATCTCTCAAAAGCCACACTAAATAGAATTCGTAGAAGGTTGATGGTCACAGGACAGTGGGGGAAGAGATTTTTAGGCATCATGCTCATTGTTATTGAAGTGAGTATTTTCACTGGCTCAGACAAACTGCTTGAAGTTCAATTATTAAATCTTATTCCAGCTTGGGTAACCAGTCTTACAACTCGATATTAATGTAGATTCTTTTATTAATCATCTCATCACTAACTAAGCATTAGCAGTACCGCTGTTCGCAAGTTTCAATAATTCACCTCTCTGTAAAAGTAAAATTTCACCTCTACCCATTGTGATAAAACCTTTTTGTTCTAGACGCTTTAGTTGTCGACTAACG
The DNA here is from genome assembly GCF_006363955.1 of Methylophilus medardicus. GTDB lineage: Bacteria > Pseudomonadota > Gammaproteobacteria > Burkholderiales > Methylophilaceae > Methylophilus > Methylophilus medardensis. Next base: position 2,335,935 of record NZ_CP040948.1, read on the forward strand.
ACTTCTCTTGCAGTACCGAGTTCATCTGCAATTTGCTGATGTGTTCTAACAATACTGTTATTTCCAATGTCTAGTAAAAATTTTGCTAAACGTGCATCAAGACTCTGAAAAGCAACCTCGTCGAGAAGTAATATAAGGTCACTAATTAATGCGCCATAATTCTTCATTACATATTTTCGAAAAACAGGCGAATCAATCATTAATCTTTGAAAAATGGGTTCGGGGATAATGACATCCTCGACTTCTTCCTCAACAATAGTGGATGCTGGATACTGACTATTTCCTAGCAAGCATGTTGTTGTAATAACGCAAGTTTCACCTGCTCCAACACGATATAAAACAATTTCACGACCAGTAACAGATACTTTAAAAACACGAGATTGACCTTTTAATCGCATTACGTAAGCACCGCATTTGTCACCTTCACGGTATCCAATCACACCAGGAGGAGCTTTTACAATTCTGACGTGTTGCTTGAGGAGTGCTTTAGATTCTGTTTCTAACTCTTCAAATTCAGGAAAGCTACTAAACCACGCAATCTCATTCAGCTCCATCACACACCCCAATTTAAAGTTTTAATTCTCCTATTTTAATCTTTTATTCAAAAATTAATTATTAAGAAAATACTTATCACATTAAAAATGTGTTCATCCATCTTTCAGTAAGCTATACGTATATTCAAATTGAATATGAAGTCATGAGTTAGTCCTACGCACGTAAATTTTTTTATTAGATTACCTCACTCAAAACAAAAAGACCCAAGGCGTTAACCTTGAGTCTTTTTATAAATGGTGGCCCCTCTGTGAGTCGAACACAGCACCAACGGATTATGAGTCCGCTGCTCTAACCAAGCATGAGCTAAGGGGCCGTAAAGCGTGGGATTATAAACTAATCCTGACCGTTTTCGAGGAAACTGCGCAGGCGTTCCGAGCGGGTCGGATGACGCAGTTTGCGCAGGGCCTTGGCTTCAATTTGGCGGATGCGTTCACGGGTAACGTCAAATTGTTTGCCGACTTCTTCGAGGGTGTGGTCTGTGTTCATTTCGATACCAAAACGCATACGCAGTACTTTTGCTTCGCGCGGGGTGAGTGACTCTAGCACTTCACTGGTGGCGTCACGCAGGCTGGCGTACACGGCGGCATCCATCGGTGCCAACGTGGTGTTGTCTTCGATAAAGTCGCCCAAATGGGAGTCTTCGTCGTCACCAATCGGGGTTTCCATCGAAATCGGTTCTTTGCTGATTTTGAGGATTTTGCGGATTTTTTCTTCCGGCATTTCCATTTTTTCAGCCAAGGTCGCCGGATCAGGTTCGAGGCCGGTTTCTTGCAGAATCTGGCGACTGATACGGTTCATTTTGTTGATGGTTTCGATCATGTGTACCGGGATACGGATGGTACGCGCTTGGTCGGCGATCGAACGAGTAATGGCCTGACGAATCCACCAGGTGGCATAGGTAGAAAATTTGTAACCACGGCGGTATTCAAATTTGTCTACCGCTTTCATCAGGCCGATGTTGCCTTCTTGAATCAAATCAAGGAACTGCAAGCCACGGTTGGTGTATTTTTTGGCGATAGAAATCACCAAACGCAGGTTGGCCTCGATCATTTCGCGCTTGGCACGACGGGCACGGGCTTCACCGGTGGTCATTTGTTTGTTGATTTCACGCAGCTCTTTAATCGGCAAGCCAACGCGATTCTGCAGATTTTGCAGGCGCTCTTGCTGGTCGAGAATAGAGTGTCTAAAGCGGCTTAAACGCTCGCCGTATGCTGGTTTGCCTGCCAGCTCGCCATCTAACCAAGTGAGGTTAATTTCGTTGCCGACAAAGCTCTTGATGAACTGCTGACGCGGCATGTTGGCTTTTTCGACACAAAAGTCCATGATTTTACGTTCATGTGAACGCACTTCTTCAACCATGTTGCGCACTTGGTCGCACAGGGCTTCAACTTGTTTGGCCGAGAAGCGGAAAGCGGTCAGCTCGTCGAGCACTTGTTGGTGCAGTGTTTTGTATTCTGCATCATTGGTGCCTTTGGTTTCGCGAATGTTGTTCATGGTGCTGTTGGCAGCGCGAATCACGGCAAAGCGTGCTAACACTTCGTCTTTGAGTCTCGCTAAGGCTTCAGCAGACAAAGCATTGGCTTTGGCATCGCCATCTTCATCATCTTCGTCGGTTTCTTCTTCGGCGGCCTCTTCTTCTTCGGCATCCGCCACGGCCAATGCGTCGTCTAAGCCGAGGTCACTGTCAATCAAGCCATCCACAAGGTCATCGACACTCATTTCGTCTTTTTCAACTTTATCGACCATCTCTAGCAACTGGGCGATCGTGGTTGGACAGGCGGCAATGGCCTGTACCATGTGTTTGAGACCATCTTCGATACGCTTGGCGATTTCGATTTCACCCTCACGCGTCAACAAGTCAACGGTACCCATTTCGCGCATATACATACGCACTGGGTCGGTGGTGCGGCCAAACTCGGAGTCAACCGTCGCCAGTGCTTGCTCAGCTTCTTCAGCGGCATCTTCGTCGGTGACGGCAGGCGGTGCATCAGACATCAGCAATACTTCGGCGTCAGGGGCTTCTTCGTAAACCTGAATGCCCATGTCGTTGATCATGCCGATGATGCTCTCGATCTGCTCGGAGTCTTGCACGTCATCTGGCAGATGGTCGTTAATTTCGGCGTAGGTCAGGTAGCCGCGCTCTTTACCGAGCACAATCAGGGTTTTGAGGCGGGTACGGCGCGCCTCGGCATCCATTGCCTGGGTGGCGGGGTCTTTGTGTGTTTCCACTTCGTTGATGCCGAGTTCTTTGTCTAAACTTTTATCTGCTTTGGGTCTGGCCATGGCCGATTCCACCTCTAAAATGATTGATGCCGAGTGTTGGCTACCGCTGCTGTCACATCACTCGATTTAACATTACGGGAAACCCTATATTTTACCAGATTTTTGCACGTTTTTTAAGCATGCCCATACGGTTTTTAGGGAATAGTGCTGACTAGCGCTTGCTGGTTAACTGCCGCAGGGCCTCACGCTCTGCATCCGACAAGGTTGAAAATGGCTTTTCTGTCAGCCGTCCTAGCAAGGATTTTTCTCGCGCCATCAGCGCCATGTCTGATAATTGGGTACAAGCACCCTCAAATTCAAGCGTAAAGTCGAGGGATTCATCCAATAATGACAACTCTCGTTGCAATTGCTGTTGCAGCGCTTCTGAAATGTAGGGCGCGATCATCTGTAGCAACACTACTGGGCGCGATTCGGGTTTTGCGAGGGCCGCCCGAATCACAATGCGCAGCATATGCGCTTCGTCGCTTTCGTCGACAATGGCGGCGCCGAGTTCAGGCTTTGCCCATTGCGGGCGCATCAGCAACATCAAGGCCAAGCGCACAAACAGTGACGAAGGGGTTCGCGAACGCTGACGTACCACTTTTTGTTTGATTTTTGCGGGATCAGGCAGCTTGAGCATGCGCTGAACTTCGCCGCCTGCCAAGCCGGTCATTTCAGCGACCTTTTTGCGCAACAGCATGGCATAGCGCGGCGCTTGAATCTGCTTGAGTATCGGTTCGGCATCATTTAAAAACTGCACTTTGTCCTCTTGTGAGGCGAGTGGATTTTGCTCGCTTAAGTGCTGAATGATGTATTGCGATAAGGGCATGGCTTTTTCCATTTCAGCCTCGAATGCTTCTTTGCCAAATTCACGCACAAAACTGTCAGGATCATGCTCGGCTGGCAAAAACAAAAAACGCAGCTTGAGGCCGTCTTTAATGGCGGGCAAGGCATTCATAACAGCGCGCCAAGCGGCGGTGCGCCCGGCTTTGTCGCCATCAAAGCTAAATACAATTTCATCGGTTTGCCGCATCAGTTTGGCAATATGAAACGGTGTGGTCGCGGTGCCCAAGGCAGCAACGGCATACTCGATGCCATATTGCGCCAACGCCACCACATCCATATAGCCTTCTACCACTAGCACGCGGCCGGCATCACGAATCGCCCGTCTGGCCATGAACAAGCCATACAGTTCATGGCCTTTTTGAAATACGGGTGTTTCGGGCGAGTTGTAATACTTGGGGCTGTCTTCAGGGTTAATCACGCGCCCGCCAAAGCCGATGACCTCACCTTTTTGATTGTGAATCGGGAACATGATGCGATCGCGAAATCGATCGTAGCGTCGCCCTTGCTCATTCTGCACCACTAAGCCGGCGGTTTCTAAGGCCTCAGCTTCATATTGCGGAAACACCGATTGTAAGTTTTGCCAGCCGGCCGGCGCATAGCCCACTTGAAATTTAGCTGCGACTTGGCCACTTAAGCCGCGTGCTTTCAAATATTCAATGGCTCTGGGCGATTTTTTTAGCTCGGCTTTGTAGTAGTTGGCTGCCTGTTGCAGGGTTTCTTGCAAACTGAGCAACACCGCCTTTGAGGTCGCTGGCGGCAGATTCGGATCGCGCTGCTCTTGGGGCACGATCATGCCGATCTGTCGGGCCAGATCGTGAATCGCCTCCACAAAACTGAGCCCGTTGTACTCCATTAAAAAACTGAGGGCTGAGCCATGCGCGCCACAGCCAAAACAGTGGTAAAACTGCTTGGTTGGACTCACTGTAAAGCTTGGCGATTTTTCATTATGAAAAGGACAGCAGGCGGAATAATTCGTCCCGGCTTTTTTCAGCGGCACGGACTTGTCGATCACTTCGACAATATCAACACGATTGAGCAGCTCTTGAATAAAACTTTCGGGGATCATAAATACAAGTATCGCCTATGCGCGCTAAAAAAACAAAGGGCGCAAAATGCGCCCCGTTGCCTGCTTACTCAATCACGCATTACGCCAATGCGGCCTTGATCAATCCAGATACTTTTGCCATGTCTGCCTTGCCAGCCACCAATGGTTTCACCGCACCAACCACCTTACCCATGTCTTTGGCGCCTGCGGCCCCCGTCTCAACCACCACTTTAGCAATGATGGCATTAATTTCATCTTCGCTGAGTTGTGCAGGCAGATACGCTTGCAATACCGTCACTTCAAACTTTTCTTGATCGGCCAGATCGTGGCGGTTCGCGCCTTCAAACGCAGCGATCGAGTCACGGCGCTGCTTGAGCATTTTCTCAATGGCTGCAATCACCGCATCATCATCTAGCTCGATACGCTCATCAACTTCGCGCTGCTTGATGGCCGCTTGCAACAAACGAATCACACCCAGCTTTTGCATGTCTTTGGCACGCATGGCGGTTTTCATGTCTTCGGAGATTTGTGCTTTCAGGCTCATGGCAGGCTCTTTATCTGAGTAAACGGTGCGTTAAATGTGGGCTGTAAAAATAGCTAAAGGTTGCGGAAATCCACAACCTTCGCTTCGTCGGTTAACAGGTAAGGGCTAACCATTTACGCCACATCTACTAAAAATTAGTAGAGTTTTGTTGGCAACTGTTGGTTGCGCAGACGGCGATACTGACGCTTAACCGCGGCAGCAGCTTTACGCTTACGCTCCCATGTTGGCTTCTCGTAGAACTCGCGTGCACGCAAGTCGTTCAACAAACCGGTTTTTTCAATCAAACGCTTGAAGCGGCGCATTGCTACGTCAAACGGTTCGTTCTCTTTCACACGAATAGCGGTCATGTAATCCCTATCCTTCAAAAATGGTTGGCAAATCGTGCTGACGCATTGATGCAGCACTGAAAACCGCGTATTCTATCGCGCTTATTTGGATTTATCAATCCTTTCTGCAAAATATTGTATTGAGAAAGCATTATGTTGGTATTGGGCATCGAATCCTCTTGTGATGAAACAGGCGTCGCGCTGTATGACACCCGCCGCGGACTACTCGCGCACGCACTGCATTCACAAATTGATATGCATGCCGCCTATGGCGGTGTGGTGCCAGAACTCGCCTCGCGCGACCATATCCGCCGCGCCCTGCCCCTCACGCAGCAGGTACTTTCGCAAGCGGACAAAACCTTGCAAGAGATTGAAGGCATCGCCTACACGCAAGGGCCTGGCCTGGCTGGAGCCTTACTGGTGGGCACTAGCATTGCGCAGTCACTGGCGATGGCATTAAATGTGCCTTCGATTGGGGTGCACCACCTAGAAGGACACTTACTAGCGCCAATGCTAGAGGAACATCCACCGGCCTTCCCGTTTGTGGCTTTACTGGTATCAGGGGGACACAGCCAACTGATGCGTGTAGACGGCATCGGCCAATATGAACTATTGGGCGATACGCTAGACGATGCCGCAGGCGAAGCGTTTGATAAAACAGCCAAGTTATTGGGCCTAGGTTACCCCGGCGGCCCGGCAGTGTCTCAACAGGCAGACCTCGGCACGGCCCATTTTCAGCTACCTAGGCCGATGCTTAACAGCCCGGATTTGAATTTTAGTTTTAGCGGGCTCAAAACGGCGGTACTCACCTTAGTGAAGAGCCAGCCCACGCTTGATGCAGAAACCATCCAAAATATTGCCTGGGAGTTTCAGGAGTCGGTCACCGAGATTTTGGTGCACAAATGCCTGAAAGCGCTTAAACAAACCAAATTAAGAAGATTGGTGGTGTCAGGCGGGGTGGGCGCAAATAAACGTCTACGTAGCCGCTTAAATGAAGCCGCCAGCAAGCGCGGCATCAGTGTCAATTATCCGCGGCTTGAGTTTTGTACCGATAATGGCGCGATGATCGCCTTTGCCGGTGCCATGCGCCTACACGCGATGCAACCCGCTAAACAAGACTATAGCTTTAGTATCCGGCCACGCTGGGATTTAGCCGAGCTCAAAGCGCCCGCCTAAACACTGGGCGTCACTTTTTGCCAAATCGTGTTTCTGTGCCTGCCAGCAGCTTTTCAATATTGGATTGATGGCGAATAATTAAACAGGCAGCCATGACCACGACCACCGCCACATAGACGGGATAGGGCGATAGAAACTGCCATGCAATCAGCGGCGACAACGCTGCCGCGACCAGCGCAGACAAAGATGAAATGCGGCTCACTGCAAACACCAACAGCCACACCGCAAGCACGCTAAGCGCCAACCAGCCAGAAAAAGCAATCATCACGCCCAAAGCAGTGGCAACCCCTTTACCGCCCTTAAACTTGTGATATAGCGGAAACAAATGCCCGAGAAACACTGCCAAGCCGACCAGTGCGACCACATCCATTAACATGCCCGCGTGCAATGCCAGCCATACCGGGAGCCAGCCTTTAAACGCATCGCCGAGCAATGTGAGTATTGCTGCTGATTTTTTACCGCTACGCGCGACATTGGTCGCGCCAATATTGCCGCTACCCACGGTGCGTGGGTCTGGCAGGCGATAGAGCTTGCTGATGATAATGCCAAAGGCAATCGACCCGATTAAATACGCTGCCACAATCCAAACCAGCGCTTCAATGTCAAACCCAATTTCGTTCATGCTTAAAATCCCAAGGTAATGCAGCCGCTTATGCCAGCCACTGCACGATGTTGTATGATGCCGAATCATACTGGATTCCGGCTTGTGCGGAAATAAAAGGACATCGATTCATGGACACAATTTTTCTAGAACAAGTCAAAGTACAAACCAAACTTGGCGTGCCAGACTGGGAGCGCACCGTGCCGCAAACCATCATTCTGGACATTGAAATTGGCTATGACTTCACCCATGCCTGTCGCACGGATGCCATTGAAGACACCATTGATTATGGCCGCGTCGTTGCCCGCATCCGCGAGACGTTGGCCGAACACAGTTTTAAATTGGTAGAAGCACTCGGCGAGCACGTGTGCCAGCTGATTCTGCAAGAGTTCAAGGCGCAAAATGTGCAGTTAAAAGTCAGCAAACCTGGTATTTTGCCCGGCTTAAAAGCGTTGGGAATTTCGATCTACCGGTCTGCGTAGGTCACACAAAGCAGCGCTTGCGCTGGCCTGATCGCCATCAACCTCTGGGATGATGCACTTTATGTAACTGTTGCAAACGCTCTCTGGCCACATGCGTATAAATTTGTGTAGTCGAGATGTCTGCATGTCCGAGCAGCATCTGCACCACGCGCAGGTCCGCACCGTGGTTTAACAAATGGGTAGCGAAAGCATGGCGTAAAACATGCGGGCTGATATGTTGCGAGATACCCGCTTGCAAGGCATAGCGTTGAATAAGGTGCCAGAAAGCGTGCCGTGTCATCGCCGCCCCTCGCGTGGTGACAAATACGGCATCACTCAACGCGCCTTTTAAAATGTCAGGGCGCGCAACCGTCAGATAACGGTCTATCCACTCCGCGGCTTCTTGTCCCATCGGGACCAGTCGCGTTTTACTGCCTTTGCCAGTCACCCGCACAACACCGTCTTGCGTGCTGACTTCGGCGATACGAATATTCACTAGCTCAGACACTCGCAGACCACTCGCATACAGCAATTCCAACATGGCGCGGTCACGCAAACCCAATGCCGCATTGACATCCGGCGCATGCAGCAAGTCTTCCACTTGCGCCTCGCTCAGCGTTTTGGGCAAGGATTTAGGCATTTTTGGCGCCTCAATATGCAAGGTCGGATCCTGCTGGATCAGCCGCTCTAACAACGCATAGCGATAAAAGCGACGCAAAGTCGCAATCAAACGGTTAATGCTTCGCACTTTGACCAACGGAAAACGATAGGCCAAGTAGGCCTGCACGTGATGCGCTTGTATTTGCCTGAGCGTCAGCGACTGCTCGCCACACCACCCAGCAAAGCCCTTTAAATCATTGCGGTAACTAGACAGGGTATTCGGCGACAAACCATCTTCGAGCCAAAGCTGGTCAATAAATGTATCAATCTCGGGCGCCCCATGACTCGTCCCTGCTGCTTGCTTCACAAGCGGTTTCTGTTGCCGCATCTAGGTCCTTTATGGCTTGCGCTGTTCATGCGCCAATAGCCAGCGCTTAATTTCAAGACCGCCGTCTATGCCTTGCATAAATCCACCCAAACCCTGGCTGGCGACGACGCGGTGACAAGGATTAAATAGTGGCACTGGATTGGCACCACAGGCGTTCGCTACCGCGCGCGGCCCGGATTGCACGCTGCTGGCCAGTTGACCATAAGAGCGTGTTTCCCCGACTGGAATCTCACGCATCGCCTGCCATACCCGCTGCTGAAAAGGCGTACCCACATGACTTGGTATTGGCACTAATGGTGTATGAGGATCTTGCAAATAGGCAGCCACTTGCTCCGCAATGGGACAAGCGCGCGGATCTGGTTTGCTTTTGATCGGCAACGCCTGCTGCAAAAATTGCACGCTGACGCCTTCAGCGCCATACCGCACCGCCAGAAATCCAAAAGGCGCGGGGATCAAAGCATCTATTTCATCATCAGAGTGATTCATGCAGGCTATTAAACTGCAATCCTGGGCAAGCTGCAACCGGCAATAAAAAAACCCGGAGTAACATCCGGGTTTTTGACTGCGACGATTAAATTAACCGTTGTTTGCTGCGATGTCTTTCTCGCGAGCAACCAATTTTTCTTTAATACGTGCAGATTTACCTGAACGCTCACGCAAGTAATACAATTTCGCACGACGCACATCACCACGACGCTTCACTTCGATAGAAGCGATTTGTGGGGAGTAAGTCTGGAATGTACGCTCAACGCCTTCACCTGAAGAGATTTTACGCACGATAAATGAGGAGTTCAGGCCTCTGTTACGCTTAGCGATTACCACACCTTCGTAAGCCTGCACACGTTTACGTGTACCTTCAACCACGTTTACACCCACAATTACGGTATCACCAGGTGCAAAGCTAGGGATGGTTTTATTCAAACGAGCAATTTCTTCTTGCTCTAACATCTTAATAATGTCTGCCATGTCAGTTCCTTTTAATTGTAAAGAGCTCGTTCCTACTCCACATCTTTGAGTAGCCTAGCCTCTTCTTTCGTCAACGGCCTCGCGGCCAATAAATCAGGGCGTTTTGCCCTGGTTAGCAGTAGCGATTGTTGTAATCGCCATTGTCTAATCTTTTCATGGTGCCCTGAAAGTAATACTTCAGGCACCTTTAATCCTTCAAATTCTTCAGGCCGCGTGTAATGCGGATAATCAAGCAGACCATTTACAAAAGAATCTTCCTGCGCAGAATCTTCATCACCCAAGGCCCCGGGTAATTGGCGGATGATTGCATCCAGCAACACCATGGCGGGTAACTCACCACCACTTAATACATAATCACCGATAGAGATTTCTTCATCCACCAATGACTCCAGCACACGCTGGTCAACGCCTTCATAGCGACTGGCCAACAACACCAATCCCTCATATTCTTTGAGCTGCAGCACTTTTTCGTGCGTCAGCGGCTGGCCACGCGGTGACAAATGAATCACTCTGGGGCTTAATCCCTGCGCCACTAGTCGCGCTTTCGCATCACTAATCGCGGCTGCCAAGGGCTGGGCTAACATCACCATGCCAGGGCCACCGCCATAAGGCCGATCATCCACTGTGTGGTGCACATCTTGCGTATACTGCCGCGGATTCGTCAGCTGCAACTGGTACAGGCCGCGCTGTTTAGCCCGGCTGGTAATACCATGTTCCGTCAGTGCTGCGAACATCTCAGGAAACAAACTGATGACTTCAATTTGCATCATGAGCGCCTCTTTACGCTAAAAATCTGCATCCCAATCCACCAGCACCGTGCCAGCTTGCAGATTGACTTCAGGGACCGCATCATTGGTAAACGGTATCAAGCGCTCGCGGTATTCCTCGTGCAGCTTGCCATCTTTGCCTTTGACGCTTGTGGGCTGTTCTTCCCGCACCACCAGCACATCGTTGGCGCCGGTTTCAAACACTTGCGTGATTTTGCCAAAGCCAATGCCTGCGGTGTTGGTCACGGTCAAACCAATTAAATCAGACCAGTAATACTCACCTTCTTCAGGCGCTGGCAAATCGGCACGCGGCACCGCGATTTGTTGACCTTTCATCGCGAAGGCTGCATCGCGATCACTCACGCCTGCGAGCTTGATCAACAGCACATCATTATGCAGCTTGGCCTGCTCAACAGAGACTTCTCGCCAGTTTGGCGCTTTACCCACCCACCAAGCCTTGTAGTCGAGTAATCCGTCTAAAGACTCTGTGTCTGGTAACACTTTTAGCCAACCAAAAACGCCATATGGGGCGACGATGCGCCCCATCACAACCATATTTTCAAACGCCATTTGAATTTAGGCGCTGAAACAATTACTCAGCAGCTGGCGCTTCAGCGGCAGCGGCTTCTGCAGCAGCTGCGGCGGCGGCATCTGCGTCAGCTTTCGCTTTTGCGGCTGCTTCTGCAGCAGCAGCGTCAGCTTCTGCTTTCAATTTAGCAGCGGCTTCAGCGATTGCTTTTTCTTTCGCAGCTTCGGCTTTGGCAACTTCTTTGGCTTTAACAGCAGCCATACCTTCAGCGCCTTTAGCGTGGAATTTTACCAAACGAGCAACCGTGTCAGACAGTTGTGCACCGTTGTCCACCCAGTATTGTGTACGTGCTTCATCGATACGCAAGCCTTCAGCGCCAGCGCGTGCAGATGGATTGTAGAAACCAACGCGCTCGATAAAACGACCGTCACGACGGTTGCGGGACTCTGCCACAACTACGCTGTAAAACGGGTTCTTTTTGGAGCCACCACGTGATAAACGAATAACGACCATAATCTTGTTCTCTTAAAATTGAATTTCTTTGCAGAAAGGCGCGGATTATACTTGATATTATTCAAGCATGGCAAGTGTTTTTCACTTTGCAGAAATGGTAGTTAGATAAGGGGTAGGGTCCACTACGCCGGCTTGTGTAAATCCCGCTTTACGGAATCGGCAGGAATCGCAAACCCCACAGGCCACCCCTTGCTGATTGGCCTGATAACAGGATACCGTCAGGCCATAATCCACCCCTAAAGCATCGCCGGCGCGAATGATATCTGCCTTCGTCATATCAATCAATGGCGCATGCACGGTAATGGTTTGACCTTCTACCGCTGCTTTGGTAGCCAAATTGGCCATTTGCTGAAAAGCTTTTACATATTCAGTACGACAATCAGGATAACCAGAATAATCAAGCGCATTGACGCCGATGAAAATATCGCGTGCTTGCAGCACCTCTGCCCAGGCCAACGCCAAGGAAAGCATAATCGTATTGCGTGCTGGCACATAAGTGACAGGGATGCCTTGCGTTTCATGCTCGGGCACGGCGATCGCATTATCAGTCAACGCAGAGCCGCCAAATAGCGAAAGATCGAGTTGCACCGTTTTGTGTTCAACCGCTCCCAAGGCTGCAGCCACCCGTTTTGCGGCGAGCAATTCTACATTGTGCCGCTGATGATAATCGAGACTCAAACAATAACTATCGTAGCCTTGTGACTTGGCAATCGCCAATACGGTAGTGGAATCTAATCCACCAGACAACAAAATAACGGCTTTGGGTTTATTTGATGCGACCAACCTTATACTCCTTGCTTTTCGCCCCAGAGAATCTTGTGTAATTGCAGTTGCATGCGTACTTTTAAATGATCTTGCAAAATCCAGCTGGCCAATGTGTCGCCACTGACATCATGAAAGCTCGGTGAAAATAACTGGTCGCAGCCGGCAGGGAACGTCTCTTTTTGCAAGACTTGCTTGGCCCAGTCATAGTCTTCACGGCTACAAATCACCCACTTCACCTCATCGCCCGCCTTGAGTAAAGGTAGATTCTCCCAGCGATTTTTTTCCACCTCACCAGACCCTGGTGTTTTGATATCCATCACCACTTTGACGCGTTTATCTACGGCGGCGATATCGATCGCGCCACTGGTTTCGAGTGACACTTGATAGCCGGTGTCAGCCAACTTGGTCAGCAACTCGATACACGCTTTTTGTGCCAGCGGCTCACCGCCAGTGACACAGACATAAGGCGTGTCATACACGGCAATCTGCGCCATGATTTGCTCAAGCGGCATCACGCTCCCGCCTTTAAAGGCATATTCGGTATCACAATATCCGCAACGCAAGGGACACCCGACCAAGCGAATAAAAATGGTGGGCAGGCCAACGCGCGAGCTTTCGCCCTGCAATGAGTAAAAAATTTCGAAAATTCGGAGTGAGGTCATCTGAGTGTAAAAAGTAAACGGGCAGATATGACTATCTGCCCGCTATTATCGCCGAACTCGCGAAATTCTGCTATTTGATCGTTTCGAGCACTTTGAGACGTTTTTGCGCACTCGGCGTCACTTCTGCCGATGGATAGTTCGCAATCAAGTCTTTCAAAGTTTTTTTAGCCGCAGGAATCTGGCCCAGCTGAATCTGACTGTTAGCCAAACTCATCATTGCGTTGGCAGCCAACGGATGCGATGCATAGCTATCAAGAAACTTCTGCTGCGTTGCCGCGGACGACTTGTAGCTTTTCAGCGCAAACTGCGTATAACCCATCCCGTACAGTGCATCTGGGGCTAATTTGCTCGCAGAGTAGCTTTTCAAAAAGGCATCATAGGCATTAAATGCCTCTTTGTATTTGCCTGCCTGATTGAGCGCATCTGCTTCAGCGAAAGCCGTCGACTCTTGCTGCGAAACATCGGCTTTCACATCTGTGCTGGCTGGGCTGCCAGCGCCGTTCGACGCCGATGGCATTTGCCCATTCGTCACAGACTGCGCCAGCGTTTCGAGCTTGCGTACCCGCGTATCAAGATCTGTATATGAAGCATTTTGCTTGTTACGCAACTCGTCCAGCTGATGTGTCACCACCTCAAGATCCCCTTTGAGTTGGGCCACATCTTGCCGAATCTGTTCAAGCTGGTTTTGCATATCCAGCAAACCTTTGCCGTTGATCAGCGCTTCCAGGCTTTGTACGCGCCGGTCCAGCGATTGCTGGACACGGCTTAGATCGGTGATCGCTTTTTGTTGCGCATCATGCTCGGCCGTTTGTTTGTTTTCCAGTTCCAGAATACGTTTTCTGGCTTCTGTGTCGTCAAACAACGCGGCGTGGCTCACTGTTGAAACAGTCAGCCCCAACGCAAGTAGCGCAGACAATAATCGCAAATTACTGACCTGCATAGACGATGTCTACGCGACGATCCTGCTGGAAGCAACCGTCGTCAGCACAATTTTGCTTAGAACGCTCTTCACCGTAACTCACGGTTTCGATTTGGCTGTCGCTTACGCCCAACACGTTCAGTGCGTTTTTCACAGCCACAGAACGACGTTGACCCAATGCTAAGTTGTACTCGTGTGTACCGCGCTCATCCGTGTTGCCTTGCAGCACCACTTTGGTTTGCGGGTGAGCAACCAAGTATTTAGCGTGGTTAGCGACTAAACCCTTGTACTCTTCACGAATCGCATCGCTGTCATAATCAAAGAACACTTGACGTTTTGCCAACTCAGCCGCGCTCAACTCGTCTTTGCTGGTATCCACATCCACTGTTTTGATGTTGATTTTGTCTGTGTTTGCAGCACTGTCAGCGCCTGCATTGCTGTTGGCATTTGCCATTGGGCGAGTCACGCTAGAATCTTCCACTTTTGCTGGATTCATCGGTGTGCTTTTACAAGCTGTCAACACCAACGCAAGCGCTGCAATTGTCCAAATAGTTTTGTTCATACTTTCTCCTTAAAATGAGTGATTAATTAAATTGACCAAGGATAGCCTACTTGGGCGCTGCTTGTGCAGGCCCCCAAGCAGGTTCACGAATATCTCCGCCTGCCTCTGACAAACGCTGTCTGACCAAACCATCGACCGTGACAGTGGCTAGCGTGCCTTTGCCGCCAACGCGGGTTGCATACATAATGGTACGCGCATTGGGGGCAAAACTGGGTGATTCGTCTTGCGAACCGGTACTGAGCAACTTCACATCGCCAGTGCCTAAATCCTGTACTGCTACTTTAAAAGCGCCGCCGTCGTTGCGAATATAGGCTAGATACTTACCATCAGGCGAAAAACGCGGACTCACATTATAACCGCCTTCAAAAGTCACTCTGGTAGGGGTGCCACCGGTGGCTGACACTTTATAAATTTGCGGACGACCGCCGCGGTCAGAGCTAAAGTAGATGGCGCTGCCATCGGGTGAAAACGCTGGCTCGGTGTCGATGGCACTACTTTTAGTGATTTGTTGCAAATTAGAACCATCCGCCGAAATCGTATAAATCTGCGAATTGGCACCATAGGTCAGCACCACCGCCAATTTATTGCCATCAGGTGACCAAGCTGGCGCGCTGTTGTTCCCTTTAAAGTTGGCGACGATCTTACGTTCACCAGTGTACAGTGATTGCACAAAAACAATCGGTTTCTTTTTCTCAAAAGACACATAAGCCATTTTACTGCCATCTGGCGACCAAGCCGGAGAAATAATCGGCTCATTAGATGACACCAGCGTTTGCGCGTTAAAGCCATCATAGTCTGCAATTTGCAGGGTAAAGCGCTTACCCACCTTGGTGACATACGCAATGCGGGTAGCAAACGCGCCGGGTTGACCGGTGAATTTTTCATAGATCTGGTCAGCAATCAGATGCGCGACATGTCGATATTGACTCGGTGAAACCGTATACGTTAATTGCAACAAAGCCGTCTGACGCAGCACGTCCATCACCTGCACCGATACTTTTATATTGCCATTTGCCGCTTGTTGCACTTCACCCAAGCTCAAGCCTTGCGCTTTCAACGCTGTCCAGTCGGTATATTTGATTTGTGAGGCGCTGGTTGGCAAAGCTGGCATGCCGCTGGTATTAATAATACGAAACATGCCACTGCCGCGCAGGTCATTGCTGATAATGTCATGCAAGCGACTCGTCGATGGCGGGCTGGCCGATTCAGCCATCGGCAAAATGGCGATGGGAATCTGGATTGCGCTACCGCCGCTGATTTCAAGCTCTAAGGCCGCACGTGCCGGCAAAGCCGTCACCCACATCAAGGCAATGGCGAAAAAAACATGGCCGAAGGCGTGATACAAGTGTTTTACAACAGTGTTCATCATCTCAATTTTAATCATTGGTTCACTTATATATATGAATTATAACGAAAAGGCGTCTCAACGTCATTGGCGGATTAGCCGCGCGGCTTAAACTTGAGGCGAATTTGATCCAGCATTTTTCTGCGTACCGCGGGGTCATCGGGCAAATCAAACGGCTTTGCAGCTAACACGGCACGCACCACGGCATCATCACAAACCGCATCGCCTGAACCCTTGACCATCTTGGGCATGCCTGAAATATCGCCCGAATTGGTCATTTGAATATCTACCAATAACTCAGGATTAGACACCGGACACAAGCCAGCATTCATACTACTGGTGATTTTGCGCTTCATCAGCCCCATATAGTAGGCAAGGACCGATGGATCGACTGCCGCCGCGGCCGCAGATTGTTGCGCATCCATGTCTTGCTGGCGTAAGGCATCCTGAATTTTTTTCAGCTTGTCTTCTTCCTCTTGCTTACGCAGCGCTTCTTGTATCTTCTTCAGCTTTTCTTCTTGTTTTTTCTGCTCAAGTGCTTTCTTTTTGTCTTCTTCTTGCAGGCGCTTTTTTTCATCCTCTTGCATTTTGAGTGCAATATCGGCCGCTTGTTCCGCTTGTTTCACTTGCGGTGTCGGCGCCACCACTTTCTCAGATGGCTTAGGCGTAGGTGGTGTGGGTTCTGGTTCAGGCGCTGGCGGAGGTGGTTCGACAGGCTTTACGATGGGCTTTACGACAGACTTAGCTGGCTGCTTACTGGGTAAACTATCCCATAGCGTTGCCTCCATCACACTGGGGGTCACGTGGACGGCTTTCCAGTCAACCATAAACACCATGCTACAAAATAGCAACACATGCATAAGCACAGACAATATGGCTGCACGCTTGCGTATGACTTGATCATGTGGGGACAATACGGTTTTCATCTGTGATAGATCAGCGACGACTTACTTTTCGTTTTGAAATAACAAGCCAACCTGATTCACTTGCGCTTGCTTCAATAAATCCATGACCGCAATCACCTCACCATAAGGCGTGTTTTTGTCGGCTGAAACCACGACCGGCTTTTCCGCTTCAGCCAAGCGTGTGCGGATCAATGCCAGCATGTCATCGCGCTGCATTTCCTTACCATCCATCAATACAGTACCTTCTTTTTGCACGGTGACCACAATCGGATCAACGCTCTGCTTGAGCGCTTGACCCACTTTAGGCAACTCGACCATACCAGGGTTGGTCATCGGGGCGGTCACCATAAAAATCACCAGCAACACTAAGGTCACGTCAATGTATGGCACGACGTTAATCTGGTTCATCATGCGCCGTTTACGCGTTCTGCTCATGCGGACTCCGATCAGGCTCTACGCTGCAAAATGTTGGTAAATTCTTCGATAAAACTCTCGTAACGCACGGACAAGCGATCCACCCCCGCCGCAAAACGGTTGTAGGCAATGACGGCTGGAATCGCGGCAAACAAGCCAATCGCGGTGGCGACCAACGCTTCGGCAATGCCGGGCGCGACCTGACTCAAGGTCGCTTGGGCAACATTTGACAAGCCACGGAACGCGTTCATGATGCCCCACACTGTGCCAAACAAACCAATATAAGGGCTGACAGAACCGACTGACGCCAAAAATGGCAAATGTGCGTCCAGATAATCTAATTCACGGTTGTAAGCAGCGCGCATGGCCCGGCGCGTCGCTTCCATCACGTCACTGACTTCAGTGTCTTTTTGCTGTTTGTAGCGAATAAACTCTTTAAGGCCGGCTTGAAAAATACTCGACATGCCTTGCGGCGTTTTGCGGCCTGCAGTGATGCGCTCATACAACTCATTTAAGTCGCCACCAGACCAAAACTGGGCTTCAAACTGATCCACATTTTCATTGGCCGCTTTGAGCGAAAATACTTTAATGAAGATATACCACCAAGAGACCAGTGAGGTCAGCAGCAGAATCAGCATCACCAGTTGAACTGGCAAACTGGCCCCGCTGATCAGGGTAAAAATCGACATATCGTTTGCTACATTCATGAAGACTCCAGTGCAATTTTGATACGGGCCGGAATACCCGTTGGTTTAAATGAATCCGCATTGACGCAGGCCACTTTGACCTCCGCCTGTAATAAAATCGTCTCTTCGCGCTTGATCAGTTGCTGGCAACTAAAGCTACCGCGACCCATCTCAATCAAGTGTGAAACCACCTTCAATTGTTCATCTAGCTTGGCCGGTTTTTTAAATTGCAGTTGCATGCTGTGCACCACAAACAGCACATGTTCTTCCTGCCTCAAGGCGGTCTGCGCAAAGCCTGCCGCACGCAACCATTCGGTGCGGGCACGCTCCAGAAAGTTCAAGTAACGGCTGTGGTAGACCACCCCACCGGCATCGGTATCTTCATAATAAACGCGCACCGGAAACTCAAACATGCTATTGCGCGTCCCCTTGCCATGGCGCACCATGGGCCAATGTGGCAGGTGCTTTCAGACCAAAATGTTGATAGGTCATCTGCGTGGCCACCCGCCCGCGCGGGGTACGCATCAAATACCCTTGCTGGATCAAATAAGGCTCGAGTACATCTTCGATCGTATCGCGTTCCTCGCCTATGGCGGCTGCCAGATTATCCAAACCAACCGGGCCACCGCCAAACTTTTCGACGACCGCTTGTAACAACTTGCGATCCATGACATCCAGGCCTTGCTGATCCACATCCAGCATTTTCAGGGCAGCGTCCGCCACCTTATCGGTGACGATTCCGTCTGATTTTACCTGGGCATAATCTCGTACTCGGCGCAATAATCGATTAGCGATACGCGGCGTGCCACGGGCGCGACGGGCAATTTCTGAGGCACCACCTTGCTGCATTTCCACCTCAAGTAAGTTGGCCGAGCGCGTGACGATTTTGGCTAACTCGTCATGGCTGTAAAATTCGAGGCGCGCCACAATACCGAAGCGATCACGCAAAGGATTGGTCAACATGCCGGCACGCGTGGTGGCACCCACCAGCGTAAATGGTGGCAGATCCAGGCGCACACTGCGCGCAGCCGGGCCTTCACCAATCATGATATCCAGCCGGTAGTCTTCCATGGCTGGATACAAAATCTCTTCTACCACCGGACTCAGACGGTGAATTTCGTCAATAAATAAGACGTCGTTGGGCTCAAGATTGGTCAACAAGGCGGCTAAATCGCCGGCACGTTCCAGCACTGGGCCAGACGTCATGCGCAAATTGACACCCATTTCTTTGGCGATAATGTGAGCCAGCGTGGTTTTTCCGAGGCCCGGCGGCCCGAACAGCAGCACGTGGTCGAGCGCCTCTTGCCGACCGCGCGCCGCATTGATGAATATTTCAAGTTGGCCGCGCGCTTTCTCTTGGCCAACGTATTCATCGAGCTGCTTGGGGCGCAATGCACGCTCCAAAGCCTCCTCTTGGGGGCTGACAGTAGCGGGCGCAACGAGTCTATCGGTTTCTATCATGGGTGATCGGCGATGAAGTGCAAACTAACACTAAACAATAGGTGGCCTCATGCCGGGGGGGTAACTAAGTTATTTTTTGTAATCATAACACGCAGCCTTTGAGTATGGCATCAGTTGCCGCGCGATCAGTGGCGATCACTTGGCGAGATATTTCAATGCCTGACGAATACCATCGCTGACGCTGATGCCAGTATCCAGCAACTTCATGGTCGCCGCGGCCTCTCGCTCATGGTAGCCCAACGCGACCAATGCATTCAAAATATCGTCCGTTGCCGCTTTGGCCGCCGGTTGCGCAGAGGTCGAGCCAGTCACCACAAATTTGTCTTTCAGCTCAAGCAGCAAGCGCTCGGCGGTTTTCTTACCGATGCCGGGGATGCGCGTGAGCAGCCCAACTTCTTGCTGACTCACCGCCAACATCAAATCATTGACGCTAACCCCACTCAGAATCGAAAGTGCTGACTTGGCCCCAATGCCGTTCACTTTGAGCAATTGCTTAAAGGTATTTTTCTCTTGCTCACTGCCAAAACCATACAATAATTGCGCATCTTCACGCACCACCATGTGTGTCAATATTTGAACCGGCTGGCCCAGCTCTGGCAGATTGTAAAACGTGCTCATGGGCACCTCCACCTCGTAGCCAACGCCACTGCAGTCGATCACAATCAGTGGCGGCGACTTCTCTAGCAAACGACCTTGTAGACGCGCAATCATATTAGTCTTCCATTTTTTACTCTAAAGCCGGTCGTCGCCAAAGCACCCAAGCCTTGACCACCATGCGCATGGCATATCGCACATGCCAGCGCATCTGCCGAATCAGGACTGGGCGTAGCCGGTAACTTAAGTAGCCGCTTAACCATCTCTTGCACTTGCTCTTTTTGCGCATGGCCATTGCCGACCACCGATTGCTTGACCTGCAAGGCAGTATACTCAGCCACTGGCAAATGCTTGATCACCGCGGCTGAAATTGCAGCGCCACGGGCTTGACCAAGTAACAGTGTGGATTGTGGGTTGACGTTCACGAAGACTTTTTCAATTGCCACCTGCGTCGGCTGATACGTAGCGATCACCTCAAACAAACCATCGAGAATCACCTTCAACCGCTCGGGCAGTGCTTCTTTTTCTGGCTCACCCTGCACGCCTTTTTTTGCCGAAGCGGTTTTAATCACGCCGCTGGTCACATAGGACAATTTCCCGTCCACCGCCTCAATCACCCCAAAACCGGTGATGCGTAAACCAGGGTCGATGCCCAAAATTCGTTGTACGGCCATGATTTAAAAGCGCGCCCAGTTGCCAGCGGCAAATTGCACAGATTAAGCCTCTTCAATCACGGCAGAGGTGTAGACATCCTGCACATCATCTAAGTCTTCCAGCATATCGAGAATTTTCTGCATTTTGACTGCATCATCGCCAGTGAACACCACTTCATTGAGTGATTTCATGGTGACTTGTGCCATGACAGCTTTTAATCCGGCGGCTTCTAGCGCTTCTTTGACTGTGACAAACTCGCCCGGCGCAGTGATCACCTCAATGCTGCCGTCTTCATCTGTAATCACGTCTTCGGCGCCAGCTTCGAGCGCAACTTCCATCACGGCGTCCTCTGACACGCCCGGCTCAAACACCAGCTGACCGCAATGCTTGAACATAAACGCCACGCTGCCATCCGTGCCTAAGTTACCGCCGTGCTTGGTCAAAGCATGGCGCACGTCCATCACGGCACGTTGGCGATTATCGGTCAGGCAATCAATAATGATGGCGGCGCCATTGATGCCATAGCCCTCATAACGAATCTCTTCGTAATTCACCCCTTCGAGTTCGCCGGTACCCTTTTTAATCGCTCGCGAGATGTTATCTGAAGGCATGTTTTCTTCTTTGGCCGCTGCCACGGCCGCACGCAAACGTGGGTTCATCGCGGTATCGCCGCCGCCCATGCGGGCAGAAACAGTGATTTCTTTGATCAATTTGGTAAAGATTTTGCCACGTTTAGCATCTTGACGGCCCTTGCGGTGCTGAATATTGGCCCATTTACTATGTCCAGCCATGTTGCTTCCTTGTATTTTTAATCACGGGATGAAGGTTCTTTAACCGCCTGATTTTACCACAGGCGCCGACCGGGCTAGCAGCACTATTCGTCACCCGCACCACCGCACCACGTAAAAAAGGCCTGCATGAATCAGGCCTTAAAATAGGTGTTCTACCAAAGAATGCTTGTTTATGTGGATACTGCTTTCGGCGCTGGGCGCATCATCAAGATGGAAATTAAAGTCAGTGAAAACAAAATTAATCCCATGCCGGTCAACTCCATGCCATCCGGCACCTCGTGTAGCTGAATCCAGGCCGCGATCACACCAATCACTGGCGCCAGCATCGACGCCATACTCGCAACCCCCGCTGGCAACCGTTGCAGAGCAAACAGCCACAACAACCAAGCCAGTGCGCCACACAAAATCACATTGAACATCACTGCGCCAATCAGATAAGGCGCCCATTGAATAGGCGGAGCTGGCACCCACCAGGCAATCAACAGCATGGGCAACGAGCCCAATAACATCGGCCAAGCGGTCAGATTAATTAAATCCAACGCTGGTAGACGACGGTGCAATTGCTTGGTCATGATGGCAGATAACGCCCAAGACACCCCCGACAGCACCGCTAGCATCATGCTAAAACCATCGGCACGGATGTGCAGGGGGTCAAAAATAAACAGCATGCCCAACACTGCGGCGGTGACCGCCAACCACTGCCAACCGTGTACCCGCTCGCCCAGCATGGGCCAAGCAAATAGCAATGTCCAAAAGGGCATGGTGTAGGTTAGCACCGCAGTTTTACCTGCGCCCCCCTCCACTAGCGCCCACATGAGGACGCCCGTAAAACCCACATTCTGCAAAATTCCCAGCAGTAGCATGGTCGGAAATGCAGTCAAACCCATCGGACGACGCGTCACGTATAGCACCAAAAACAAGACCAAAGCGCCAAAAAAGGTACGCATCGCTGCAAACTGAAATGGCCCAGCATATTGCAAAGCACTCTTCATCACCACCCAGTTATACCCCCAGATGAGGGTGAGTACGAGCAAGGCGGTGAGCGCCTGCGAGCGCTGTTTGATCAATGGATCCATGTTGACTATCCGAGTTAGTTCCAGATGTGTGTGACAGCCAACCACTGACCATCAGCCTGCTGTTGAAACACAACTTGAACATTGCCGCCAAACTGCTGTTTCACGCCATCTTCACCGACCATGGCCGCCGCCCACAGGCCTGTTTGGGTAGCCATGCTATCGCTGACGATCACATCCGTCATGGTCAGACGGTGCTCAATCACACCCGCTTGAATCAACCCAGCAAAAAAGTCAGCAGCAGCCTGTCGGCCTTTAACCACCTGACCGGCGGGAGCTGGCATCACAATCGCGTCACTCGCATACAAGGCAGCAATCGCCTGGGTATCTTTATTGTTGAATGCGGTATCAAATTGCTGATTCAACGCGATTAAAGTATCGACAACGTTTGCCATGGTGAAACTCCTTGATAAATAAATTGAAATTACTGATTAAAATCCCAGGCAGACATTCCGTGGTCTATCACACCTAAAATCACTTGCAAATCATTGCGTTGCGGCGCACTCAAGCCTTGCATACATAATCGTAAACGCGTGTAGTAATCGGGCATCACCGCATCTAGCTTGGCTTGACCCGCCTCCGTTAAACAAATCTTCACGCTGCGTCTATCCTCTGGCACCAGCACACGCTTGACCAGCCCGCCCTGCTCCAAGCCATCTAATAAACCGGTCATGGTCGCCCGGGTCACGCCTAGTTTTTCTGCCAGCACAGAAGGGGTAGAGGTGAGATCCGCCTCGCGCATGAGCAAAATCAATACCCACCAGCGTCCCTGTAACAAATCATGCTTACTGAGGCAGGCGTCTAACGCGACGGACAAATCGGTCGCTACCCTCAACAACATTAAAAAACTGGCAATCGCCGTGACGTCTGCCGCCGGATAGCGTTGCGCAAACCGTTGCAAGACTTCTTGGGTAGGGAGATCTCTAAGCTGTAACATAGTTAGTCACATTATAGTTAGCTAGCTAATTATGTCAAATAATCATTGAGACTTCGAAGATGATTCATGATAAAAATAAACGCTATCCACCTTGCTTATTTAAATGCGGCGCGTAAATCCTCATTAAATCATCACTTTAATGACCCATTAAAAAATGGCGAGGGACTTTTATGTTTTAACTTTAGTGAATAAAAAGGCGCATTGGTTTAGTGATATGCGCCACCAAACCTGAGTGCCATATGCGCAGACTGGACTTCACCCGTTCTGCAAGAAGGAATTAATTTAAAAAAAGCCTGTAACGATTAAGCATGATTTAGATTTAATCAAATGAAACCATACGTACATTTGAATATACAGGACCGATGGTTGCGGCCCCTCCAAAATGACTGGATGTGCCGATGTGTAAATAATTGAATTTATCAATCGCTTCATAACTCAAGCCATCGAAGTGCAACACCTTGTCATCCACCCATGTAGAGACTCTGCCATTATTCCACTCAACGCGTATCCGATAAGTATGTTTAGGATCAAACGGGCCATCAAATGGGACCCACTCTGTCGCCTTACCAAATCCTCTTGCGTGATATTCAACCTTAAATTGAGTATGCGCTTTACCCACCCTTAACTCCCAATTATCTGTCTCAGGCAGGTTCATGCGTTCATGATTGTTAAATAACGTGCCCCACAAACCAAGAAAAATGTTCTTGTTAGCTGTCAACTGGCTTCTTGGGTCAAAATTTGTGACATCGACCTCGAGTAAGCCATGCGAGGACATTGGCGGGATCTTCCATACGATCCGATCATTGTCATTCAATACTGTCCAGCCGCCGCCCTCCAGAAATTTCCCTCCCTGAACACTACCGTGACTCTTACTATGCAAGGTATCTAACAATACCACTTTGCCCATGACGTCTCTTAAATGTGCTTTGTATATCGCTTTAGATCCATCTTCAAACGAAACCTGAAAGACTAGTGCATCATTAGACGCTGACTCTAAGCTCATATTGAAGTCTTTAGGTCTTTTTCCAGAAAGCAATATATCAGGGTGAATGACTGGAAACCGGCCACCACTCTTCCAAGCATAGATACTTGAAACTCCTTGTGGATTCTTCCCAATAAAAAATACTCGATCGTTGTAAATATTAGGTTTACTAAATCCGCTAAAGCTTACTGAGCCACCAGCCATTTCCGCCTTGTTATCTGCAACGGTGATTAACTTGCCATCGATATAGGCATGGATGCCATTTTGCTTGTTATCTTTTGATGCAGTCTTAAAAGCAAAATTTTTATTTTTAAATGAACGCTCGACTGCGCCATCATTTAATCCAGAAAAAGTGGAGCCGGGCGTATTTGGAAGTGGAGTTGAATGACCCACTATGGTTTCCAACTGCCCTTGTTTATTTACATAAATACCGGTATTTCCATTCACATCTGACGCGGTCAATATAATCTGATCATGACTAACAGTCACATCGTCCATCTCTCCAAATAGGGTGGATTGTTCGGGAGTTTTGCTCTCCCAATCAGCAATCACACTGAGTTTTTTTGTTTCAATTTCATACTGGTATGCCCCTTGAAATTTACGAGAAGTATCATCTGCCTTTTGAAATCCACGCCCAACAAAAACAACTGTCTTGCCGTCAAACACAGGACGTTTAAATGATTGAAAATGTATATTCGCGTGCGGCATTGGGGTATTGGTATCTACTATTTTGCTGATTTTGCCATCTGCATAATAATAAATACCTTCTTGATGGTTGCTTCCGGTAGCGCGGAACACCAGCTGTTCTCCTGACCCCATCGGTGCAGAATCAAAACTTGTAAACTTCCCTATCCCATCTGGAATCTCACCATTAGAGCTTACTAACATTTGAGTAGCGCCACGCTGATTTCTAAAAATGCCACGAAGCCCATTTTCTCTTGTAGCAACAAAGAAAATAGCATCTCCATCCATCACGGGCGCCGAATTGAAGTCTTTAAACTTGCCGCCTTCGCCAGCGAATATCGCACTTCCATCAGCAATCAATTCAAAATTTATGACGGGTAAAGGTCCCTCAGCGGCTAACACCAAGACCGGAAGAAAATGTGTCACCAAGAGGGCAATCTTAAATCTGCTCATCAAAACAACACCTCCAAGCTTAATCTGGCATTTCTAGGTGTACCTGGCAACATTGAGGCTTGGTTGTTCCCCATGTAATAGACTTTATCTGTGATGTTATCTACATTTAATCGCCATATTGCTTTATTACTGCCTAATTGATGTGCATAACTAGCACCCGCATCAAAGCGTGTATATCCCTCTACTGTAAAAGTATTGGCTGCATCACCATAGGAATCACTTTGTTGAAACATGCCACCATAAAGTGACAAATTTTTAAGCATGCCATGATTAAATGTGTATGAAGTCCATAGTCTGGTTGAATGCCTAGGCGCAAGATTAAGATTCTTCCCTTTAATGTTTGCGGCACCTTCAACCGTTTCACTGTCAAGGTAAGCGTATGAAGCCGAAATACTCCATTCGGGTGTCACTTGCCCAATCAATTCTGTTTCAAAGCCTTTGGTACGTTGTTCACCAATTAGCGTGAAGCGTCTTGCTACAAGATCAGTAAATACCTGGTTTGATCGGGTCAAATCATAGAGCGCAAAATTCAATGCTAATTTATCCTCTAACAAATTCGTTTTGATACCCACCTCATACTGCTCGCTTTCTTGGGGGTCAAATAACTCTCCCGCATTCAAGGCTGGTATACCTGTGGCGACAGTTAAGGCCGCGCGCGCACCGGGTTCAAACCCACGCATATAACTTCCGTATAGGGTTATTTCATCTATTGGGGTATAAACCAAGCCAACTCTGGGCGTCACTTTGTCGTTCTTACGAGCGTCCCTCACTGGCACAGCAGCAGCGGTCGCAGTTCTCTCTTCAAACTTGTCATACCTCACCCCCAGCATCAAATTTAAGTCAGGCAATACGCCAATATAATCTTCTGCGTAGAGACCTTTAAAGACACTGTCCGTTGTCGATTCAAATGCACTCATGGTGAGCGGTCTGCGGGGGACACTGATCGGGTTATAAATATTATTAGTGACACCCGTGTATGTAATATTGTTAGAGGATCTTGTCTCCAGTGATAAATCTACATGATGGTAACCAAGGACGGTTCTATGGCGCATGCCCAACAGGGTGTTATCGCCTAGCAGGTCCAAGATGAAGGAGTGATTTTTACCGTCAGTGACGCCACGCGATTCAGTGGGCGTAAAATTTCCAGTCAATGCATTAAAGCCGCTTCTACCTGAAATATGTCGATCGGTATTGTAGTCTTGGAAGGTATACAAGTGCTTTACCTTCCAATTATCGTTCAATTTCCAATCCACTTCATAACCCAAAGTGGAGTTACTCGTATTCATTTTGGTCCATGGCAAAAAGTCATAAGTGCGTCTTGATAAACCAGGAGCAGGCTTACCGTTTATCCACTGCTGACCAAGATCCCATGGAGTATCACGATTCACATAGTCAGCCAATAAAGTTAACTTCAGATCATCCGTAATTTTTGCATCAAGCACCAATCCAACAACATCTTTTTGCAGATAAACATCATCCCTAAAAGTGTTGCTATCTTCTTTGGAAATATTAATCCGATAACCTAGGTTCTCGTTGTCAGCCACCCGACCACCTGCGTCCAGTTGAAGCTGTTTATAATCCCAAGACCCGCCTGAAGCTTTTATCGATACAAAATTTTCTTCCGTAGGTCTTTTGCGAATTAAATTGATAATGCCACTGCCGCGTCCTCGACCATATTGAACGCCACTTGGGCCGCGTAATACCTCCACTCGCTCCATGAGCTCCATAGGTTGATCCAGCAATGCGTGAAGCGGCTGACCATCAACCATAAAAGCGCTCGTATCATCCAGCAAGAAACCTCTGGAGCGCAACGCAGGTTGTCGACCACCGTTTTTATTATCCATCGTGACAGAGGCCACCCCCTTCACGGCATCTGATAAATCTCGAACAGCAAATTCATCCATCAGTTTTTTAGATACAACAGTGACCGTCATCGGTGACTCTTTGATGGTGAGCGGAATTCTCGACGTTGAACTTGCTTTTTTTTGTAAATATTTGGTGCTATCGTTTTCCGACGGCGTGTTAACTGCCTCAGTCACCACCACCTCTGGTAATGTTCCATCAAACTCCACGTCTTTTCTGGCCATCTTTATCAATCTGTAGACATTACCCTCCCCCGGGACCACCGCCAGATCATAACCGTGCAGCAGTGCATCGAATCCCTGCTGCAAGCTATACGACCCATCCAAACCCGACGTTTGTTTACGCTGCGTTAATGCCGGATCGAATGCGAGCACCACGCCGGATTGTGAGGCAAATGTGGTTAATGCATGATCCAATGCGCCTGACTTGATCTTGTATACTTTTTTCACCTCTGCAGACCGCACTGGCGTTTCAGCCAATGCTGTGTCTGCAAATATAGGTGACGCCAAGGTGACCATCGAAGAAACCAAAATACGAATGGATGACTTTTTAAATTGATGAATTGAAGATGTTGGGTTGACTTTCATATTGCACTCCTAAAATACAGTTCTCATGTGTATGCCAATCGAGAACTCAAAAGTGACAATATTTTTTTAAAAATTTAGTAAAAAAACTAAACGTCAGGCAATACCATCGTCAAAAAACGCGTTGCGCGCTGAATTCTTACCGGGAATGTTTGTGTCAGGCCATTTAAAGAGGCGTCAATATCATCAATGGAGTAGGTACCCGACACCCTGAGGTCCTTTATGTCAGGATGACACAGTAATAAACCCTGCTTATATCTGGCCAGCTCATTAATCAACGTTTGTAAAGGCACATCATTCACTTCAACATAACCGTTTGACCAGGCATCAGAGAGCATCCACTGCGTTGGACTGGACACAACCCCCATGGCGTAGATGTCTACCTGCTCTTGAGGGTGCACATAAAAATTAACGTCGTTGTCTTTCGACCTAACTTTGAGCATCCCTTCAAACAGCGATACGCGTGTAAAAGTATCAAATTTTCGTACATTGAACCTGGTGCCCATTGGTTCAATGTGACCATCGGGAGTTTCAATTAAAAGGGGGCTATCAAAGCCGTGAGCATGTCCAGTAGTGATGAGCATCTCCCCTTGATGCAGCTTAATACTTCGTTGCAATTTAGTCAGATTAACTGTAATGACACTATTGGTATTAAGTATGATTCTGGAGCCATCTGCGAGTAAAACATGCTTTCTCTCCCCCACTTTGGTGAGATACTTTTGTTCAAATTCAGGCGTTAATTCTTCATGTATCAACAGCCCGACTGGTAAGGATATCGCTGCAAATATTACAAAATTCTTGAGTGTCGCCCGGCGAGACAAATCTACTTTGTTTTTATTCCGATTGAGTACAGACATGCCAATGTCAGAGGGAATAGATTTGAATGTATTTAGCGTGCTTTTGATTTCTTCCCATGCAGCAGCATTTTGTTGGCTTTGATTCATCCAAACCATCCATGCTTGATGATCCTCAGGACTCGCATCTTCAGCTGTGAGTTTTATGTACCAATCTACAGCACTCGTTAAATGTTCAGAGTTCTCCGTCATATCAGGCTCGGTGTCTCAACACATGCAAAAGAGCATTCGCAATATATTTGCGCACAGAGCTCACACTCACGCCAAGCGCCTGCGCAATTTCCATATGACTTAAATCCTCCAGTTGGGACATCAGAAAAGCGCTTTTTACCTTCGCATTGAGGCCATCGAGCATTTCATCTATTAAAAATAGTGTCTCCAACATAATTGCTTTGGTCTCAGGTGAGTAATATTCAGGTTCGGGATGATCGCTGATAGAAGCCAAGTAAGCCTTTTCAATTTCTTTTCGCCTGACGTGATTCACCATCACACCATGGGCGATGTGAGTAATGTATGCCCTGGGTTGCGCCATGTCCCTAAGGTCATCTTTGCACATGACCTTTATGAATGTGTCCTGCGTTAAATCTGCCGCCTCTTGTGTGCAGCCTAGCTTTCTTCTTAAAAAGTTAAAAATCCAGCCATGATGATGAACATAAAGTTGGCTCACCATTTCGTTAGCAGTCGTGTTCGTAACTCTCATTTGAATTCCAAAAGTTTGGGCTAATTGCGTTGGAGGGTTTTGTTTCACCTCGCCATTAGCCCGAACCTGCAAGAATCAAGCCATTATATAAACAGCTGTTTTTAAATGAGAAAAATCATATATTGATAAAAATAAATTGCTTTCAGCCAACTCTTCTTTATTTGCATGGCTGAAAGCAACCACTCCGCCACGTTCACCCAAAACAATTCAAATAATTTATTTTTTTGTAGTAACTAAGGAGTGATAAAGCCTCGCTCGACCTGTACGATCGAAGTTCAATCATTTGAAATTCATTCCTTAATTCATGAATTTTTAGTAGTGCTCAAGTCGCTTGTTTGCCAAGAAAAATGCTTATCTACAATTTAATATCAATATTTGGTTATAAAAATGCCTTGGATTTTAAAACTGAATCAAGCGTATCTTTTACTCAATCACCTATCGCCAAAGACTCTACTCACTAGCATCAGCGAAAAGCTAGCCCCAAATGCGCTTAACTTCACTCACACTTAATACAGTATGCACAAGGCCTGCATTAAAGCGGCAATGCTTGCCAGCCAGCATGATCGGTTGGCGCACTGTCAGCAATGGCGTCATGCGGGCATCGCCACAACACACCTTGCTCTTCGCACCACAGATGCAACCATCCATTCAAAACCAGTTGCTTGAGCACTGCGTGTTTGTCGATAATAGCTTGGATACGCGCCCGTGTAGCGACGATGACGACGGTTAATCTGATTGGATCATGCATCCACTGTTGCCCATTGTGCAGGGATTGTCGAGACAGGCCGATACGCAAATCCCCGCCATTGCCCTCAAACACGCCGATGCGGCCACCGACCACGTTATGCAGCAATTTATTGCCACAGCCTAATCGGTCTGGCTCGCATGTGGAGGCGTGGTATTGCCAGTTGATCCAGTGTGTCACAAGCATGGGCGCCGTCATAAGCTGTTCTAGCAAGGTGCCGTCAGCGTCTTGGCTGGCATCATATTCGTGCAAAAATGCGCGACCCGCTAAATTCAAGTGCTGTGTACGCGCTCGCGGGGCAAGAATAAACGCCGCGTTATTGGCCAAGCCCCACTCTGGGCGCACTTGTGCCGCATCGTTAGCGCGCATCATAAAATGTTTAAATAGGCTGGCGATATCGTTCACCGGGACTGGCTCGGATGACGCTGGATGCGTAGCTTGCAACTGCGCCCTGACCTGATGTCCGGCCTGTTGCAGCCATGGCTGCACCGCTTGCCAGCGCGCCAGACTGTGCGTATCCAGCAAATCAAGATCAAAGCCTTGAATGTCTTGGGTGGTGGTATTGTGCAGTGCCGCAATAAACTTGGTTTGCTCAGGAATATCAATGTGGTGCTGGCTAAGTGCCTGACGTACCTGCGGATCATTGAGCATCATGGCCAATGCGCGCGTGTTGGCCTCACCCGACTGCCCGCAACAGGCGCCACAATCCAGGCTGGAAGCATGCGCATTATTAGCGGTCTGACTTGCATGGCCGACCAGCATGACAAGTGGCGCAAACGGTGGCTTGAACCCCATGCTTTGCAGAATGCCTGCACACAGTTGCGCCTGCGCATCGACCGGCATTCGCTGCATCATGGGGCGGGTGATTTTTTTATACTTGGTGGGTAGGCCTTGATGCTCTAAGGCCTGACGTTGATGTGGACGCGGGCGCACCATCGACCAGAGTGATTTCAGAAACAGTGGCCCAGCCGTCTCAACCACTGAAAATGCCGCGCCGGGATATTGGGTCAGGCGCGCGGCCTGGTCTGCCAACATAAAATGCCGTTGCCGCTGTTGCGCAACCTGTGTACTCAGATCACGCCATTGAATGGTTTCAGCATCTTCAGCGTTCGGCGAAGAAACTCTGGTCAGCACCCGGTCTGCCATCAGCTGCTTGGGCGCGAGCAAGCCCGGTAATTGCGGCCGTTGCTGACGCGATGCAAGCGGTTGGTAGGCCGCAGGCAAGCCAAAAAATCCGGCTACGCCTAAGGTGTGTATGCTTGGATCAACGGCCTCAAGCGCTCTGCGCATCGGCTCGCTTCTAACATCAATACAAAAAGCGGCTTGCAAGGTGGGTGGCTGCGCGATGTCGGTTGCACTGGCTGGTATCGGCTGTACAAGCTGCTGCGCTAAACCGCGCTGATAACCAATATCGAGCGCACGTTGCCATATTTCATCGATGCGCAGCGACTCCTCTGCCGCCTGAATCTGACTGTCAACCGACTGCCATTTTTTTCGCACCAGTGCGATGGCACTATGCGAGGCATTCAACCCTTTGCATTGCATGACGATCACGCCCCAAGCCAATCGGATAGCCAGCAAATCTCGCAAACTGTCATCAGATTGACCATTGAGCTTGGCCTGCCAATCGAGGTATGCGCACCAGGAAGCCCATCCGTTAACCGTCAACAACACCGCTTCGAAGTAATCAGCCAACATTGATGCTTCCAAGCCCAGCATTTGCACCACCCAACGCTCCGCTTGTTGCCGCGTAGGCGGTAGGTAGTCGAGAAAATCATGAATCTGGGGCAGACCCATGAGCGTCCCTATGCCATGGTCATGCACCAGTGTATCCCGCCAGAAGCTATACAGACACTCGCTGCGCGCGGGCTGCCAACCGGACTGATCTTGGTCAAAATAGGCGGCGCAAGTCTGGCTCACCTGATGCGTGATCGCATCTCGCCAAGATAACCTACGAAAGCGTTCAGCATCATCATCTAACACATCAATCAGCAATGGTAAATGTGCGCTACGCACGGGCTGCGACAGTGCTTGCACAAAATCTTCGACGCTGTCATGCACACCATGATGCTGCATGGCTAGTTGCAGATCTTCTGCACAAACCCGCCCTTGCGCCCATGCTTGCAGTAAATAGGCTCGCGAGGGAAAAATCTGCATGTCCGCCAACACGGCCATCCGCGCAGCGACCGTGCGTATTGGTAGGTGTATGCGCTTCCAATGTGGGTTGACCGCAATCGACTGATCCAGTGGCCAAGCAGGTGCGATCTGCTGGCAAGCCTGCTGGCAAGCGTGTTCGATTTGGTCAGGATGCAAACTGTGGCTCGCTTTAGCGAGTGCTGAAGAATGCATTGCCTCTGCAGCAGTATGGTCATTAATAATAAACATAGTTGGCTCCTGAGTGCATGCCTAGCATGCGGATAACAGTCGGATTGAATCGCGGCAGATTAACGGTTTGCATGCGTGCTTTTCCCCCAACTCACTGGCCACAGCCGAAGCACACAGCGGGTATAAAAAGCATCCAGATACAGACCGGCATATATCCAACGATGTAAGCGATTTAAACGTTGTGGCACGGTGTGGATGAGCACACTAAACAGATAAAGCGCGCCCATGGCGATCACAACCGCGACCGCATATTCGCTACGCGGTTGATCGATGGTGCCAAGCGGGATGTGATGAAAGCCAGCACTCACTAGGGTCAATAGGCCTGTGAGCAAACTGCCGGATAACAAACCCTGCCAGCGCAAACTCGGTGACAGATCAGATGTGCTGCTGCGCCACCACAATACCGGTGCCCATGCGAATGCCAGCACCAACGACCACCATAGCGGCCAGGGCGGTGTAGCAAATAACGCTTGAATGGCTAACACAATCGTCAATGACAGCAATGGGGCGAGATAAAAACTCAACGCAGCAAATGCCTGACGACCCGCGATCTGCGCCACACGGGTGTCGGCAACGATCTCGGCGGCGGATAAAAATGCGTAGGCCTTGTAGATGGAATGGCCGATCAAATGCAAAGCGGCAAAGGTATACAAGCCCAGCGCACACTCAACAATCATAAAGCCCATTTGCGCCACTGTAGACCAAGCCAAGCGCACCTTAATACTGATCCGTGTAAACATGACCAGCGCAGCAAATACACAGGTGATGAGCCCGATGGCCAGTAACAGGGTATTTGCAATCGTACTGTCTGCGAACAACGCAGAAAATCGAATCAACAAATAACCGGACAGATTGACCACCCCGGCATGCAGTAACGCGGACACTGGTGTGGGCGCCTCCATCACTTGGATTAACCAGCCATGCACAGGCAACAAGGCGGTGCGTAAAACTACCGCGATCACCAACAACACGGCACAAATTTCCGTCAGTTGCGTGTGTCCGTGTGCGCTCACATTGGCGAGCAACGCCGACATGCTGCCACTGCCAACACTGACCCAAGATAACAAGGCCGCCAATAACAGCACATCGTCTGCGAGAATATCGGCCACTGTTTTTTTATGCGAGGCCAGCTGTGCAAAGGGCCGTTCCGCATAAAAACACAGCATCCTTTTCAAAAACACACCCACCCCAGACCAAGACAAGATCAATATCAGCCAGTGATCGGCGATCAACAACAAATGTACACATGCCAGCACCATGCTCAGGGCAACGATATATTGCCTTTGGTGCGGCTCACCCTCAAGGTAACGACTTGAAAAACGAGCGACTACAAGACCTACCCCCTGCACAAGAACGGCAATCACGGCCTGCAAAGGCGAAACATATAAGCCAGCGGCGCTTAATACTTGAAAGCTTTGACTTGGCTGGGTCAAGACCAACAAACCAGAAAATAAGGTCAGCAACAAAGCGAGGCCAGACGCTTCATTACAGAGCTTCCAGCGCTGCGCATCTGCCCCTCGCATGAGAGAAACAGCGATGGCCGTCAACAGCATCACAGCGATTGGCGCGCAGACAAACAAACTTACAGCATCCATAAAGCACCACTTCCTAACAGTCAATTATAGTTCTATAAAATAGAACTATTTATTAATTAAAATAGATTTAAAATGAAAATAAAAAATGCGAAAATCACCCGCCATCCGCCTGACTCGCCCGCGGCGTATCAGTCACAGGGTGATCAAAAGTTGTCGTTTCTTGCGCCATAGGCACATCAATCACTTGCACTACTTTTGGCGTAATAACGGTCTCGCCATTGATTTCCACTTGCTTACACTCAATAATCACTCTGCGCCCTTCTAATTCAATCTCTTTATCCATTGGACACCCCTGTGCATTCAAAAAAAGTTAATCAAGAAACAGCTGCATCAAAACAGCGTTATTTTGACCCGTCCAAAAAAGCATGTAAAATATATAATTATTTATAAATAGTTCTGTAAAAGTTAACTATGTCGAGATTGAATTATCATCATCTGCAATATTTTTGGCATGTCGTGAAGGTAGGCAGTCTGACCAAGACCGCTGAAAAACTGCATATTTCGCAATCGGCCCTGTCATCACAAATCAAGCAACTAGAAGACAGCTTGGAGTGCGCGCTATTTTTGCGCCAAGGTCGTAAGTTAGTCCTGACGGAAGTCGGCAATGTGGCTTTTTCTTATGCAGAATCTATTTTCACCAAGGGCACAGAACTTGAGAGTTTGCTGCGCAAAGGCATAGAAGCCGAGAACCAGATTTTGCGCATTGGCGTGCTATCAACGATGTCACGTAACTTTATTGAGAGCTTTGTTGAGCCCCTACTGAATAATCCCCACGTAAAATTAGAGATCATGGCGAGCGGACAAACCAACTTGCTCAAATCACTTGCCAATCATGAGCTGGATCTGGCGCTGACCAATATTGAAGTGCGTGGCAATGCGGACCAGTTATGGGAAGGCATTCTGCTAGATCGGCAGCCGATCAGCGTGATTGGCCCGCCGGGCTTAGACATTAAGCCGCACTTTTCTAGCAAATATGCGGATTACAACTGGATTCTGCCGCATCAGGATAGCCCAATTCGCGCTGCGTTTGATGGCCTATGCGCTTTGCATCAAATCGAGCCGAATGTGGTGGCAGAGGCCAATGACATGGCGATGCTACGATTGCTGGCGCGGGACAGCCTAGCGCTGACGGTCATGCCAGAAGTGGTGGTGAAAGATGAATTGAAAAATGGCGTGCTCAAGTCTTATACGCAACTGAGTGAGGTGTTTGAAAACTTTTATGCAGTGACCATCAAAAAACATTTCCGTAAATTTGAGATCAATCAATTGGTGAATCAGTTTTTACTCCATAAAAAATAGGGGTGTAGGGTTGTCGGGCAGCGGGTTGCCTGCGCAGTGGATTGCCGCTATTGGTATACGGAATCCGCCACCCCCATGCTTGACAGTGCGTCTATCTTTTTTGGCAAACATGGGTGTATATTACGGATTCGTGCCCAATGAAAGGAGACCGTGATGAAGACGCTTCAACAAGTACTCGCTCATAAAACGCATCAAGGCATTATCAGTATTGCACCCAACCGACCGGTGTACGATGCTCTGATTATCTTAGCGGAATACCAAATCGGCGCCCTGGCGGTCATCAAAGATGGCGAGCTGGTCGGCATCTTTTCTGAGCGCGATTATGCGCGCGAAGTCATTCTCAAGGGCCGCTCTTCCAAAACCACCACGGTCAGCGAAGTGATGACCAGCAAGGTGATTACCGGAAAACCAGACGATTTGGTCGAATCCGCAATGAGCACCATGCTGGAGAAACGCATCCGCCACTTACCGGTAGTGGAGCAGAACAAGATGCTGGGCATGCTGTCTATTGGCGACATTCTCAAAGAAACCATCCATTATCAGCAAACGCTCATCGCACAACTCGAAAGTTATATCCATAGTTGATACGCCGACGCACAAATGCAAAAAGGGAGCGAAAGCTCCCTTTGGTGTTTAGGCGAGTTGAAACCGAGATCAACACATATTTTTTGCCAGCATTGCGTTCTACTAAACCAACGACGGCAATGGCATTTTTACACAATGCCTGCTGACCCTAGACACGGCATCTGCACTACAATCAATCCGGTGCGCATCAACTGAAGACAAGCGATTTAGTCACCAATCACTTTCACCAGCACCCGCTTATTACGACGACCATCAAATTCACCATAAAAAATTTGTTCCCAAGGACCAAAATCCAGCTGACCTTCAGTGATGGCTACCACGACCTCACGCCCCATAATCTGCCGCTTGATATGTGCATCGGCATTGTCTTCGCCGGTATCATTGTGGCGATAGCCACTCACCGGCTCGTGCGGCGCCAGCTTTTCTAGCCACACTTTATAGTCATGATGCAGGCCGCGCTCATCGTCATTGATGAAAACACTGGCGGAGATATGCATGGCATTAATCAGCACTAAGCCTTCTTTGACACCGCTTTCACGCACACAGGCAATCACGTCCTGCGTGATGTTTTTAAAGTCCATGCGGGCTGAAATATTGAACCATAACTCTTTGCGATAACTTTTCATCTCAAAATCTCCGTGTTTCTAAAAGACTATTTTAGCACTGCCATTTGCTAGACATTTACCCGGCAACAAAAAAGGCCTCCGAGGAGGCCTTTTTAAGATGCGTGTTTTAACTGTGTACGTCCAGTGCTTGCGTAAAGGTTTTGCCTTCATTGTCAGTCGCAATTACTTCGAGTTTACCCGGCGCTTCTGGAATGAAACTAAACTTCATGTAGGGGTCTTCGCTGGTGCCAACGCCAACATCCACAGTCATGACCTCTTTGCCATTGTAGTGAAAGCTGGTTTTATTGATATAAAACGCAGGCACATAGCCTTGCGAAACCAAGTCACGTTGCAAGCCAGTCCGCATTACATGACGGATGTTAAATGTCGCCGTCGCCGTTTCACCAAACTTTGGTGCATCCACATTTAATTTGATCTTACCTGCTGCAGCCCGCACTTCGGATTCATTGTTATCTACCGTGCCACCACAGCCACCGGCAGCGCGAATCTCACGCTTGCCCATATACAATTTACCGTCTGCGGTTTCGCCAATTAGGCGAACAAACGAATCGGTCTCTTGGCGAATGCGCGTCGACATCTGAAAGCCATTCAAGCTATCCGTTAAATGGTAGGTGGAGGCCAACTGAATCGGGTTTGCATCCACAATGACATACAGCTTTTTCAGCACCACGCCGTTGGCGGCAGCTTTGTCATAGGTAAATGTCACCGGCACCTGCGCACCGCTCTCCGCACGGCGCGGCCCGTCTATTTTCAAAAAATCGACCTCTTCAATGGTGCGCTTAGGAAAGAACGCTTCTTTCACCACCGCCCATAATTTGGGGTCTGCTTCTGCCTGTACCAGACCACTCATGGCCAATGCAACAAACCCCATCATCCACAATCCTGTTTTTTTCATCGTCATCCCCTGGTCAAACTCACTATTTAATTGATCTAGCTTTAATTTTGATACGGATACACCTGCTTAATATGTGATGCATATCACATTGAATGGCACATCTAATTACAGCTTACTAGGGTCTCCTGAGGGACGCATCTCATAGTGCGGGTCTGCATACTCAGTAAAATTCAGTTCAACGCCATTCCCTGCCGGATCACGCATATTGATTTGACGAATGCCATTGGCCAGAATCCGCGTGGTGTAATCGACGCCGAGTTTTTGCAGGTGTGCCTCCATGGCCGGCATATCTTGTGCGTTAAACGAGACATGATCATAGGTGCCATGCACATGCAACTGCGGGGGCGCGGCGGTTTTATATTCCGCCAGATGCACCACAGCTTGGCCGCCAATATAGAGCCAGTAACCATAAGTGGTGCTCGCAACCCGTTTGCCGACGGTCAAACCCAACACATCGCAATAAAAATCGCGCAACAGATGCATGGTGTCGCGATCTGTTCGAAAGTTGACGTGATCAATTCCTGTCAGAGACATGATTTTCCAATCTGATAAGCACCGCATCCAAATCGAATGCAATTCGTTTGCGCAATATAGTACAAAATTTAGTGTCCTTCAAATTGACACAACGCAAACGGTTGGACGCCGTTTGCCTGCAAATGTTGCACGCCGCCTAAATCTGGCAAGTCGATCACAAAAGCCGCATGGCGCACTTCAGCCCCAAGCTGACGAATTAAGCTGATCGCCGCCAACGCCGTGCCGCCCGTTGCAATTAAGTCATCCACCAATAAAACACGCGCGCCCGCCGCAAGCGCATCTTGATGCACTTCAAGCGTATCTTCACCGTACTCGAGTGCATAGGTTTGTTTCAGCGTATCGGCTGGCAATTTACCTACTTTGCGCACAGGCACAAACCCAAGCCCTAGCTTGCTGGCAAGGGCGGCACCAATAATAAAGCCCCGTGCTTCAATCGCCACCACTTGGTCCAAGGCAATATCGGCATAATGCAGCGCTAATGTATCAATAGCGGCATTAAAGGCCTGTGCATCGTTGAGCAGGGTCGTAATGTCACGAAATTGGATGCCAGCTTTGGGGTAGTCGGCAATCGTTCGGATGTAGGCACTAAAATCAATCATCATGTGTCCGCCAATAAAAAACGCGTCCACCCTAGGGTGACGCGTTTAAACAGGGTGTGCTGCTGATCACACAAATAGCGCAGGATTAGCTGCCAGCCGCATTTTGCTGACGCACACGAATGTGCAACTCGCGGAGTTGTTTCTCGTCCACCTCGTTGGGCGCATTCGTCATCAGACACTGCGCACGCTGCGTTTTCGGGAAGGCAATCACGTCACGAATCGATTCGGCACCAGCCATCAACGTGACCAAACGGTCTAAGCCAAAGGCCAAACCACCGTGTGGAGGCGCACCATATTGCAATGCATCCAACAAGAAGCCAAATTTCTCTTGCGCTTCTTCTTTGCTGATTTTCAGAGCATCGAATACTTTTGACTGCACATCCTGTTGATGAATACGCACTGAACCACCGCCGACTTCCCAGCCGTTCAATACCATGTCATAGGCTTTTGACAAACAAGCGCCCGGGTTGCTGACCAACAAATCTTCATGGCCATCTTTAGGCGCCGTGAACGGATGGTGCAGCGCAACCCAACGGTCGCCTTCTTCATCATGCTCAAACATTGGAAAATCCACCACCCACAATGGCGCCCAGTGACGACCATCCACATGGCCTTTTTCGTGGCCCACTTTGGTGCGCAAGGCACCTAACGCCTCGTTCACAATTTTGGCTTTATCCGCACCGAAGAACACGATATCGCCATTTTGCGCGCCAGTGCGCTCAATAATGGCTTGCAGCGCGTTGACGTGAATATTTTTCACAATAGGGCTTTGCAAACCCTCTTCATTTAACTTGGAAATATCGTTGATCTTGATGTAAGCCAACCCTTTGGCGCCATAAATTTTCACAAACTCGGTGTAAGCGTCAATCTCAGAACGGCTGATGGCTGCGCCATTGGGCACACGAATCGCGGCAACGCGGCCACCGGCCATATTGGCGGCACCGGCGAATACTTTAAAATCAACATCTTTCATGACATCGCTCAGCTCGGTAATTTCGAGCGTCACACGCATGTCCGGCTTGTCAGAGCCGTAGCGATTCATGGCTTCAGAGAAAGGCATCCGTGGAAACTTGGCTGGCAATTCTACGTTTTGTATTTTCTTGAGCATCTGGCGGATCATCTCTTCAACGATGTCCATGATGTCATTTTCTTCAAGGAACGAAGTTTCAATGTCGACCTGTGTGAATTCTGGC
This sequence comes from Methylophilus medardicus, assembly GCF_006363955.1. Lineage (GTDB taxonomy): Bacteria > Pseudomonadota > Gammaproteobacteria > Burkholderiales > Methylophilaceae > Methylophilus > Methylophilus medardensis. The sequence goes on from NZ_CP040948.1 coordinate 2,375,858, forward strand.
TGACGATCAGCGCGCAAATCCTCGTCACGGAAACATTTTGTGATTTGGAAATAGCGGTCAAAACCCGACACCATTAATAATTGTTTAAATAATTGCGGTGATTGCGGCAAGGCAAAGAACATGCCGTGATGCACACGCGACGGCACCAGATAATCACGCGCACCCTCTGGGGTCGAACGTGTCAACATCGGTGTCTCAATTTCGATAAACCCGTTATCGTCGAGATAATCGCGCAGATTTTTCGCCACTTTATACCGCAGCATCAGATTTTTCTGCATCGCCGGACGACGCAAATCGATATAGCGATGTTCCAAACGCACCGTTTCCGTCAGATTGTCATCATCCAACATGAATGGAGGCGTCAACGACGCATTTAGCACCTCAATCTCGGTCGCCAGCATTTCTACCTCACCGGTAGGCAGATTGCTATTCACAGTTCCTTCAGGGCGTGCACGCACCTTACACACAACGCGTAACACAAATTCGTTACGTACCGTTTCAGCCACGGCGAATGCGTCCTTGGTGTCTGGGTCAATCACGATTTGCGCCAGACCTTCGCGATCACGCAAATCAATAAAAATCACGCCCCCATGGTCGCGACGACGGTGGGCCCAGCCACACAGTGTCACGGTTTGTCCGATATGTTCGCGGTTCAAGTGACCGCAATAATGTGTACGCATCATAATAATTTTATATAGTTAAAGTGGTGTTGCGGTTAATGGTGTTTAGACAAGGGCGCCACTGTACCCATGCTGATGATGTATTTCAAGGCCTGATCTACACTCATGTCGAGCGCAATCACATCCGCCTTAGGCAACATCAGAAAAAAACCGGAAGTTGGATTGGGCGTCGTTGGCACGTAGACACTCACGTATTCCCCTGGCAAGTGGTTTGCAACATCGCCACCGGGTGTCCCCGTTAAAAAGGCGATCGTCCACACCCCTTGTCGTGGATACTGAATCAGTAATGCCTGACGAAAAGCATTGCCTGAATCAGAAAATAACGTATCAGACACTTGTTTGACGCTGGAATAAATAGACTTGACCACCGGCACTCGAATCAGCAAGCCTTCCCACAACACGATCAGCTGCTGTCCAAAAATATTGGTTGCCACCAAGCCTGTGGTCAACACAATGGCAACGGTCAAGATGACGCCAAAGCCTGGAATATCGACCCCAAGCAACGCTTCAGGACGCCAAGAGACCGGCAATAACAGCAAGCTTTGATCAAGCGTTTGCACTAAAGTTTTAAGCACCCACACCGTAATAAACAGAGGGACTAGTACGAGCAAACCTGTGATGAAGTATTTTTTCATGGGTGTTTTTTTAGTGGCAAGCACAGCCGGGGTTGCACTTGGCCGCTTCAGAACTGGTGGCGGTTTCTGCACTTGGTGAACTGCTGCTCGTCACCGGCTTGGTTTTGAAGTCAGTGGCATACCAACCACTGCCTGTTAGTTGAAAGTTGGGCGCTGAGACCTGCTTACTGAAAGTCTGCTGCTGACACTGAGGACAAGCTTCAACACTGGGCGCAGACACTTTACGCATCAGCTCTTGCTGAAAACCACATGCTGTACATTGGAAATCGTAGATAGGCATTTGTTAACACAACCTGAAGGACAATTTGCTGAAAAAATTCGTCAAGCGCAAATTATACCTGATTCGCATTACAAATCATCAAAACTACTGCGATGTAATTGAATTAAAAAGACTTTAAGGAGCAAGACATGCAACAACTCTCACTCAAAATATCCTTTATGGTCAGCATGCTATTTTTCTTGGGGCTGACGAGTCGAGACCTGAATACGCACCATGCAATGGTGAGCCTAAGTCCTCAGTCACAGGCCGGCAAGGCGTTGCCTTTGCAACTGGCGAATTTGCTCTATGCTGAGCCACCCCTAAAAATCAAAAAAATGCAGTGAGGTTTACCGCAGCAAGTTTAACGCAGCTGCGCCTCATAAGCGGCTTGATCCATCAATGCGTCTGCGCCACTGGCATCCGCTGACAGCTTAAACAACCAAGTGTCATACGGTTGGTCATTAATGCGCTCAGGCGACGACAAAGCGTCTTCGTTTACGGCTTCAACAACCCCGGTTAAAGGCGCATAAACATCAGAGCCAGTTTTGACCGATTCGACTAATCCGCAAACACTAAACTGCTGCACAGATTGCCCGACTTTTGGCGGATCAACAAATACCACATCCCCCAGCATCTCCTGCGCATAATCCGTAATACCCACCAGCCACAAACCGTCATCTGTCTGTGTGGCCCAAGTGTGGTCTTTTGAAAAGAAGTACTTCAGTCCTGCTGACATAGAATTTAAAAATCAAAAGTTTAATAGATAATTATTGTGCCATAGTCTGAGAATCACGCCAAAACTTATTCAGACCGGCCGCCAATCGCTTAATTAGTTACAATAGAAAATTGCGATAAGTGATTGACGCTGAATAATAACTGGGCAATAATGAAGCGGGTTTTAGGAAGGTTGATTATGATTTTTTTCAAGCATTGTCTCAAAGTTTTGCTCGTGTGTACCATTGCTTTAGCACCTGCGGGTCAAGCCACAGCAAAGTCACCCTCCAAGAAACACACCGTTTCAGCCGCTAAGAGTAAAAAATATAGCGCGCGTGTCTCTTCACAATACCGTGTGAATCCAGACAAAACCAAAGCCATGCGCCCAGTTAAATTGCATGCGCACGCCAGAAAAAGTGCCAAGCCAGCGTTAGACGCAGAAATGTTTGACTCGTTTGAAGGAAAATCGAGCAGCAATGCCAATCTGTCGATTGCGTCCACCAAAGCGCTGGTGATGAACCAAAATACACACGAGATCATTTATTCCAAAAATTTGGATACGCCGACCCCGATTGCATCCGTCACTAAACTGATGACAGCCATGGTGGTGTTGGATGCCAAACTGAATTTAAGTGACCAAGTTTCGATTACTGACATGGATGTGGATTACCTGAAAGGGACTTCTTCACGCCTACCCGTTGGTACCACCATGACCCGTGAGGATTTGCTGAACCTGGCATTGATTGCCTCAGAAAATCGGGCGGCCTCAGCGTTAGCAACCACCTATCCAGGCGGCAAAGCGCGTTTCATTCAGGATATGAATGCAAAAGCCGCCAGCTTGGGTATGATGAATACACACTTTGAAGATTCCACTGGCTTAACCAGCAACAACGTTTCTACTGCCATGGACTTGGCGAAAATGGTGCATGCCGCGTATCAATACCCGCTCATTCGCCAAATCACCACCACCTCTGACTATGACTTAAGTGTTGGTCACAGACGCCAACCTATTCACTTTCACAATACCAACGCGCTCGTTCGCGAGAGCACCAATAGCAGTTGGGAAATCGGTCTGTCAAAAACGGGCTACATCAGTGAAGCCGGACGTTGCTTGGTGATGCAAGCAACAATTGCTGGAGAACCGCTGATTCTCGTCTTACTTGACTCGGTGGGCAAGTTAACCCGGATTGGTGATGCAAGACGTATCAAAAAATGGATGGAACATAACTACAGCACCCTTACCTCAGAGAAAGAGGGTAGCATCGTATTGACCGGTCTCTCGATGAGCAAATCATTGAGCGATGAATCGAACTAAAGATATTGCACTTCTGACAATAAAAAAACCCGCAAAATATGCGGGTTTTTTATTATCTGAGATGCATCAATGGTCAGCGCCATCAAACTCCGGATCATAGCCTTCAGTAATGGCCGATTTCTGCTTGTGCTCGTTCCATTGCTTGCGGAGACCTTCTTTTTTCTCAGGGCTTAAGCTTTGAAACTGCTGGTATCGTTTGCGTGCATTCTCTCGTTCATACGGGGTCATGCGACTCCATTTCACTAGCTGACGCTGAATACGCTGCTGTTTTTGCGCATCCATTTTTGGATACTCTTTGGCAATATCCAGCATTTTCTCACGTTGCCATGGCCGAAGTTTATCCCACTCACCGCCTAACGGGGCTAACACGGCACGCTGCTGATCCGTTAATTGCGACCACATAATATTGGCTGCAGGGTCATCCGGGGACAAGTCATTTTTGATCGCGCCGATGTCAGCCATGGCTAACCAGCGCTGCCCATGGTCTTCGCCATTGGTTTCCGCCTGCGCTACGCAAACGCTACCGACACCAATTGACCAGATGATCCACCCTAATATCATTGAATGATTTTGCATCATTTCTCATTGTTCCATTGTTTCAATGCACCACAGTTCACGACAAGATATCCTTTGAGTCAAGTGCGACGATTCAGATATTCTCTGAATAGTGCCAAGCATCAAATCCGTTATCAACAAATGCCTCGAGCGGCAAATCATCGCTCAACAGCAAAGCGTCATCGTTCTGATTGGCCGACATCACAAACAAACCAAACGCAAACATGACAGACAAGGCTGCCATACCAGCCATTTTTGGGTGCCCAAAAGAAGCCCAGGACAGGACATCCATCCAACCATGGCCTAATTGTGTTGATTCTGTGTAACGGTTGAGTGCTGCTTGTCGTGCCGCTGCCAAGCGCGTTTGTACTTCAGCAGACAAGGGCCGCTCATCTAGCTTGAGCCCCTCCACCCCTACTCGCAGTGGAGAAGGTAAGTCATCTTCCAAATGAGGTTGTTTCCTCATGGCTTTACTCCTTTTTTTGCAATTTGCGGGTGCCGATTCCGGCTTGTTCTAATAATGCAGATAAGGCACTGACTGCTCGCGAACAATGCGTTTTAACGCTTCCTTCCGAACATCCCATGACCGATGCGGTCTCCGCAACATCTAACTCTTCCCAATAACGCAGCACGAATGCTTCTCGTTGACGTAAAGGTAATTTTGCCAGGGCCTTTTCGATCAGCGCCATTATTTGCGACCGTTCCAACTGATCAGAGGGGTTGCTGCCTGCCTGCTCGACTTCGATTGTTTCCAGTAAGTCATACGCTTCTTCTTCAGACGAACCGAAGGACGAAAAAAGCGAGGTCCATAAGTTGCGCACCTTCTGCCGGCGCCAATAATCACGCGTGGTGTTTTGCAGAATACGTTGAAACAACATGGGATATTCTTCTACAGGCTTGCTGGCGTATTTGTCCGCCAGCTTGAGCATGGCATCTTGGACGATATCGAGCGCAGCATGATCATCACGCACCGCATAAGCGGTTTGCCTGAAGGCTCGCTTTTCAATTTGACGTAAAAAATCCGATAGTTCTTGCGCACTCGCCACTACAAATCCTCTTCCCCGAGATCGTCAACACTTGACGCTGACGTGCGTGCATTTTTTGAGACATTATTGTGATGGATGGCCTGTCACCAAAGAAATATGCACTGTTTTATCTCCCTGTCGCCTGCGAGTATATCAGTTTTAAATTTATTTACTGTTAGAATAAGCTGCAAGGCCGCGAAAGTTCGGTCGCCCTTTTTGATGATTATAAAAACAAGCCCCATGGCCATGATAAATCCATCGCAAACGGCACAGTTATGTGCCTGTTGCAGCACGCTGCTGGAGTCGGTTGAATGACCGCCACAGCAGGCTTTGCTTCGCCGGAAAAAACTCCGGATACGCAACATTTGCGGTTATATAGCCTGTTTCGGCTGGGCGCCTCCGGCATGCTGTTCGGCAGTCAACTATGGCCTTACTTCAGAAATGCCCCCTCTGAGCCCTCTTTCTCATTCTGGTTATTACTGATCTTTTTTTTATATGCGATTGCAGTCAGTGTCAGTTTCGAGTCACTTCAATGCAAACGTGGGTTGGTTTTAAAAGTCCAAACGAGCCTCGATATTATTTTGATGGTGCTGATGCTGCACTTTCTGCCGGGCAATCAGAGTGGCATCGGTCTGCTGCTGATTATTAATATTATTTTTGCCGGTTTGATCAGTGATGGTCGCTTTGCTCTGTTTTATGCAGCGATTGCCACTATCGGCATCTTGCTCGAAAACACCTTTCAAGTGATCCATCGCAATCTGCCCTTAAATGACTATAGCAATGCGGTACTGCTCTCACTGAGTTGCTTCGCCACTGCTTGGCTGGCACAAACGCTCACTGCACGCATGCAAAGCAGCGAAACACTGGCGAACCAACGCGGTCAAGACATTGAGCACTTAGCGAAAACCAACGCGTTGATCACGCGTGAAATGCCCAACGGGGTATTGGTGATTGATCAACATCAACAACTAAAGCATTACAACCTGCAAGCCAGCACGTTGTTAGGGCTTGAAGAAACCACACTGCATGCTGCGGTGCATTTACAGACCTCACTGTCAGAAATCATGCCAGCGGTGATGCAACTGTTACAGTCGTTTCCGGCCCATCAACTCGCCGCTGCCGATGCAGTCAAACTCAGTATCAATAATCGTGATTTAGGCATACGCTTTCACGCCATTTCTGAAAGTATCGAAAACGGCGTCGTGATTTTTATTGAGGACTGGTCACAAATTCAAACGCAGGCACATCAAGTCAAACTAGCCGCATTGGGGCGATTAACCGCCAACATTGCGCATGAGATCCGTAATCCGCTGAGTGCGATTAGTCACGCCACCCAGTTGATGCAGGAGGACTCTCAACAACCGAGCACGCAACGCATGTTACAAATCATCTCGGACAATGTGCAACGGTTAGATCAGATTATCAAGGACGTGCTGGAACTGAATCGTCGTGACCGTACCAACCAAGAGCAGCTCAACATCAATCACTTTGTACAAGAGTTTTATCAGCAATTTTGTGCGGTTGAGAAAATTGACCTGGCGAAATTTACGCTCGCCTTGCCCGCCCAAGAGACTGCGATTGTGTTTGACCGTCGACACATCAACCAGATTTTGTGGAATCTATGCAAAAATGGTTGGCGACACAGCCAACAGCAGCATGAAAGCTTGCAATTAAAAGTGGTGCGCGACAAAAGCGGACAATTTATCCACTTGCTCGTCAAAGATGATGGTAGTGGAATTGATCCCAACATTCAGCCGCACTTATTCGAACCCTTCATGACCACAGAAAAAACCGGTACGGGCTTGGGCTTATTTATTGCCCGCGAGCTGGCCGAAGCCAATGGCGCAAAATTGAATTACAGTAGTAGTGCCAATGGCACCCAATTTTCACTGACAGTTAAAAAGGCAATTGTTTAAATGGCAAATTCTTATCGTTGTCTGGTGGTCGATGATGAGACCGATATTCGCGAACTCGTAGTGCTGACTTTAGAGCGCATGGGCATACAGGCAGAAAGTGCTAGCACGGTCACAGATGCCAAGCACATGTTGCACTCATTTAATTATGACTTGTGTCTGACAGACATGCGCCTACCCGATGGCTTAGGGCTCGAGCTGGTACAACATATCAATGCCCAATTCCCTGGTTTGCCGGTGGCGGTAATCACGGCCTACGGCAGCGCTGAAAACGCTGTTTCCGCGCTGAAAGCAGGCGCTTATGACTACATCACCAAACCCATTTCCCTCAAACAATTACGTCCGCTAGTCGAATCAGCGCTCAAACTCTCGTCACAAAAAGAATCGCAAGGGGCGAATACCGTCGATTTAATTGGGGCGTCAGCCGCCATGGCTTACGTCCGCACCATGATTGCGAAACTCGCGCGCAGTCAGGCCCCCGTCTACATCAGTGGCGAATCCGGCAGCGGTAAAGAATTGGCGGCGAGGTTGATACACCGCAACAGTTCGCGTAAGGATCAAGCCTTTATTGCGGTGAACTGTGGCGCGATTCCAGAAAACCTCATGGAAAGTGAGTTTTTTGGCTACAAAAAAGGCGCATTTACTGGCGCCATTCAGGACACCCAAGGCTTGTTTCAAGCCGCCAACGGTGGCACGCTATTCTTAGATGAAGTGGCAGATTTACCCTTGGCGATGCAAGTCAAATTATTGCGCGCCATTCAAGAGAAAAAAGTCCGCGTGGTAGGTAACGCCAGTGAAGAGGCCGTCGATGTGCGGATTATTTCCGCCACCCATAAAAACCTGAATGCCATGATGGAAAAAGGGGAGTTTCGGCAAGACTTATATTACCGCTTGAACGTGATCCAACTCAAAATGCCCGCTTTGCGCGAGCGCCCCGAAGATATTCCTGAGCTGACTGAAAGATTATTGGGCAAGCTCTGTCTGGCGCAGGGCATCAGCGTGCCCAGTATTGCTGACGAAGCCAAAGTGTATATTCAACAACGCTCTTTTCATGGCAATGTGCGCGAGCTGGAGAATATGCTGGAGCGTGCGCTAGCGTTATGTGATGGTCTGACCATTACGATTGATGACCTCTCCTTGGATGACACTCCGGCGCCTTTAAGCGATGCTCCGGTGTTACCATGGAATGCACGTGCCAGCGAACCTTCTGGCCTGCCTAATGCTGACGCAACGCACCGCACCGAACACCCGGCACAGTCACTCGCAACGCCGATTGTCGCCAATCCGCCAGTAGGAAACAATACCATGCTACCGATGGATATTAGCCTCTCGGACTATCTGGAAGAAATCGAAAAACGGACCATTTTGCAGGCGCTGGAAAAAACCAATAACAACAAAACGGCGGCGGCTAAATTATTGGGCATTAGTTTTAGAACCCTGCGCTACCGTTTAACCAAGCTTGGGCTATCAAAAGAGCAGGATGCGGATTTGGAAGAGTCCGATGGCGCAGATGAAGAATAGTAGATGACGAATAAAAAAAGGGCGACCAAGTAATCGCCCTTTTTTATATCTGCAGCCGCTAAGCCGCTAAAATGAATATGGGCCGCCGCTTAACTAAGCACAATCGCTAAATAGGCCAGGTAGAACAAGCCATTCACTAGCAAATGCCACACCAGCAGTCCACCCTTGGCAATGCGATAACGCAGCCAAATCGCGGCCAATAATGTGATCAAAATACCTAAAGCGACTTCTTGTCTGGGTGCCCAATCCGTGAGCATGATGCCGATCGCAGGCAACAAGGTGCCCTGAAACACCATGGCGCCAGTGATATTCCCAAAGGCCAGCGTGTCTTTTCCTTTGCGGATCCACAAAATGCTGTTCACTTTTTCTGGCAATTCAGTCGCAATCGGAATAATCAACAAAGACAGCAATAAGGCAGACACGCCTAAGATCGCCGCAGCAGTTTCAACCTCATTGATAAAGCCTTTGGCACCTGCAATCAATAAGCCCAAACCGATGAGCAACTGCACCACGATGGTGGCCATATTGGTTGGCAACCCAAGCTTGGAGAGCATCATGATGTCTTCGGCTTCGGTGGCATGGCCCTCTTCCACCAAGGCTTTCGAGGCCTTAATCGTCATCAGCACATACACAAAATAGGTCAGAATCATCAGAATACTGATGCCGTAGCGGACCAATGCCTGGGTGTGCGGAATAAACATGGCGATGCTGGCAAAAATAAAGGCCAGAATAAAGAAGTTCAGGTCACGAATCAGTCCGGTCCGCTCTGGGCGAATATGACCACGTGCGCCACGACGCTTCAATACGGACAATGCCATCAAACTGATGGACAAGGTTGCCAACATCAAAGGTGCGCCGAGAATCGCGCCCACACCAATATCGTGGCCAGCATGGCTGTCACCCGTGGATGAGGTATACGAAAAAATGGCCAACAGAGGCACTAAGGTCTCCGGCAACGCCGTACCCACCGCGGCAAAAATAGAACCAGTGACACCTTCAGAGATACCAAGTCGCTCACCTAAATGTTCTAGCGCGTTAGTGAACACTTCCGCTGCCACTAAAATCACCAACAACATTAACAATAATTGTAAAAAAACCATGACGATTCCTGTCTAGCGGTAATCAATCTTACATGCGTCCACCGCCCGGTCCGCATGTGCATGACAAATGTGTGCACGCGGGCGGAATCATAACGCAATTCGCCCAAATTCACCTACAATGTTTGTATGTCACACACCGCTAACACCACGCTACAGATTGATGCCGACGGCTTTGCAAACCCAGCACAGATGGTGCTGTCGCCCAATCAAGATGTGCGACCAGACCCTGCTGATATCGCGATGATCGTTATCCACAACATCAGCCTGCCGCCCAACCAGTATGGCGGACCCGGCATTGTGCAATTATTCACCAATCAGCTGGATAGCCAAGCCCACCCCTATTACGCAGAGATCGCGCATTTACAGGTTTCATCGCATTTTTTAATTCGGCGGAATGGAGAATTGATGCAGTTTGTCAGCTGTCTGCAACGGGCTTGGCATGCAGGCCTGTCTCAATGGCAGGGTCGTGAACGATGTAATGATTTTTCGATTGGCATCGAGTTAGAAGGCAGCGACTTTGAGGCATTTGAAGCGGACCAATATCGCACGCTGCAAGCATTGATCGAGGCGTTGCGACAACGGTATCCAATCAAGCATATCGTTGGCCATTCTGATATTGCACCCGGGCGTAAAACAGACCCTGGGCCATTTTTTGAATGGCAGCGAATCTCTCAACCCGATTAACTGCTGCGGGCAAATTCAGCGGCAGCGGATGAACGGCGTCAAGCGCTTTGCAATTGCTTTTGTAAGGTCATCAACTGCAAGTGTTCCACCTTCGGTTGCCACATATCTGCTCGCACTGGAAAAGGACTGTGTTCCCCTGTGGGCTGATAGCCTAGCCGTTGGTAAAAGGCGATCAAGGTTTGCCTGGCGCTCACGACCCGCATTTGACTCTGCAATGCCTGCCAGCGCACCACTGATTGCTGTTCAGCGGCCAGAATCAGTGTTTTGCCGTGGCCACGATTTTGCGCGACAGGCTCCACCGCAATCATGCCCAATTGCGCCGTACGGTGCGCCGGTATCCACTCTATGCATAAGGTAGCAATCAATTGCGAAGCTTGCCAACAGGTCAGCATCAGCACGTCATCCCGTTGCAATAGCGCAAAAATATCTTCTTCGTTGGTCCGCAGGCCATCGAGCAAATCTGCCTCGGTGGTCCAGCCTAAACGGCTGGTTTCACCGCGATAGGCTCGATTGATTAAGGCCGCGATCAAACCGGCCTCATCAGCCACCGCAGATCTGAGCATACACACACTCATACCAAGCGCTGTTCGAGGCGATGTTGAACGACCAGACTGCCGATCATATCGCCTTCTACATTGACGGCGGTACGCATCGTGTCCAGCAAGCGGTCTATCGGCAGTAAGATGGCAATCGCTTCTGCAGGCAAACCAACGCTTTGCAGCACCATAACCATGGTGACCATGCCTGCACTGGGAATCCCTGGCGCGCCCATGGCGGCAATCATGGTGGTAAAACATACCACCAATTGCTGCCCGAAGGACAAATCGATACCGGCTAACTGTGCCACAAACAAGGCAGCGGCTGCCTCATAGAGTGCAGTGCCATCCATATTGAGCGTGGCACCCAGCGGCACCACGAAACCGGCAATGTCAGGTTTTACCTGCATATTTTGGGTGGCACAACGCATCGTGACTGGTAGGGTGGCATTACTGGAACTCGTCGCAAACGCGGTCAACAATACCTCACGTGCCTGCCGCAAAAACCACCAAGGACGCTTGCCGGTCAGCAAAAAAAGTAACAGCGGCAACACCACCAAGCCATGCAGCAAAGTCGTGCCTGTCACCACCAGAATAAACTTGGTCAATGAGGCAAACAAGCTGAGATCTTGCGTGGCCACCAATTTAAACAACAGTGCTGCCACGCCAATGGGGGCTAAACGCATGATCCAACCGATCATCTGCATGCACACGCCCAAGCCTTCCTCGAACAATGACAACAAGTGTGGCGCGCGATCAGCCGTCTGCACCAGCGCAATTCCCAGCAGCAAGGCAAAGGCGACAATCGGCAAAATACTACCCTCGGCAAGGGCTTTAAACGGATTCATGAACACGCCATGCAAAAATTGCGTGAAAAACTCGGGCACACTCAGTTGCTTGGCGTCAAACTGCTGCATGCTGTCGGCAAACAGGTGCAGTTGCAAACCGGCACCCGGTTGAAAAATATGACTCGCGCCTATCCCAATCACCACCGCAATGACGGTGGTGGTCGCAAAAAACAATAACGTTGTTTTCCAGACCAGATGTCTTTGATGATGCAAACGCAAATTAGCAATGCCGGTGGTGATTGCACAAAACACCAACGGGATCATGACCATCTTGAGCAAATCAATAAATAATGTGCCTATCAACTGCGCTGCATAGAGGGCGGTGCTAACCTCCTGTCCGTGGGCAAAAAAACCCAACAACACGGCGGCGATGGCTGCAAAAAATATCTGCCCGTTGAGTCCACGTGTATTCATTCAAGCGCACCTTTAGTAAGCGAAGCATTGCGTAGCGATAAAGCCAACCGTAGCGGCTGCCCTCAACCGTTTAAGATTGCAAGCAAGGAGATTTACCTAGGCGGTTTTCTCAAATACCGCCGCAAAAAAACCATCTGTGCCATGCACATGCGGTAACAATTTCAAATACACGCCAGTATCCAGCAAAATATTTTGTTGCGCTAACGCCTCATTGGCAGGGACCAGCTTAAAGTCTGGGTGTGCTTGCAAAAAGGCTTCAGCAATCGCTTCATTTTCATCACGTAACAAGCTGCAAGTCGCATACACAACCCTCCCGCCCGCTTTGCACAGCTTGGCGGCACGGGCGAGGATGTTGGTTTGTTTGACATTCAGTTCAGCCACATCCTCTTCGGCCTGGCGCCACTTCAAGTCGGGGTTGCGACGTAAAGTCCCCAAGCCGCTGCAGGGCGCATCGACCAGTACACGGTCAAATTTCCCGTTGAGACGTTTGAGTTTTAGGTCGTTTTCATTGTTAATGAGTTGTGCTTGTAGATTCGATAAGCCACTGCGCTTGAGGCGTTGCCCCAAATTGTTTAAGCGCTTTTCAGACACATCAAAGGCATATAAACGGCCGGTGTTTTTCATCAGTGCACCCAATGCAAGGGTTTTACCGCCTGCACCTGCACATAAATCTGCCACCATCTGGCCACGCTTGGGAGCCACCAGATAACTCAGCAATTGACTGCCTTCGTCTTGCACTTCAATTTTGCCTTCGGTAAACAAGATATGCTTACCAATATTGAGGCGAGCGCCCATGCGAATCCCTAACGGTGAGAATGGGGTCGGCGCGATGACGTTATCTTTGACCGTATTTTCAGCCAACATGCGTGACAATACCTCTTCGCGGCTGGCTTTGATAGTATTGACCCGCAAGTCGAGACTCGCCTGTTCAAACATACTGCGACAAATGGTCATCGCTTCGGTTTCACCGTACTCCTCGACCAATTTCAACCACAACCAGTCACGGACATCGGCCAGCACCGCCGGGGAAAATCCCTCGCTATTTTTGCTTTTAATGGTCACTGCCCATTCTTTTTGCCGCTCGTCCAACAACTCATCCAGATCGCGGATGCTTTTGCCTTCAATCTTTAATAGCCAGGCAATGATCAGCTTGCGCGTATCCTCTTGCTCATCGGCTTCGCTGACACTGACTTCGCGTAGATAACGGTAGCGGCGCAGCACGCCATAGGCGGTCTCGGCCACCCAGGCACGCTCTTTGGTGCCTAACTCACGATGTTGGCGAAAAAACTCACTGAGTTTGGCATCTGCTGGGCTTTCAAACTTCAGCAGGTCGTTTAATAACATCGCCGTCTGGCGCATGAGAGATTGGTTCATCAAAGTCTTTCAAATACTTACATTATTCGGTGATCAACCGCGTGGCGACTTGCTCAATCACCATGCCGTTTTTCTCCAGTTTTTTGATTTTGACCGGCACATAGCGATACTCGCTGGCCAGCCACAGTTCTACTTTTTCATCCGTGTCACCACGGGTATGGCTGATGTGGACCGTTTGAATCGTCTGGTCAGCAATCACCAGAGACTCTTCGCCATCAAAGCGATATTCATATTCGCCTAGGCGGCGGCCATTGGTGAGCGTGACGTGCATCTCCTCTAGCGGCGGCACAAACATAAACTGATACATGAAACTCAGAATGTCTTGTGTATTGACCCGCAGATCCAACCGCTGCTCACCTTTGCTGGTTTTCAAGCTAATGATGTTGGTTTCCCAGTCAAAGCTCGCCTCGTAGATCTTGTCGGAGCGACTGCCAAACGCGTAACGGTAATGTTGTGGCTTTAACCCACGCGGCGTCACTTCCCCCTCACTCAGCTGCTCGAGCGAAGGATATAACAATTTTAACAGACCGCGCCCTTCAACCTGCCAACGTAAACGATAAGTGTCAGGCGTATCGCGCACATACTCAATCTTGGCGCTACCTGCGGGGCGTTGTTCGCCATTCACAAACACGGAAAACTCCGTACTGACGCGTTGATAAGGTTGCGCTTGCGGCTCGTCATTCACCACCTCGGGAGGCACCATTTCATGCCAAGCCTGTATATCCGCCAGACGGGTTTCAGCCGGCGCCTCCTGCGTGATAGACGGTTCATCCACCACTGGCAAGGGTTCGACTGGCGCAGTTGGGGCCGGCACGGGTTGTGCATTGGCGGGCGCAGTTTGCGCAGGCTTCGCTTTCGGCACACGCGGAGAATCATCCTGAGGTTGCGCGGGTTTGGGCAACACCGCAGGTAACACGGGCATTAAACGGGCTTGCAACTCGGCGGGGGGGCGCTGGGTATCTTCAAACCAGCGACGCCAATCTATTTGCTCAATGACCAACAGGTGAATGCTTAATGAGCAAACCAAGGCCAGCAGCAATGGCCAAGAGATATGCTGTTGAATCCAGTGTCGCATCCCAGATGGTTGCATCAGGTGCTGTCCCAAGCTTGATAACCCGTTACTGCCCGGTGATACTAGTGATCACCTGCTCCAGGTGTTTTCCATCATCATCAATCACCAGTTTCACTGGTAAGTAACCTTTATCTTTCGCCAGATACAAGGTTTTTTCACCATCCGCATCGCTCAGCTTCACCACACGAAATGTCCCTGCCGTGGTCTCGAGCGGGTCGCTTTCTTCAGTCACCACAAAGCTATGAGGCGCAATTTTCTTCCCATTCGCCACAGCAATATTGATCTGTTTGGCTTTCGGCGGTTGCCACATCCAGCAATACATCACACTCAATAAATCTTGCGCACCTTTGCTCAGCTTGTCGGATGCCTGCGACCCTTTAATTTGCATGTTGAGTACTTTTTTTGCCCAATCAAATTGACTGATCAAGGCCTTATCCGGGTGTTTGGACTGCCGGGATTCAAATTGACTGGGCCGCAGCGCATTTGAAAATACCTGCCCCTGACTGGAGAGTGTGCGCTCACCCATCAACTTATAAATCCCCTTACCCTCCACCAGCGAAGCGATCTGATAACGGTTGCCGCTCACGGTGAGTTCATCTTTGACAGTGCCGATAGAAATGCCTTGTTGCAGCAAATCATAGGTCAATGTCAGTTGCTTGGGTGCGGCAGACAGCATTGCGCTGCCCAGCATCAACCCGATGGCCACAAACGCACGTGCCATGCCCGCACCTATCAAGCCAGACAATTTATACCACCACGGTTGGTGCTTCGCCTGGCTGTTGCGCGCGAATGTGTCCAATCCGATAAACCGTCTCGCCGGCGCCCGCCAACACAGCGTGTGCTTGCTCAGCATGCTCAGCGGCTACGATCACTGCCATACCGATGCCGCAGTTAAATGTGCGGTACATCTCCAGCGGCTCAATATTGCCTTGTGCCTGCAACCACTGAAACAAAGGCGGCAGTGTCCAGCTAGCGGCTTGCACCTCAGCGGTCATCCCAGCCGGCAATACCCGCGGCACGTTCTCGGTAATGCCACCACCAGTAATGTGCGCCATGCCTTTGACTGGCAAGGTTTCAAGTAACTTGAGAATCGATTTAACATACAACTTGGTTGGTGCCATCACCACGTCTTTAAATGGTTTACCATGAAAATCGGATTCCATATCGATACCAGATTTTTCAATCAGTTTACGAATCAGAGAGTATCCATTGGAGTGCGCACCACTCGAAGCCAAGCCGAGCACCACATCGCCGGCTTGGATGGTTGAGCCGTCAATAATATTCGCTTTATCCACACAACCCACGGCAAAGCCGGCAAGGTCATATTCGCCCGCTGGATACATACCTGGCATTTCGGCGGTTTCCCCCCCTACCAAGGCACAGCCAGATTCTTCGCACCCGAGCGCAATCCCTTTGATCACTGCCGCCGCCGTACCCACTTCAAGTTTGCCGCAAGCAAAATAGTCCAAAAAGAACAGCGGCTCAGCGCCTTGTACCAAAATGTCATTGACGCTCATGGCCACCAGATCAATGCCCACGGTATCGTGTTTATTTAACTGAAAAGCTAACTTTAGCTTGGTTCCCACACCATCGGTACCGGACACCAACACTGGTTCTTTGAATTTTTTTGGCATGGCAAACAGTGAGCCAAAACCACCAATGCCCCCCATCACTTCAGGGCGCATGGTGCGCTTAGCAAAAGGTTTGATTTGCTCAACCAAGGCGTCACCAGCCTCCATATCGACACCAGCATCGCGGTAGGTAAGGGAAGTTTTATCAGCAGAAGTTGTCAAGGGACTCTCGTTTCTTTTCATGCAATTAATCAGGTCAACGGCTGTCAGCGATGCAGATGTTTGCAACAAAGCGCGCCAGCGCGTTGAAATTCAGTATAATTTTAAAATAATCATTATTTTAACGCATCTTGCCAGTTCGACCTATGCCGGATTATGCAGATACGTCGTCCATGCCCATGTCCGATCAGGAACATCAGAAATCCGTTGCCACGCAGTTCATCAGTGATCATCGCTGGTGGATTGTCACGGCGGCCCTCCTCTACTTATTTCATTTGTTAGAGCCCATTCTGACGCCGTTTTTGGCAGCGGCAGTGATCGCCTACATGCTGGACCCGTTGGTGGACCGCCTGAGTGAAACCGGCTTTAAAGGCTGGCAAATCGGCCGCACGCTTGCCACATTGCTGGTCATATTGGGTGTCATACTGGCCATCACTGGCATGTTGCTCATCATCATCCCTTTGCTGCAACAGCAGTCGCAGTTAATTGCACAGCGCCTCCCGCTGCTGTTGGATCACTTTCATCAGCAAGTCGAACCATGGCTAGTGGAACGTTTTGGCATTCACCTCGACATCAACCATACCAATGTGCAAAAACTCATCAACGAGCACTGGCAAACGGCAGGCGGCATGCTGGGCAATTTTCTGCTGAGCGCCGGACAAAAAAGCCTGAGCCTGATCGGTATCTTTGCCAATATCTGCTTATTACCAGTGGTGCTGTTTTACTTTTTACGGGATTGGGATCACATGATGGCTGACATCGGCGAACTGATCCCCCGCGACTGGATTGGCCGTGTACGTGCCATGTGTGTTGAGATTGATCGAGTCGTGGCTGAATTTTTACGCGGCCAGCTATCCGTGATGCTGGCTTTGTGCGTGTTTTACAGCGTCAGCTTATGGCTGGCCGGGTTAGACATGGCACTGTCAATCGGCTTGATAGCTGGCTTACTCAGCTTTGTTCCCTATCTTGGTTTTGCCCTTGCGTTCGTATTGGCGGTCGTGTTGGCTTTGTTGCAATTTGCCTCATTGCCCGAGGTCGTGCCAGTGCTGCTGGTATTTGGGGTGGGGCAATTAGTAGAGAGTTTTGTACTGACACCGATCTTGGTGGGCGACCGCATCGGCCTACACCCTGTGATTGTGATTCTCGCGTTGATGGCGGGCGGGCAACTATTCGGATTTGCCGGCGTGTTGCTTGCGTTGCCAGTGAGTGCAGCCATTGCTGTGGGGGTGCGCCATACCAAACAAAGTTATTTGCGTAGCGAAGCTTATTTGAGCAGCCAACCGCAACTCATACAAACCCTGGACGATTGATCTGCCAGATACCCGAAAAGCTTGCTGTGAAACAACTGTTGCTCAATATTCAACCGCCGGCCGCGCCGAGTTTTGATAACTTCATTGTTGGTCAAAACCATGAGGCGCTCGCCAGCCTGCATGCAGTATTGGCGGGGCAAGCAACTACCCGCTTTGTTTACTTATGGGGCGAATCCGGTAGCGCCAAAAGTCACTTATTGTTAGCCGCCCAAAGCGCAGGGGCGCACATTGCAGACGACGTCCACTTGCTGGATGCCGAGTCACAAATTGTCTTGTTTGACACTTTCAATCAGATCAAAGCAGAGGGTGGCGTGCTGGTCACCGCAGGCAGTCATGCGCCTACGCAAATGGGCTTGCGCGATGATTTAGCCACCCGCCTTGCTTGGGGCTTGGTGTATCAACTGCAAGCGCTTAGCGATGATGAAAAAGCCGATGCGTTGCGGGCACATGCGCGTGAACGCGGCATGAAATTACCCGACGAGGTGATTGCTTACTGTTTGCGCCATCTTCGCCGAGATTTACCGACTTTAATGGCCGTGATGGAAGCCCTAGATGAATGGTCACTGAGCACCAAAAAAGCGGTGACCGTGCAATCATTAAAAAAAATGCTGCAAGATACTGCTTGAATTAGCGCGTTTCTGACCCAAAACTGTAACGGTTTTTGCCACTTTTCTTCGAGTCATACATGGCCTTATCAGCCACATGCAACAGCTGTTTCACCTGTTTAGCATGATGTGGATACTCGGCAATGCCAATACTGACCCCAATTTCGAGCGGTAGCCCCAGCACCATCACAGGCTCAGAAAATAACTGGATCAGGCGTTGCGCCAACTGTGTTAGCTCCTGCCGATAAAGATAGTTGCTGACCACCAAAATGAACTCGTCCCCGCCTTGTCGCGCCAAAAAGTCGGATTGTCTGAGCACCTTTTTAAAGCGATTGGCGACCTCTATCAACAAGGCATCGCCGACTTCATGGCCATACTTGTCATTGATCAGCTTGAAACCGTCGAGATCCATAAAAAGAATCGCAAATTGCTTGGAGGTATGTCTGGCCAGCTGATAGGTGTTGTCCAGATGCACGCCGACACTGCGCCGGTTCGGCAAGCCGGTCAATAAATCGTGGTCTGCTTGATGACTGGCTTGTTTTGCAACCGCTTGCGTTTCAAGCACCTGCTCCAGCAAGAGTGTGGTGCTGCGATAAGAGAAAAGCAAGACGCCAATAATCACCACCCCTAACAAGACACCGCCGACCACAGAGGCCAACATGCGTTTGCGAATTTCATGCTCGAAATTTTCGCGTAAATGCGCCAGCTTACGATCGAGATCCAGTAACTCGTCGTCAATCAGTTTCATCACCTCACGCCCTTTATCTTTGCTCAGAGATAAATGTGGCGAAAACTCACCCGCATGCAGTTGCACCTGAATGTTCTGATCCAGTATGTCAAACTTTTGATGGACCAATTGCCTGATACGCTGCAAACCAGGCCGCAACAACGTTAAGCTCTGGGCTTGCGCATCCAGCTTGGCCATCACCGTGCTGGTCTCAGAGCGCCCGCGTTCCAAAGTGTCTAAAAATAAGGTGTGACCAGTCAGCAAATAGCCACGCTGACCACTCTCTGCGTTGGTAATGGCTTTCCCCAAAGCCACGATGTCATAGCGTTGTCTGTCCACGAGGTCTTTTTGCTCAGAGTAATAGACAAGCTGATACATGGCTGTAAACAGCCATAACATTGAGATGCACAACAGTGCAGCTGCAATGATTAACGGGATAATGATTCGGCGCTTGTAATTAACCATACGATAGGTATATCGTCATTTTTTTGTATAGATTCAATCAAACCCCAATAAAATCTATGATACGGCTAGTCTGAATATTATAAAATACACTTTTGATAGATAACCACTATCCACCATTATGTTAAGAATCACTGAAATTAAGCTGCCAATCGAATTGGCGGATACCCTCAAGCATCAAGATGATCAAATCAAAGCGGCACTGCTAAAGCGCCTCGACATCCCTGAGAGCGACCTGATCCGCTTCGAGATTTTTAAACGGGGGGTCGACGCCCGTAAATCCCACGCCATTTTGTATGTCTACAATCTCGATGTTGAGGTCAACCATGAAGCCCGGGTATTAGTGCGCTTTAAAAAAGACCCTCACATCAAACCCGCCCCTGACACAGCCTACAAATTTGTCACCAAAGCCACAAACACAAAACCGCTTCGGCCCATCGTGGTCGGCTTTGGTCCAGCAGGCATTTTCGCGGCCTTAATTCTGGCGCAAGCTGGATTTAAGCCGATTGTGCTCGAACGCGGCAAAGAGGTGCGTAAACGCACCCAAGACACGTGGGGCTTGTGGCGCAAACGTGAACTGAATCCAGAATCCAATGTGCAGTTTGGAGAAGGCGGCGCAGGGACTTTTTCTGACGGCAAGCTTTACAGCCAAATTAAAGACACCAAACATTACAGCCGCAAAGTGCTGCAAGAGTTCGTCAAGGCTGGGGCGCCCGAAGAAATCCTTTACGTCAGCCATCCGCATATTGGCACCTTCAGATTGGTCGGCGTGGTGGAAGACATGCGCAATACCATCTTGAGTCTTGGTGGCGAAATCCGCTTCGAAAGTCGCGTGACCGATATTGCGATCAAAAACCAACAAGTAGAAGGCGTCACCCTGCTCAGTGGGGAATATATCCCGACCCAGCATCTGGTGTTGGCGGTAGGCCACAGCGCGCGCGACACCTTTGAAATGGTCTATGACAAAGGCATTTATGTCGAAGCGAAACCATTTTCAATTGGCTTTCGGATCGAGCATCCGCAAAGCCTGATTGATCGTGCCCGCTACGGCAAAAGTTATAGCGATGATATTCTGAAAAAACTGGGTGCAGCGGATTACCGTTTGGTACATCATGCGCAAAACGGACGCAGCGTCTACAGCTTTTGTATGTGCCCGGGCGGCACGGTGGTCGCTGCCGCCTCTGAGCCGAATCGGGTAGTGACCAATGGCATGAGCCAATATAGCCGCAACGAACGCAACGCCAATGCAGGCATTGTGGTGGGCATTACGCCTGAGGTCGATTACCCGGACCACCCATTGGCAGGCGTTGCATTTCAGCGCCAACTCGAAAGCCATGCGTTTGTTCTGGGCGGTGCAGACTATTCCGCCCCCGGCCAATTGATTGGGGATTTTTTAGCCAACCGACCCTCAACCAAATTTGGCGAAGTCATGCCGTCTTATACGCCAGGCGTGCATTTGACCAACTTAGACACCGCACTGCCCGAATTCGCCATTAGCGCGATGCGCGAAGCGATTCCTGCGTTTGCCAAACAGGTAGTAGGGTTCGATTTGGCAGACGGCGTACTCACCGGGGTTGAGACCCGCACCTCTAGCCCCATCCGCATTAAACGCGATGATGATAGCCTGCAAAGTATCAACACCAAGGGCTTGTTCCCCTGCGGTGAGGGCGCCGGTTATGCCGGTGGCATTTTGTCTGCTGCGGTGGATGGCATCAAAGTGGCAGAAGCGGTGTCTATATCGCTAAGCGGCGTATAAATCCAACCGTCATCCATGCAAAAAAACCTGCCGAGGCAGGTTTTTTTGATGGCGTTAAAAAGTGATGGGTTATTGGCGAATGAGGTAGTCAAACGCACCCAATGCCGCGTTAGAACCTTCCCCCATGGCAATCACAATTTGCTTGTAAGGGATGGTGGTGACATCGCCAGCCGCAAATACACCAGGCAATGAAGTGGCATTATGGTTGTTAATTTCAATTTCACCATACTTGCTTAAATCTAAGGTGCCTTTTAACCAGTCACTGTTTGGTACCAGACCAATCTGAATAAACACCCCTTCGAGTGGCAGATGCTTGCTGTCACCACTGACCCGATCAAGGTATGTCAGGCCATTGACGCGCGTGCCATCGCCAGTCACTTCAGTGGTTTGCGCACTGGTTAAAATAGTGACGTTTTGCAGTGAACGCAATTTGCGTTGCAACACGGCATCGGCCTTTAACTCAGTGTCAAATTGCAGCAGCGTGACGTGGCCCACCACACCCGCTAAGTCAATCGCGGCCTCTACGCCAGAGTTGCCTCCCCCAATCACCGCGACATGCTTACCTTTAAATAACGGACCATCGCAGTGCGGGCAGTAAGCGACGCCTTTGTTTTTGTATTCTATTTCGCCAGGAACATTCAGGTTTCTCCAGCGAGCCCCTGTGGCCAGAATCACTGACTTGCTACGCAAGGTCGCGCCATTTTCGAGCTTCACTTCGATCAGACCAGCATGCTTGTTATCCTTCTGCGGCTCGCTCAAACTAACCGCACGCTGCAAGGGCATGATGTCGACATCATACGTTTTTACGTGCTCTTCAAGCGCAGCAACCAGTTTGGGCCCTTCTGTTTCCTTCACCGAAATAAAGTTCTCAATCGCTAAAGTGTCATTGACCTGACCACCAAAACGATCGGCAACAATGCCCGTACGAATCCCTTTGCGCGCGGCGTAAATCGCGGCAGATGCACCCGCCGGGCCGCCGCCCACTACCAACACATCAAACGCCTCTTTGGCATTCAGTTTTTCGGCTTCTTTAACCACGGCCCCGGTATCGACTTTGGCCAGAATTTCTTCCACCAGCATACGACCAGAAGCAAACATCTCGCCATTGAGAAAGGTCGCGGGCACGGCCATGATGTTGCGTGTATTCACCTCGTCTTGATACAGGCCACCATCAATCACAGTGGTGTTGATGCGTGGGTTAAAGACGGTCATCAACGTGGTCGCTTGGACGACATCCGGGCAGTTATGGCAAGACAAGCTCATATACACTTCAAAATTTAAATCCGTGTCGAGCGCTTTGATTTGGTCGAGCACATCCTGCTCAACCTTGGGTGGGTGACCACCCGTCCATAACAAAGCCAATACCAATGAGGTGAACTCATGGCCTAAGGGAATCGCGGCAAAGCGTACACCGTGCGTCTGGCCGGCTTTTGCAATCACAAACGAGGGTTTACGCGCATCATTGCCAGTTTCGTCCACGCTCACTTTGTCAGACAAACTGGCAATTTCTTGCAGAAGCTCACGCATTTTTGCCGCATTGTCACTGCCATCCAGCGATGCAATCAGACGAATAGGCTCACGCAGCATGCCTAGGTAGGTTTGCAATTGTGTCTTTAGAGGTGCGTCTAACATTTTTTACTCTCCAATTTACAACTTGTCTGCGCCTGAGGGCGGCAACAAGCCATGGCCATGTTTAATGGCATTTAATACGGGTTTGGGGGAAATTCGCTCAGGTAAAACCACCCTTAAGTGACTTTACCTGAGCGCCCTGCTTGCGCAGGGCAGTACTCAAGTCAGTGCAGGCAGAATTAGATCTTACCAACCAAGTCCAAAGAAGGTGTCAATGTCGCAGCACCGTCATTCCATTTGGCTGGGCACACTTGGCCTGGATGGGCAGCAGTGTATTGTGCAGCTTTCAACTTGCGCAAAGTCTCTTTCACATCACGCGCGATTTCGTTGCTGTGTACTTCAGCTGTTTTGATCACGCCATCCGCGTTGATCACGAAAGTGCCGCGCAATGCCAAGCCTTCTTCATCAATATGTACGTCAAATGCGCGTGTTAATTGATGGGTTGGGTCACCCACCAATGGGAATTTTGCTTTACCCACTGCTGGTGAAGTCTCGTGCCAAACTTTGTGGGAGAAGTGCGTATCGGTGGTCACGATGTACACTTCAGCACCAGCCTTCTGGAACTCTGCATAGTTGTCAGCGGCATCTTCAACTTCTGTTGGGCAGTTGAATGTGAACGCTGCTGGCATAAAAATCAACACAGACCATTTGCCTTTTAAAGACTCTTCAGTCACTTCGATAAATTTACCGTTGTGAAATGCTTGCGCCTTAAATGGTTGTACTTGTGTATTAATCAATGACATGTAGTTCTCCTTTTATGTATTAGAAACACGGGTTAATTAAAAATTGCTGCGTTTCAACAGCGAATGGATGCATTGTAGACAGCTACAATGGATATGTAAAATTGATTATATTAATTTTATCAATAAATAATACTTATTGGTTTACACCGAGACACTGACTTGGCCATGGCCCTCAAAGCCAAGATTATCCTGCCAGTTTACTGCAATCACATCACCGGCCTTGACCTCTTTTAAATAAAAAGTGAAGTAGGGGTTGCGTGAGATGCCGGTGCCAGTTTGCGCATCCACGATGACTTGACCGTTCAACACCACCTGCATTATCTGCATAAAATGTGCGGGCAACAGTTGGCCATCCTCGCGCTTGCCGCGGCCTGTACGCATGGGATGCAGAATTATGATTTTTAGTTCAGTGACGTTGTTGCCCAGCGGACTCTCCACAAGCAAGCGCGCGCGCATTTTCATGCTACTAGCAAAGGGTTCATCGCGATCATCGCCGCCACAACCATCTTCAAGGACAATGACCTGGCGGCGCTGCTGTTGAAACTGCCCGTTCACTTGTTGCGAGAGCACAATCACCTCGCCCGACTGCGCCAGCTTGATGCGCGTCACCAGTTTGGGCAACACGCGATCACCAAGGGCAAAAGTGGCAATCAACGGGGTCGGATTGGCATCTGCCAATAAGCGAAGATGGCTAAGCGCACCCGCGGCTTGCTGACTGTTAATTTCAATTTGCACCACCGCACCGTTTTCCGCTTTTTGCGGTGCTTCAATCTGCAAATCATTGGCCATCGGCACCGCTGTGGCATGTAGCGCAGCCAGCACCTGTGAGGTTTGTTTGGCCTCAAACGCTTGCGCAAACCAAGTAGCCGCCTCCACTTTTCGCGCCAACAGCCCCAATGGCAACGCTGCTAATGCGAGACACCCTTTTAACCATGCTCTTCGTTGACTGTCTTGCATATCGCCTCTTTTCAACCGTTTTTATCGTCACCTTGCTCAAGCTTGAGTTGCTGCCTA
This sequence comes from Methylophilus medardicus, assembly GCF_006363955.1. GTDB lineage: Bacteria > Pseudomonadota > Gammaproteobacteria > Burkholderiales > Methylophilaceae > Methylophilus > Methylophilus medardensis. The sequence goes on from NZ_CP040948.1 coordinate 2,400,539, forward strand.
AGTGTTTTCAAACGCGCTTCTACTCTGGATTGCAGATAAAAATCACCATCTTTGGCTTTGCTGGCAATTTCAAACTGCTCAATCGCCCGCGGCAGGTCATACTTGCGCACATAACTTTCGCCCAAGGCCTGATGGCGCAACATCTGTTTACCCATCCCTTGACAAGCCGATGCCAGCCAATCATAGAGTTTGGGATCTTCGGCAAATGTTTCAAGCTGCTGCTGGATAAAGGTCACCGCCTGTGGCCACTGCTGACTACGCACCAATGATTCAGCTTGCCCCTGCGCCAGCATTCTATGTTTCGGGTACTGCTGCAAGCCCTGCACAAACTGCGCTTGTGCCTGTGGCACCTGACCGAGCTTGGCCAATGTGACCGCTTTTAAAGTGATCAGGTAAGGATTGGCCATGCCATGTTGCACCAGCCAATCGACCTCTGTTTGCGCATTTCTGGCCTGATTGGCGCGCAACCAGGCATAAGCCAACCCATAATGCTCGGCCAACTCGTTTTGAAACCGACCTTCATTAATATTATTTTGAAACTCCTCCACCATTTGCTGGGGGGCGCCTTGAAAAGCACGAATTTTCGCCCGCATCAGAAAAAAAGGCAGGCTGTCATTGATCTGCTTATAAGGCAGGTTTTGTACCCGATTGCCAATGTCGGCAATCCGCTCACTGGTCAACGGGTGTGTGCGCAAATAACTTGGCATGTTGCCGCCATCCGAAAAACGCGTCACCCGCTGCATGGTGGTGAAAAAGGCAGGCATGGCACGCACGTCAAAGCCGGCATCTTGCAAAATCGTCAGACCGACGCGGTCTGCCTCGCGCTCGTGTTCACGGGTGTAATCAAGTTGTTTTTGCACCCCAGCGGCAGAAGCGGCAGTCATCGCCCCCATGCCCACTTGCGGGTTAGAGCGGGCAATCAACAACGCCAACGCGGTGGCTGCGATATTTTTAAACATATCGTACTTTTGGGAGGCCAGCATGCGCGCAAGATGATGTTGCGTCACATGTCCGATTTCATGGCCCAACACACTGGCCAACTCGGACTCATTATTGGCCGCCATAAATAAGCCCGTGTGTACGCCAATCACACCACCTGGCATCGCAAATGCGTTGATGGACTTATCTTGCACTACAAAAAAATAAAACTTTTGTTGCCGATCAGGACTGCTTTCTCCTAGCTTAGTCCCCAAGGCCTGCAAATAATCTGTGACTTCCGCATCATCGAGCACCTCTTCACTGGTGGCCACCTGTTTAAGAATCTGATGTGCAATTTTTTCTTCATCACGCAGTGACAAGACGGTTTGAGAAGCGTCTCCCAGCTCAGGCAGTTGATTCGAAGAGTCTGGCGGTAACGTCAGGTCGAGACTATCTGGCTCGTAAGGTTTGCCAGAAAACACGCCAGTGGCGTTATTCGCCAGGCCTGTCAATGCAGGCGCCAACAATAAGCCACACAGCAACACACTTCGCACGATGCGCTGTGTTGTCTGACGGCTAGTAAGTTGAGCGTGTTTTAAAACCATGAATACCTGTGTTTAAAATGTGGGTGCGTATGCTGAGCCTGTCACCACGACTCAAACTTGTTATGATAACGACTTCATCGCTTGAGTTCATCCTTTTTCACGTTGGCACACCATGACAAAACCCACTGACGGACTGACCCATTTCAATGCACAAGGCCACGCCCATATGGTTGATGTCGGTGACAAACCGCACACCAAACGCATCGCCGTCGCGCAAGGCCGTATCGAGATGCAAGCCAGCACCTTGCAAACCATCTTGCAAGGCCATGCAAAAAAGGGGGATGTGTTAGGGATTGCGCGCATTGCAGCCATTCAGGCCAGCAAAAAAACCAGCGATTTAATTCCGCTTTGCCATCCACTGAGCTTAAGCCGTGTTGATGTCAGTTTTATGGCGGACGAGCATCAACACAGCATTACCTGCCGCGTGCAGTGCGAAACGACCGGCCAAACCGGCGTCGAAATGGAAGCATTGACCGCGGTGCAGGTTGGCCTACTGACCATTTATGACATGTGCAAAGCCATTGACAGAGGCATGACCATGTCGGCCATCAGATTACTGGAGAAACACGGTGGCAAGAGCGGCGATTGGGTTGCCAGCGATTAGCGAGCAGAAGACACTATTCAAACTAAGCCAGCAGCGCTGCGATCTGACGTGCACATTCGGGCGCCATGGTGACACCGTAACGAAAATGCCCCGTATTCAAGTATAAATTCTCAATCTGAGGATGTTGCCCGATGGTCGGAATATTATGCGGAGTGCCCGGACGTAATCCGCTCCAATGCTGAATAATGGGCTGTCCGCGCAAAGCCGGTAGCATGGCTTCTGCCTTTTGCAACATTTCAAGCCGCATGCTTTCGGTGACCCCGCTATCAAATCCCACATCTTCTAAGCTACTGCCTGCGAGCAAATGCCCATCTCGCCGTTGCAACATATAAAAGCCCTCGCGGTAGAGTATGTGTGGCACCAAGCCGGGCGGCATTTGATAGAGCAGCATTTGTCCACGCATCGGCTTCACATCCAGCTGGAGTGCGGTGTGTTTTAATAGCTCAAAGCTCCAGGCCCCAGAGGTGACGACAAACACATCGGCCACCAAGGTGTCGCCGGTGGTGGTAGGCCAACCTTGAATAGCAGCTTGACCTTGTTGCAAAGGCATCAACTGCGTTTGCTCACGGAGGGTGACGCCATGCTTGATCAGCCATGCCTTCAGCGCTTGCAATAAACGCGGGTTGCGAATTTGCAGTACCTCTGGGATCAACAACGCATCCCCCTCTACCTCATAAGCTAGGTCAAAACGCTGGCACCAGTCTTTGGCACGCTCAAGATCATATGGCGGCTGAATGCGCATACCGCTACGCGTGCATTCGGGATCAATGCCAGTGTCGTCGAACAAGGCTGCGCTCACCGCCGGATACGCGCGCGCGCCAGCTAGGGCCAAGCTATTGACGACATCCTGATAAAACCAAGGCAACAAAGGAAACGCAATGCCCGCGCCTGCCCAAGAGGATTCTCCAGAGGTTTGTGCCGCGATCACATTGCGCTCGACCACCGTGACGGCATGACCTTGTTGACGCAACTGCATGGCAGTGAGACATCCAACAATGCCACCGCCCACTACCACGACTGAACTGTTAGCCATAAAGCATTTTCTGTTTAAGGTGCAATGCCCGACTGCATAGCGCTTAAAGCAGTCAGGGCGTGAGAGATGTATTGTGTTACGGTTTGCGCCCAGAAATCAAATAGACTTCCATCGCAATCAAGGCGGCATTACTGCCCAGCAAGACCAGGATATCGCCCTCACCCAACATAATGTCATCGCGCGGGGCAATCGGCTCCGGCATATTAGGGCGGCGTAATTGCTTAACTTCGACGGCAAAATCGCCGAACGGAATGTGGTCGATTCGCAAACCATGTGCATAAAAGTTTTTATACACTTCCACCGAGTGCAATTGCGGCAAGGAGGCGGTGGCCGTATCAGCATCGCTGACGCCGCGGAAATAGCCTTTAAACATTTTGTAACGCTCTTCACGGAACAAACGAATCCGTTTCACTACCCGGTTCAACGGCACACCCAAAGTCACCAGCGCATGCGAGGCTAACATTAAACTGCCCTCTAAGATTTCAGGCACCACTTCGGCGGCGCCGGCATCCCGCAGTGCATCCATGTCACTGTCATCATGGGTACGCACAATCACTGGTAGGTTAGGGTGCCGCTCTTTAATCACATGCAACACCTTCATGGTGCCACGTATTTCGGCATAACTGATGATGACCGCCTTGGCTCTGGTCAACCCTGCGGCCTCAAGGACTGAGCGTCTACCGGCATCGCCGTAAATCACGTTTTCACCGGCGGAAGCAGCTTCTTGCACGCGACTGGCATCCATATCTAACGCCACATAAGGAATATTTTCTTCACGCAAAAAACGGCCCAGATACTGCCCGCTGCGGCCGTAACCGCAAATGATGACATGGCCGCGCAGGTCCTGACTCAGCTCTTGTATGCTATCCACCACCTTGATGCTGTTACGGCTATAACTTTTCACCAGCGCACGCGCAATGCGGCCGTTATATTGAATAATAAACGGCGCAACCAACATCGAGAGGACCGCCACCGATAACACCAGTTGCAAGGCTTCGCCATCAATCAGTTTTGTTTGCAAACCGAGCGCCAACACCACAAAACTAAACTCCCCGGCTTGCCCCAAAATGATGCCGGTGCGTACGCCCACGCCCATTTCAAAACCATAGAATTTGGTTAGCATAGCAATCAAACCAATTTTGAACACCAGAAAAAGCATCAACAAAAAGGCGATCAGCACGATGTGTTCCACCAGTACGGAGACGTCTAACAACATGCCAACACTGATAAAAAACAACCCGAGCAAAATATCGCGGAAAGGCGCAATGTCGGATTCGACTTGGTAACGGTATTTGGTTTCTGAAATCAACATCCCCGCCACGAAAGCACCCAACGCGTACGAGAGACCGACAAAATTAGTGGCTGCCGCCATCAACAAGGTCACCATCAATACGTTTAATACAAACAGCTCGCGCGAACGCTGTTTAGCGACCAACTCAAACCAGAAGTTAAGCATATTTTTACCGAACTTGAACAGTAAAAACAACAAAATTGAAGATTTAAACAGCGTCAGGCCCAGTACATCCAGCCAATTATCGCTGTGCGATCCTAGGGTCTGAATTAATACCAAAATGGGGATCACAGCCAAGTCTTGAAATAGCAGCACGCCAATACTGAGACGGCCGTGCCTGGAGTTTAAATCCACCCGCTCCATCAGAATTTTGGAGACGATGGCGGTTGAGGACATGGTGATTGCAGCACCAATAATAAATGCAGAAGTCAGGCTGAGGCCTGCCAACTTACCCAAAATCAGGCTGGCTAACAGCGTGAGGACGACTTGACCACCACCCAATCCGAACAGGGTTTTACGCATGGCATAAAGCTTGGGTAGGCTAAACTCTAGACCGATACTAAACATGAGAAACACGATGCCAAACTCAGCCACTTGTCGGCCGGTTTCTTCGTCTTCGAGTAGGCCAAGTGCGTGCGGGCCGAGCACAATCCCAATCATGAAATAAGCCAACATCGCTGGCAAACCCAAGATACGGAACAAGCCAACGGCAAAGACCGAGCTGGTTAACAGAAGTAATAAATGGATCAGGGAATCAAACATGCAAAAATTCTAAAACATTAAGGTCAACCTTGGCTGATGCATATCAACCGGTAAACAATTTATAAGGACGAATCGTAGCGAGATAGGCTAAAACGACGGCGTTTTAACATAAACCATCCTGCCACAAAACTCTATTTTATGCAAAAAATGTGCCTGAAAATAAAAAATCGGTAAAAAAAGGGAGGATTCGCTTTCTTGGCATGGGCGTCACTTGCTATACTAACTCGCCATGAACACAGCAAAATCAGGTGTCCACCTAGTGAAAAATCCAGACATTGTGTCGCGTGCGCGAGGCATATTGTTGCATGAGGCAGATGAAATACGCCAACTGGCCGACCGTATCGGCAATGCGTTCGAAGCTGCCGTGCGCATGATCCTTGAGTGCCGTGGCCGCGTCGTGGTCACTGGCATGGGTAAGTCCGGCCACATTGGTGGCAAAATCGCAGCCACATTAGCCAGCACCGGCACCCCAGCATTTTTCATGCATCCGGCTGAAGCCAGCCACGGCGACCTCGGCATGATCACAGCAGAAGACGTCGTCATTGCGCTGTCTAACTCTGGCGAAAGTGATGAAATCATCAATATTTTACCCGCCATTCGCCGTATCGGTGCGCGCGTGTTGAGTATTACCGGTCGTGAAGATTCAACGCTGTCGCGCGAGTCAGAGGTGCACTTGAGCGCAGCGGTGAGCCATGAGGCTTGTCCGTTGGGCCTCGCCCCCACTGCCAGTACCACCGCAGCGCTTGCGCTAGGAGATGCCTTAGCATTGTGTGTGCTGGATTCGCGTGAATTTACCGCCGAAGACTTTGCACGCTCCCATCCCGGTGGCAATCTTGGCAGACGCTTGCTGGTGCGCGTCAAAGATGTCATGCGCACCGGAGAAGCTGTTCCGAGTATCCATGAACAAGCGACGATTCAAGAAGCCATCGCGCAAATTTCCAGCAAAGGCATGGGTTTTACTGCGATTATCGATCATGGGCAACGGCCGGTGGGCATCTTCACCGATGGCGATTTAAGGCGCCTGTTTATGCAGGGCAACACACATGCGCAAACACCTATTCATACGGTGATGAATCATCAACCTCGCTTATTAAACACGCAACAAATGGCCGTTGAAGCAGTCAACATGATGGAGCAGTACAAGATCAATGGATTCATGGCAGTGAATGATCAACAGCAACTGGTAGGCGCCTTTAATATGCACGACTTACTCAAGGCAAAAGTCGTTTAGGTAAGTAGGCGTCGCGGAAATCCCCCATGCTAAAACATCCCATTTTGTTACCGATTGCACTAATGCTATTTTTAGCATTGCTGACGTTCTGGATTAACCAGACCGTGCAGGAGCAAGGGCTGAGTCTGAGCCGCCTAAGTCGGCACGACCCTGATTACATGCTTTACAATTTTGTTAGCACGCGTACAGATGCCAGTGGCAATACCAAATATGTGCTGGCTGCGGCAGAAATGCGCCATTTTCCTGATAACGAACACACGGAGTTACAACGCCCACGTTTTACGCAGTTTGGTCAAGACAAGCCCTACACCCAAATTTACGGCCAACAGGGCACCGTCTCGGCCAATGGTAAAATGGTGGAGTTTATCAAACAAGTCAAAGTCGTTCGCCAAGCCACCGCGGACAAAGGTGAAATGCAGTTACAAACGGAGCGCTTGACGCTGGAGCCTGATATTGATGTCGCACATACGGACTTGCCGGTGACTATCCGCCAGCAACCGGCCACAGTGATTACGGGCATAGGCATGCGCTTTGATAACAAAGCGGGCACCATGCAATTGTTTAATCGGGTACACGTTCATTACGAGCGTGCCCCTGTGAGCCCGGCATCGCCTGCTAAAACAGGCAAATACAAAGGTCGTTGATTCTGGAGAAATGAGTTGAACACGCAAAAGCCATTATTTTATGCCACCTGTTTGACCCTTTGGGCGCTATTACAGTGGTCAACCAGCGTGCTGGCCGAAGAGGCTGACCGTGATCAACCCATCGAGCTCGAGGCGGACACCGTCACCGTCAACGATGCCAAAAAAATCAGCATTTATACTGGCAACGTCATCCTCAATCAGGGCACCTTACAAATCAAGGCTGACAAAATGATTGTGCGTGAAGACCAAGATGGCTTTCAACACAGCACTTGCACCGGCAACCCAACGACCTTCAAACAAAAACGCACTGGCAAAAACGAGTGGATGCAAGGCAGCGGTCAGCGCATTGAATACAATGCGCGCATGGACAAGGTACAACTGTATACCAATGCTTGGGTCAAGCGTGGTGAGGACATCGTCACCGGTGACTACATCAGTTATGACGCCAACGCAGAGTACGCCGAAGTCATCGGCGGCACCAAGGCCAATCCGAACGGCACCGCCGGCAGCCGCGTCAAAGCGACCATTCAACCAAAAAATAAAACCACACCGCCAGTGATCGACAATAAGCCGACCAGCCAGCAGGGGCTGCGCATGAATCGTTCATTGCAACTCAACCTAGCGCCGGTGCCGAATGACAGCCCGAGTGAGCCTGCGAAAGCACAACCATAAAGACCGGCCTTATGCAGACAACCGTTTCCTCAGACCATAATCAACTGCTAGTGAGTCACCTGAAAAAAACCTATCAGGGACGCACCGTGGTTAAAAACACCACCCTAGAGTTGCGTAGTGGCGAAGTGATTGGGCTCCTAGGGCCGAATGGCGCGGGTAAAACCACCAGTTTTTATATGATTGTTGGCCTGGTAGCACTTGATGACGGCACGATCACGCTCAATGGTGCAGATGTCAGTCATGCCCCGATGCATGAGCGCGCGCGCATGGGCTTAGCCTATCTGCCGCAAGAAGCGTCGATCTTTCGCAAGATGACGGTGACGGATAACATTTTATCGATTCTCGAAACACGCCCGCATACCGCGGAACAACGCGAAGCGCGTCTGGAGTCCTTACTAGATCAGTTACACATCCAGCACATTCGCAATAGTCAGGCAGTGAGTCTGTCGGGCGGTGAACGCCGTCGGGTAGAAATTGCACGCTGCTTGGCCACTGACCCAAAGTTTATTCTGCTAGACGAACCTTTTGCCGGTATCGATCCGATTGCGGTGATTGAGATTCAAAAAATTATTCGTTACCTAAGTAGCCAGAATATCGGTATATTGATTACAGACCACAACGTGCGTGAAACCTTGGATATTTGTGACCGCGCCTACATCGTGAATGAAGGCGCGGTGTTTGCCGCCGGCACCCCGGACGAAATTATTCAAAATGAAGGCGTGCGTGAAGTGTATCTGGGCAAGAACTTTAGGCTGTAAGTAGTTATGAAGCAAAACCTGCAATTACGCATCTCTCAAAATCTGGCGCTCACGCCGCAACTACAACAGTCTATCCGTCTGTTGCAACTGTCTACCCTTGAGTTGAATCAGGAACTCGAAACGATCCTGCAAGAAAATCCATTACTTGAAATGGCCGACGGCGAAGAGGGCGAGTTCGAAGACCACTCGCCCACCGCCACCGCAACGGCAGAGTCTGAAGTGGAAGATGCCAGCTCGTTTGATGTGGCCACGCAAAAAGAACTCACTCCGCCGGCCGAAAGCTTGCGCGAAGAACTCACTGGCAATGATGGCGAACAGCCCAATCTGAATGAAGAGTTCACCCCGCCTGAGTTTGCCGATGATTATGAAGAGTTTGGCAGTGCCAGCAACTGGGACGAAGCCGGGCGTAATCATCAAGACGATGAAGACGGCGACTTTTCGCGCCAAGATGCTAGCAATATTAGCCTGCGTGAGCACTTGATCAGCCAGATTCAATTAGCGCACTTGTCAAAACGGGACATGGATCTGGTCAAGTTTTTGTTAGATAGCATCAATGATGATGGCTATCTAGAACAAGATTTGCAAGAAATTGTGGATCTGCTGCCCCCTGAGCTAGAAGTCGAGCTACTCGAACTTGAAACTGCGCTCAAGTTGATTCAAAACTTGGATCCAATCGGTGTCGGCGCCCGCGACTTGCGTGAATGCATCTTACTGCAACTACAAGTGCTGCCAGCGGATACGCCTTACCTACGCACAGCAATGGCCATTGCGAAAGACTTTTTACCCTTATTGGCGAACAAAGACTTTGTCAAACTACGCAAAGCGCTGACTTGCGACGAAGTGGTACTGAAAGGCGCACAGCAACTGATCCGCCAGCAAAACCCCAAACCTGGCAGCGAGTTCGCCACGTTTAGCCACGACCACTTTATCCAACACGACGTGGTGGTCAAAAAAATCAAGGGCATCTGGATGGCCTCGCTTAACGATGGCGTGATCCCGAAATTACGCATCAATCAGCTGTATGCAGATATCCTCAAACGCAATCGAGAAAGCTCAGGCCAATATCTGCAAAGCCAGATGCAAGAAGCTAAATGGATGATTAAAAACATCCAGCAACGCTTTTCGACGATTTTGCGCGTCTCCCAGGCCATTGTAGACCGCCAGCGTAACTTTTTTGAACATGGTGAAATTGCCATGCGGCCATTGGTGTTGCGTGAAATCGCAGAAGAGCTAGATTTACATGAAAGTACCGTTTCAAGAGTCACCACACATAAGTACATGCTCACACCGCGTGGCGTATTCGAGCTTAAGTATTTCTTTGGTAGCTCGGTAGCTACCGACGCCGGTGGCTCATGTTCGGCCACAGCCATTCGTGCACTGATTAAGCAAATGGTGGCCGAGGAAAATGTGAAAAAGCCGTTGTCTGACAATCAAATCACTGACACGCTTGCGCAGCAGGGCATAGTGGTTGCCCGCCGTACTATTGCCAAATATCGCGAGTCGCTGAATATTCCGCCGGCTAATCTGCGCAAGTCCCTGTAAAAAAAGCCGCAAATGCGGCTTTTTTTTAATTGCATAGCGACATTTATTGAATGGTGATTTTAGCGAATTTGCGTTTGCCTACTTGCGCAACCACGGTCACGCCTGCTGCCAATTGCAAGGCTTTATCCTCAATTTTCACACTATCCAGCTTCACGCCGCCTTGCTGAATGGCACGCATGGCTTCACTGGTGCTTTCTACTAAATTGGCCAGTTTGAGCAACTGCGCAATACCTATCGTCTCACCATCAATGGTGACAGTCACTTCGGGCACATCCTCTGGGATACCACCTTTGGCCCGCGTCTGAAAATCTTGCAACGCCTTCTCAGCGGCAGCTTGACCGTGAAAACGCGCCACAATTTCTTGCGCAAAACCCACTTTAATATTGCGTGGATTTTCACCCGCCGCCACTTGCGCTTTCCAAGTGGCGATCGTTTCTAGGCTGGCAAAAGACAATAAATCGATATAACGCCACATCAATACATCAGAAATAGACATGATCTTGGCAAAAATGGCTTCAGGTGCTTCATTGATGCCGATGTAGTTGCCAAGTGACTTGGACATTTTATTCACGCCATCCAAGCCTTCTAGCAAAGGCATCATCAGCACACATTGCTGAGATTGTCCCGCTTGTTTTTGCAACTCGCGCCCCATCAGCAGGTTAAATTTTTGATCGGTACCGCCGAGCTCTAAATCGGCCTGCAATGCGACCGAATCATAGCCTTGCAGCAAGGGATACAAAAACTCATGGATAGCGATCGGCTGATTGCCTTTAAAACGCTTGGAAAAGTCATCGCGCTCAAGCATGCGTGCAACGGTATGGCTGGCTGCCAACTTGATCATGCCCGCGGCGCCAAGTTCGCTTAACCATTGCGAATTAAACACAATTTCGGTTTTGGCGGGGTCGAGAATTTTAAACACTTGCGCCGAATACGTGTCAGCATTCGCCTTGACTTGTTCGACGGTGAGCGGCGGCCGCGTTGTGCTTTTGCCGGTCGGGTCACCGATCATGCCAGTAAAATCACCAATCAAAAACAACACCTGATGTCCCAGATCTTGCAACTGGCGCAGCTTATTAATCAGCACGGTATGTCCCAAATGTAAGTCTGGAGCAGTCGGGTCAAAACCAGCTTTCACGCGTAACGGTTTGCCCGTTTTCAATTTTTCGATCAGCTCTTGCTCGATCAGCAACTCATCGGCACCGCGCTTAATAATGGCTAGTGCGTCTGCAATCGCTGGACTTAAGGCGTCGGTCGCTACCGAGGCTGGTGTTACGTCTGTCATAAAGGCTCTTTTTTCAGTGCACGCGACGCATACACTTGATCACAAATCTAAAACAACTATTTTAACGTAATCCCATGCATTTCTGTAAGCCAAGCATGAGCAGTGTTACACTTATATCTTATGAATTTTTCAGCACCACCCGCACAAGCGCGCCTTTTTATTGGACTGATGTCGGGCACCAGTCTGGATGGCGTAGATGCTGTGGTGGTAGAACAGCACGCTGAACGTCTGACGCAACTGGGCCAGTTTTTCTTGCCCTACCCCGCAGAGATGCGTCAGGCCTTACTCGCTTTGCACACGCCCTCACCCAACGAATTGCACACAGCCGCCCTGATTTCTAACCGTTTGGCGGACTTGTATGCAACGGCTGTACAAGGGTTATTAACCGCCGCTGCATTGCCCCCTAGCGCCATCACAGCCATTGGCTGCCATGGTCAAACCATCCGACATTGCCCTGAATTAGGCCCTGAACAGGCCTACACCATGCAACTGGGCAACCACGCACGCTTAGCTGAGCGCACAGATATTACCGTTGTCGGCGACTTCCGTAGCCGCGACATCGCTGCGGGCGGTCAGGGCGCCCCGCTGGTGCCGGCTTTTCACCAAGCCCTGTTCGCTACCAACGACAAACACCGCGTCTTAATCAACATCGGTGGCATTGCCAACCTAACAGATTTACCAGCCAATGGCCGTGTGATTGGCTTTGATTCAGGCCCTGGCAACTTATTAATGGATGCGTGGACCATGCAACATACAGGGCAAACCTATGATGCAGGCGGCGCCTGGGCCAATGGGGGATGCGTCAACCAACCCCTGCTAGATGCCATGCTGACCGAGCCCTATTTTGCGTATGGCATCCCAAAGAGTACCGGACGCGATTTATTTAATCAGGCTTGGCTCGACAAGCATCTGCTCGCGCATGCCGAGACAGCGCAAAATATCGCCCGCACCTTGCTCGAATTAACCGCTGTGTCCATTGCGCAAGCCTTAAAACAATATTGCAGCGCTGCAGACGAGATATATGTGTGCGGAGGTGGCGCGCACAACACTGCATTGATGGATCGGCTGCAATCACTCGCGGGCCTGCCGGTGCGTCACACCGATGATTTAGGCATTGGGGTAGACTGGGTCGAGGCAGTGGCCTTTGCTTGGCTGGCACAACGCTGCATTGATGGACTCTCCAGCAACTTACCCAGCGTGACCGGTGCCGCGGGGCAACGCGTACTGGGTGCGATTTATCCACGTTAAATCGTAAAACACCCTAAAGCAGTGCAAATGCACTGCGATGATGATTTAAACTGGTGCAGGTTGACCGTGTAATTTTTAACTTTTATGGGCTGGTTGCTGCGCAAGCCACCCTATTCAAAAACGATTGCGTATAATTTATACAACCTTGATTAAAAATAGAGCACGTTATGGCTACTAAAGCGACCATCACATTTGACAATGACCACAGCACCGCGATTGAACTGCCGGTATTAAAAGGCAGCCTCGGCACCGATGTTGTCGATATCCGAAACTTGGGTAAGCATGGTTATTTCACCTTTGACCCTGGCTTCATGTCCACGGCCTCCTGCAACTCCGGCATCACCTTTATTGATGGCGAACAAGGTTTGTTGTATTACCGCGGTTACCCGATTGAACAACTGGCAGAAAACTGTAATTTTCTAGAGGTCTCACACCTGCTACTGAACGGTGAACTCCCCGACCTGCAACAACGTGAAGACTTTGTGCACACCATTCGGCAGCACACCATGTTGCACGACCAGATGAGCAATGTGTTTCGAGGTTTCCGGCGTGATGCGCATCCGATGGCGGTGATGATTGCTGTGGTCGGCGCCATGGCCGCTTTTTATCCCGACAACAACAACGTGTCAGACCCTGAGTCACGCAGGGTCGCCGCGATGCGCTTGCTGGCCAAAGTCCCCACCATTGCTGCATGGAGCTATAAATACAATGTGGGCGAGCCCTTCATGTATCCCAAAAACCAGTTGGGCTATGCCGAAAACTTTATGCACATGATGTTTGCTACGCCTTGCGAAGACTATGTGCCAAATCCGATACTGGCCCGTGCGTTCGAGCGCATTCTCATTTTGCATGCGGACCATGAACAAAATGCGTCAACTTCCACCGTCCGCTTGGTCGGTTCAAGTGGCGCCAACCCATTTGCCTGTATTGCCGCGGGCATTGCGTCCTTGTGGGGCCCATCCCATGGGGGCGCCAATGAAGCCACACTCAACATGCTGGAAGAAATCGGCGATGTCAGCCGCATTGGTGAATTCATCAAGCGCGCCAAGGACAAAACAGACAGTTTCCGCTTGATGGGCTTTGGCCACCGCGTCTACCGTAATATGGACCCACGCGCATCTATCATGCGCAAAACCTGCCATGAAGTGCTCAATGAGCTTGGCTTACATGATGACCCAATGTTTAAATTGGCGATGGAGCTTGAAAAAATTGCGCTCGAAGATGAATACTTTGTCTCTCGCAAACTGTATCCAAATGTTGATTTTTACAGTGGTATCGTCATGCGCGCGATGGGCATTCCTAACTCGATGTTCACCGCTATTTTTGCGCTTGCGCGCACCGCTGGCTGGATTTCGCAATGGAGTGAAATGAATGCTGACCCGGACCAAAAAATTGGCCGTCCACGCCAGCTATATGTCGGCTCAGCACGCAGAGAGTTTGTGCCTCTGCACCAACGCTAGGCCGCTGGCAATTCAAGGCTCACAGACCCCCGGCATCATTCAATGTCGGGGCTTTTGTTTGCATACCTTTGCTAAATCTGTAATGCATACACAGGACACATGCAGCGCGTGACAATCACCAAAATAAAAAGCCAAGCTGACGCTTGGCTTTTTTGATTCAAGCACGATTGCAGGGCTAAGTTACACCGAGAATGAGCTGCCGCAACCACAAGTAGTGGTTGCATTCGGATTGCGAATCACAAACTGCGACCCTTGCAAACTGTCTGTGTAATCGATTTCTGCACCAGCAAGATATTGCAAGCTCATCGGATCAATCAGCAAAGTCACGCCGTCTTTATCCACTTGCGTATCATCGTCATTTACTTCTTCTTCAAAGGTAAATCCGTATTGGAAGCCAGAGCAGCCACCGCCACTCACGAACACGCGCAGCTTCAGATCAGGCGAGCCTTCTTCATCAATGAGTTCTTTCACCTTTTTGGCGGCGTTGTCGGTAAATACCAATGGTACGGGCATTTCAAGGGTAGCTTCTGCGGTCATCATAGACTCCTGTCAAATTCTCAATAACAATATGGCGACGAAATCGTCAATTTCAAGTCGCTTCGGGCACAACAGCGTCAGACTGTTCACCAAGATAAATCAATTTTCCTTCAATCACGGCGCCAGTGTGCATTTCTAGCGACTTGTAATACAAGTCACCCACAATCCGCGCTTTACTTTGCAATTCAATAAACACCGAAGATCTGACCGGGCCGCGTATCATACCGTTTAATACAATTTTAGAAGCTTCAACTGCGCCTGTCACTGCCCCGTTTTCACTAATAATCAGCGTGCTTGGGTGTTCGCGTTTTTCAATCACATTGCCGGCAATCAAACCATCAATCCTCAAGCCACCCGCAAATTGCATATTGCCGTTAATTTGTGTCTCATGGCCGATCAGGGTATCAATGTGACTATCGATTTGAACGCTTTTTTTGAAAAACATGCTACTTCCTGTTCCAAATTAACTTTAATGGCGCCATCTGATCGACAACGTCATCGGTTGCACTGCCTTAACGCTTGGTCATATTTTTGTAAAACACCAATTCTTCTTTGAGCTTGATGTTTTCATCTTGCTGCGCCGTGAGCGTCTTGGCCAAGTTATTACTGGTGGCTAGCTCCACTTGTAACTCACGCTGCGAAGCAATGAGTTTTTTCTGTAACTCGATGTTTTCAGTGGTCATTTGCCGCAAGCGTTGGCGTACGGTCTCACCATCATCATCATGCAAAACCCAATAAGCCAATGCAAAACCAATCATGAGATACGTGACTGCCAACATGCTTTGAAAATACCAAGGACGATGGGAACGAACCGCAACCTGCTTGGCTGTCAGACCAAAATGATTCCGCAGTCTTCTTCGTATCGGTCGTATCATTATGGCAATAAAGGCAACACTTGCAACCCAGCATCCGGTGCCAGATTAAACATGAGATTCATATTCTGCACTGCTTGGCCAGATGCCCCTTTCACCAGGTTATCTTGTACCACAATGATTGTGACATAATCTGCAGCTTGTGGGTATATCGCTAGACGCAGAACATTAGCCCCCCGCACTGACCGGGTTTCAGGTAGCGCACCAGCGGGCATCACATCCACAAATACCGCCTCTGCATAACGCTGCTCGTACAACTGCTGCAAGCGCTGTTGCTGACCTTTTGCATTCAGCTTCACATGCAAAGTGGTGAGCATGCCGCGAATCATGGGGATCAAATGCGGCACGAATATCAAATTGACCGCGTCGTTGGCAGACAGTTTCTTTAACTGGGCCAGAATTTCCGGATGATGCCGGTGACCAGCCACCCCATACGCTTTTAGATTATCACTAGACTCAGAGAACAAGGTGCCGACTTCGGCTTTTCTGCCTGCGCCTGACACGCCTGATTTTGCATCTGCAATAATGGGCACTGAGAAATCAATGAAGCCTTGCTCGAGCAAAGGGGCGAGTCCCAATAAAACCGTGGTTGGATAACAACCGGGGTTGCCAATCACTTGTGCTTGTTGCACATCGGCGGCATACAACTCAGGTAATCCATAGACCGCACGTTTTAACACATCGGTGCAGCTATGCGGCAACTTATACCATTTTTCAAATTCTGCAGCATCTTGCAATCGAAAATCGGCGGCCAAATCAATGACTTTCACACCGGCGGCAATCAGTGACGGGGCTTGCGCCATGGCCACGCCATGCGGTGTGGCAAAAAACACCACGTCACATTGCGTCAAATCGACAGTGGTGGGATCACTGAAGCAAAGATCCACTACACCGCGTAAGCTGGGGAACATATCAGCCACTGGCAATCCTGCTTCACCTCTTGAGGTAATCACTTGTAATTGCGCATTGGGATGCCTTGCCAATAAACGCAGTAATTCAACACCGGTGTAGCCTGTGCCCCCTACAATGCCAACTTTGATTTTTTCCATAGCTTCAAACCAGACACGCGATCAGCGATGATCAATCTCTAAAAAGTAAAACAATATAAATGAAAAAGGCCGCCAATGCGACCTTTTTGCACAACAGGTTTGTAACAAACGTTTGAATTAACGTTTGGAGAACTGTTTCCGACGACGCGCTTTACGCAAGCCGACTTTCTTACGTTCAACTTCACGTGCATCACGTGTTACGAAACCAGCGTGAGACAATGCGCTTTTCAGCGCTGCATCGTAATCGATCAGTGCACGCGTGATACCGTGACGAACAGCACCCGCTTGACCGGATTCACCACCACCATGCACGTTGACCATAATGTCAAAACTTGCAGTGTTGTTTGTTAATTCCAGAGGCTGACGCAAAATCATGCGAGAAGTCTCGCGTGAAAAATATGTGTCAACTGGCTTGTCGTTGACAACGATGTTGCCACTGCCAGACTTCAGGAACACACGTGCCACTGAACTTTTGCGGCGGCCTGTGCCGTAGTTGTATTTACCGATCATGTTTTATCCTAATCGTCTTAAATTAGATGGTTAATGGTTGCGGTTGTTGCGCAATGTGCTCATGCTTGTCGCCCGCATACACTTTCATTTTTTTGATCATGGCATAGCCCAAAGGACCTTTTGGCAACATGCCTTTCACAGCTTTCTCTAAAGCGCGGCCTGGAAAGCGGTCTTGCATTTTTGAGAAGTTGGTGGTTGTAATACCACCTGGGTAACCGGAGTGGCGGTGATACAACTTGTCACCTGCTTTGTTACCAGTTACTTTAATTTTGTCTGCATTGATCACAACAATGTAATCACCGGTATCTACGTGTGGCGTGTAAATAGCTTTGTGCTTACCACGCAGACGGTGTGCGATTGCGCTGGCCAAACGACCTAACACCAAGTCTGTGGCGTCAATCACGAACCAGTCATGTTGTACTTCATGCGATTTTGCTGAAAAAGTTTTCATTTTATAACTACCAAGTTATAGCGTATAAATTAAGAGGGCGGATTATATGCCAGCATGAGAAACCTTGTCAACGATATCTTCTAAAATAATCGGAACCCGTTGATTAGAGCTGGCGATGAGTGCTGGCTTGCGGCTTTTTGCCATCAATTATGCAAATTACCTGACTTAAAACATGCTTTTATTGCAATTGACCCTTGATTTTTCAGGGATAATTGCAATCCAATGCTATATTAGCGCAAGTTTGTATTTTTTGCACACAATGGTTGTTTAGGTAGTTAGTTTATTATCTAGACAATTACTTATTAATAGTGGCGATACCACCAAAATTATTTAGATGCTTTTAGGGCTATACAAGATTAAACATACCGTTTTATTTGCCGCCTCTGAGGTGCGATGGCTGTTTGCTTTTGTACTCTTTGCGTTGATAGGCCAGCTACAAGCAGCCACATTCGGTGAACTGGCAATTGCTTCCCCACCGGGACAGCCGCTGTTGGCGCAGGTGTCGCTCAATCAAGTGTTGCCTGACACAGATGTCAGCTGTTTCAGTTTAAGCCAGTCACCGGCGGCTGACCCTGATGCTGCGCATGTGCATTTAGAATACACCACGCTGAGCAGCCAACAAGGGGCTTTGCTGCTGTGGACAGATCTCGCGATTACCAAGCCAATCACCGTCACCCTGATTGACCGCTGCCAACATTCGCGCCACGTTTTCACCATTCAACCTGACAACACTACCACGGTTGTGAATACACTTGCCGCCGTCAAACCAGTCGTCGAAGTCGCTAGCCCACCGCTAGAGACTACAGAACCGCCTGCCGCGCCTGCGATCCCTGTAGAGGCTTATACTGCATTACAAACTCAAATTAACGACTTGCAACAGCATTTCAAACAGTTACAAACGAAGTCTGATGTCCTCTACGCCAGCAACTTAGCGCAAGCGAGCATCCTTGCCACGTTAAAAACCCAGCTGACTCAGCTGCAAAACGAGAATCATATTTTGCGAACGTTGGTGATTGCTTTGGGGCTGGCGCTGATTGCGAGCGGATTCTTCTTTGCAGATTGGCTACGCCAGCATGCGGCTGCCCCCAAAGTCCATAAGGCGCGTCCTTCGGCGCAACAATTAGCAGGCACTGCCGATACGGCGATGGGGCCGGCGACGCGTCCGCTCTCTGGCCAGGCTTTTTCTTCCACCTTACCGCCCGCCCCGTCCGCGTCTGAGTCGCCGGGGATGAATCCCGCCACCCAACCACCCTTACAAGCCAAAGCAAACAGCCGCTTAAAATCGGTGCCCATGCATGCCAATGATGATGCAGTCGCGCCACATGGTGCGCCTTACAAGGTGAGTTCGCAACAAAGCACGCAAGCAGTCATGCAAGATGCTTCTAGATTGTTCACCAACGGGCGCGTCAATCAGGCGATTGAGCACATTCAACAGCACCTGGCCAAGCACCCAAAATCTTCACCATGGATGTGGTTATATCTACTTGATCTGTTATCCAAAGAGGGCAAACAACATGCGTTCGATTTGGTGGCCGCAGAGTGCCGCAAACACTTTAATCTGAATGTAGACCACACGCCAGACAGCAAACTGCCGGGGATAGAATCGCTGCCGCGCGTGATGAAAGCCTTGCAGCAAGCTTGGGGCACGCCACAAGTGATTGCACTGATTGATGACTTGGTTTACAACACCCGACTGGTGCCGCGCATGGGTTTTGAACGAAGCGTATTTGAAGATTTGATGCTGTTGAAAGAAATCGCGTGCCAGACACAAAACCTACCTGCAGTGCCGCCGACACCCGCATCAGCCAGCCAAGAAACCCCCATCAGCGGTAATTTACGTGAGCTTCAGCAACTGTCAGAAGATATTTATGTGCTGGCGCCGATTGAGCACACGCCGTTTCAGTATTGGACAGACTTCTCGTTTGAGCTAGACGAAGCCTCAACTTTACGCAAATCTGCCTAAACAATAACTTACCGCTATTCCGATGGTGATTGCGGCGCCAATCCAAACGTTTTCGAGAAACGCTTTAAAACAGTCAGCCGGCTGCCGGTGACGGATCAGCGCATATTGCCGACAGAGCTGAATGACCGCCAACGTCCAGCCTAGCCAAAACGGCCAACCTAGCATCAGCGCGTGCGCCACGCCCGCCAAAATCAACATCATCGCCGCAAAACACAGCATGATCGCAAACACATCAAACCGACCGAAGGTGATGGCAGATGAGCGAATACCGATCTGAAGGTCATCCGCACGATCCACCATAGCGTAGGCAGTATCGTAGGCCACGGACCAACAGACATTGGCCGCCAAAAGCCACCATGCCAACGCAGGCACTTGCCCTTGCAAAGCAACAAAAGTCATTGGAATACCAAAACCAAAAGCGATGCCTAAATAGGCTTGTGGAATCGCAAAAAACCGTTTGGTGTAGGGGTAACTGACGGCGAGAAACAGCGCAGGGAAAGACCAGACGACCACCTGCCAGCCCAGCGTGCAAACTAAAACAAACGCTAATACTGACAAGCCTAGCGCCACTCCATAAGCCTCGCGGACCGAAATCTCCCCTGTCGCCAACGGGCGCAATTTTGTTCTGGCCACCGCGCCGTCCCAATGGCGGTCGGCAATATCATTGAGTGCACAGCCTGCCGAGCGCATTAAAATGGTCCCCAGGACAAATACACAAACCACCCAAGGCTGCGGAAAACCTTTCCCAGCGATCAACAAGCCCCACAAGGTTGGCCATAGCAATAGCCAAATACCGACTGGCTTATCGAGTCGCGTCAGCCGGTAATAGGCATGCCATTTGGCGAGTGACGGCATAAAACAGATTCCTCATGAGGATGAACGGCTTGCATGCTTGGCGCATGAGGCCAAAAATACTTCTGTGACCAGCAAACGATGGTGCCGAAGACAAAACAATGAACGCCTGGCCCAAAGCACTGGTGATTGTTGCTGAGGAACATGGCGGCAAAATGCTTTATACAAAGCATGTGATGAGGGCAGTTTACGATAGTGCAATGCACTGCGCTTTACACGCGGATTCGCAAACAACGTCGCTCCCAACGGTAGCCGCCCAATATGCCGCAGGTGACACCATGCCCCTCGCAACCCTTGACGGGCAATGACACTATGCGCAAACACCTGCCCCTGCCCCTGCCCCATTAGCATCACCTCACGCACCCAAGCATGCTGATTAGCCGGCAGTTGCAACAAGGCCTGCTCATCAACATTCGGTTTGTGCCAATCTTGCGCCAGCACCTGCACTGAAAAGTCAGCATATTGACGTTTTAGGCGTGCCGTCAGCGAGCCGCGCTCTTGCAACCATGGGCGCAAAGGCGTGTGGCCAATCACTTTGGCTTGCCAGCCTGCATCTTGCCTGTTAGAAGCACAGTGCATGGTCGCTAATGCGGCAGGGGAAACGTTTTAGGCAACCATACCCACAATTGTCCTTGCTGACGCATGGCCCCTGCGAGCTTACCAGCTGCCTCCCCTTCACCCCAGTAGACATCGGCCCTCACGCCACCCTTAATCGCGCCGCCGGTGTCTTGCGCTTGCATGAGTTGCTGCAAAGGCATGTCAGTATTCGGATACGTACTGGACAGATACACTGGGGCGCCCAACGGAATATAAAACGGATCCACGGCCACACTGCGTGCGGCCGTCAAGGGCACCCCCAAAGCGCCCAGCGGTCCAGACAAGCCGGCAGGTAACAATTTGAAAAAAACATAACTAGGGTTGGCATCCAATAACCCACGCAACTGTTCAGGATGCTGAGCTCCCCAGTTTTTAATGCCCTGCATCGAGGCCTCGCTTGCAGTCAACGCCCCTCGCTCAACTAATAATTTGCCAATCGACTGGTAGGGATGTCCATTTTGGTCAGCATAGCCCACAGCCAATCGCTCGCCAGTTTCAAGCTCAACAATCCCCGAGCCTTGCACTTGCAAGAAAAATGCTTCAACAGCATCGCTCACCCACAGCAACTCATTGCCGGCCAAAGGTGACTGGCTTTGTTCGATATCGGCGCGCGTAAAGTATGGCACTAACGACTGTCCTTGCAAGCGGCCGCGAACGCGCTTGTATTTGAGTTCGGGGTATAAAGCAGACAAATTGACTGTAATCAGATCGGCGGGGGGTTTATACAATGGCACCGGGAAGCGAGCGCTGGCATTGCGCGCACCCTTCAGTACAGGTTGATAATAGCCAGTGATTAACCCTTGCACAGCCCCGTCCGCCTGTTGGGTCTTATACACATTAAAATGTTGCTGCCAGTAAGCCTTTATCGCAGCAACCTCTGGCTTCACTCCTTGTGCAGCAGCACAAACAGCTTGCCAGTCAGGCTTGCTTTTTAGACCTTGGCAGCTTTGCAGCCAAGCATACCAACTCACCAGCCAGTCCTCTTTGTCTAAGCCGGGCAAGTCAGACCAATTGGCCGCCTTGAGCATGGCATAAGGGAGCGCTGGCGAAGTGGGCACGCTAGGAGGTGTCACTGGCTTTTCGATGCTAGCAGCGGGTGGTTTAGAGACCGAAGGTTTAGCGGTAGGCGCAGGTGGTACCGATTGGCAGGCCACCAGCCAGAGCATACTGGCCAGTGCAGCCCATTGGCGTACAGAGAGGGTTTTTTTTGTCACAAACACTTCGCTTAATTCACATTCTTTGTTTTAGGTAAACGACCGCCATGCTCAGCATCATCGGCGCGGGTTTTGCGTGGCTTAGTGCAATCCCGCAGCTTGGTGTAGCCAAAAAGTAGGCACATCCACCTCAAACCAATGCCCATCCACCGCCACCATTTGAAACGTGCCAAACATTTCACCGCTGGGGGTGCTAAACATTACGCTGCTGGTATAACTATATTCGTCCTCTGGCGCAATCAGTGGCTGATCCCCCACCACCCCTAACCCTTTGACCTCACGCACCTGCTGCATGGCGTCTGTGATCACCCAATGACGACTAATCAGCTGCGCCTGCACCGAGCCAGTATTGCGAATGGTAATGGTGTAGGCATACACGTACTGACCTGCCTCAGGCGAAGATTGTGCCGATAGATACTCGGTCACTACCGAGATTTCGCAAGCATATTGCGCGTTAGAAGCCACAGTTACCCGATCATGCCAGTGGTTGGAGAACTCGGGCTGGCAGAATACAATTTTTTTGCCATCCGTCCGGCCAAAAAGGATTCTCGTCCTGCTTCAATGGCTTTTTTCATGGCGCCTGCCATCAATACCGGATCACGCGCCGCTGCAATTGCCGTATTCATCAGCACGCCGGCACAGCCAAGTTCCATGGCGATAGCTGCATCCGACGCACAGCCGACCCCTGCATCTACCAGCACTGGTATTTTGGCGTTTTCAATAATAATCTGTAGATTCCACGGATTTAAAATACCCATGCCCGAGCCAATCAGCGAGGCCAATGGCATCACAGCGACACAACCGATGTCTTCTAACTGTTTGGCAATGATCGGATCATCCGAGGTATACACCATCACATCAAACCCTTCTTTTACCAGTGTTTTGGCTGCAGCTATCGTTTCGGTGACGTTGGGGTACAGCGTATTGGGATCGCCCAATACCTCTAACTTGACCAAACGATGATCATCGAGCAACTCGCGTGCTAATCGCAAAGTGCGCACCGCCTCATCGGCGCTGTAACAACCAGCTGTATTGGGCAAATAAGTAAACTCACTAGGTGGCAAATATTCCAGCAAAGACGGTTCATTGGCGTTTTGACCAATATTGGTCCGACGGATAGCAACCGTCACAATCTCAGCGCCGCTGGCGTCAATGGCCGCCCGCGTTTGCGTAAAATCTTGATATTTACCGGTTCCCACCAGCAGCCGGGATTGGTAATGCTTGCCGCCGATGACTAAATCATCACTCATACTTCAATACTTTCTATTCAATGCTTTTCGACATTCACAGGCCTCGATGACTAGCCGCCACCGACCGCACCCACAATTTCCAATTTATCCTCTGCTTGCAACTGCACGTCGGCAAACTGGCTCCGCGGCACAATATCGCCGTTGCGTTCGATCGCAATCCGCTTGCCAGTCAGTTGCATATGCTCCACCAGCGCCAACACGCTCATCGCCTCTTGCGGGAGCATGGTGATCTTACCATTGACAAAAATTTGCATACTGCCCTTCATTTTTGCGTCATCAAACCGATATTTTACGAAAAATCAGCGCTTTTGGCTTTTAGTTTTTGGCGCTGTGCTTTTAATATGGTTGTTCACCCCATGGGGTCAGACCATCCCACTGTCGCATGCTGACCAATAAAGATGGCATCATGTTTGCTTATCTGTTGCAGCGATACAAATATGTGCATCGAAATTGACAAGTTTGGTCATTACTGCATATTACGCATTGCTGGGCAAGGAACTTTTTGTTAATTTTGGCGCCACATGCACAACGAACACAATTCGTTGTTGTGTGCCCGAAAAAATTGGAAATCCCAAAAGGAATATTGAAATGCAGATTGTACAGTCTTACCAAGCAACCCCATCCAACCATTTTTTGGTAGATGAAATTTACGCCCCAAGCTTGAACACCTCCGCAGCCGATTTGGCTGATGCTAAAGTGACCACCCAAGCGCAACAACACCTGAAAGCCATTACAGAGCTACATCGCTTTTTGGAATCCAGCTGCGATTGCGTTTAACCACGTAATCTCTCTGCTGGCGAAAGACCCGTCATCGGGTCACGGATTTTTTTGACGCATGTATCATGCGTTGATGCATACAAACTGATATTGTTCATACGGTAGCGACAAAAAAAGATGGCGACTTGCGCCATCTTTTTTTTTCGGCTTGGGCGTCATCCCAGACGCCCAACAATCATTACTCAATCGCCAATTGTGGGCGACCAGCTTCCGGCCAATCTAAATGGAAGAACTGGCCACGTGGCTGATCTTTACGCTCATAAGTATGGGCACCAAAGTAATCACGCTGACCTTGCAACAAGTTCGCAGGCAAATCAGCACTTCTGTAACCATCATAGTAAGCCAACGCTGCTGCAAAGCCTTGCGCTGGAATCCCATTGGTCACTGCTAACGCAATCACCTTACGCCAACCCGCCTGACCTTCGTTCATCGCATTGGTAAAGTAAGGGTCTAGCATCAGATTTTTCAAGCGTGAATTCAATGCATAAGCATCGGTAATTTTCTGCAAGAAGCGGGCACGGATAATGCAGCCACCACGCCAGATTTGTGCAATTTCGCCAAAATTAAGTTTCCAGTTATAAGCAACTTGCGCTTTATCGATCAACTGGAAGCCCTGTGCATAAGCGCAAATTTTGGAGCAATACAACGCATTTTTGATTGCTTCGATAATCGCAGCCTTGTCTTTCTCTTGCACAATGGCAGGACCTTTAAGAATCTTGCTTGCTTCAACACGTTCTTCTTTGAGACTGGACAATGCGCGCGCATATACTGCTGCGGCAATCGCGTTAGCGGGTGCACCCAGTTCAAGCGCGTTGGCAGCCGTCCATTGGCCGGTACCTTTTTGGCCAGCGGTATCCAGAATCTGATCCACCAAGAAGCCCTTACCAGCCGGGTCTTTTTGCTGCAAGATATCCGCAGTGATTTCAATCAAGAAGCTGGACAACTCGCCTTTGTTCCACTCGGCAAATACTTTGCCGATTTCGTCTGCAGGCATGCCCAACAGATTTTTCATCAGCCAATAGGCTTCGCAAATCAACTGCATATCGATGTACTCAATGCCGTTGTGGACCATTTTGACATAATGGCCCGCACCGTCAGGACCGATATACTCCGCACAAGAGAATCCACCCTCGACCGGTTTACCAGGCGAACCACCCTCTAATGGGGCGCCAGTGACCGGATCTACTTTAGCGGCGATATCACGCCAAATAGGCTCAAGGCTAGACCAGGCTTTGCGTGTCCCAGAAGGCATCAGGGATGGGCCGAAACGGGCACCCGTTTCGCCACCTGAAACACCTGAGCCAATGAACTCAATGCCTTTGGCTGCCAATTCTTTTTCACGGCGAATGGTGTCTGTCCACAACGCATTGCCACCGTCAATAATGATATCGCCTTGCTCAAGAAAAGGCAGCAAAGCGTTAATGGTCACATCAGTGGCGCTCCCTGCTTTCACCAGCAACACGATTTTACGTGGACGCTTGATGCTCAACACAAACGAAGCCAAGTCCGCATGGCCAACCACGCGCTCGTGCGAAGGCTCATTCTTTTTGCACTCTTCGATGAAGTTCAGCATTTTTTTCGGGTCACGGTTATAGACCGCGATGGTATAGCCGTGATCCGCAATGTTAAGTGCCAAGTTTTGGCCCATCACTGCCAATCCTACCAATCCAATATCCGCATTTTTTGTAGTCATAATTATCTCTATAAATGGTTAATTTAGTTGTAAAAAAAGCACAGGCTTTTGGCCTGTGCTTGGACTAAGGTATGTATTGAACCCGCACGCAAGTTGTTTTGAAATCGCAACAAACATGAACCCGGTCAGCACCATAGTTTTCTCTCACTCAAGTGGGATTGCAATCACTTACTTGAGTACGTTTCCGAACATTTGCAAGGTCAACTGATACCCCAAATTGACCAACTGCGCATCGTAACGTTCCCCCTCATCGCGCATAAAGGCATGCTGCCCGTTGAACTCATGCCAAGTGTAATGTAAGCCAGGAATCCCAGCGAAACGGTTGTAGAGCTCGGCACGTTTATCGGCAGGGATGTGTGGGTCTTGTTTACCCCAGATCATCAGCAACTCGCCCTTGATTTCGTTCACACGCTCCATGCTGTGCTGACCCGGCTGGTTTGGAATAATATTGGTATGCAGATCGGTGGCGTAGAAACAGGCCGTGGCTTTTACTTCAGGCTGCAAGGCAGCACGGAAGGCCAAATGCCCCCCAATACAAAAGCCAGCTGCGCCCAAATTGCCGTCATACCAGGCTTGCGCATTGAGAAAATCAATCATGGCACGGTTATCTGTATCGTAAGCTTGCACGTCTTTTGCCATTTTATCGGCATTGCCTTTGTCGCGACCGGCATCGTCATAACCTAATACGGTGCCAACCGGATTTAACTCATGAAAAACTTCAGGTACTAACACAGCGTAACCATGTCCAGCTAAAAACCGCGCCGCCCGCTCAATAGGACCTGTTTGCTGAAAGATTTCGGAGTAAAACAAAACCGCAGGCACTTTACCATCGTGTTTTGGACGATGAACATAAGTGCGCATCACCCCGGTCGGAGTGTTCAAATCAACGATTTCGCTTGTAATCAGCATGGTAAATCCTTAAACAATCAAAAATATCGGCTATTCTAGCGCTGTTTGAGTGGCTTTTCACAACGTTTCTCGCCTGAAATAAGAATTTTTTGCACTTTTTAGGCCAAACACCTCTCACAGCAATCAATGCCACTACAAACAAAAAGGAATGCCAAGATGCGCGTGTTGTCGCTTGTATTTATGCTGTCAGTGAATCTGCACCTGAGTTCGATCGCGCAGTCTGAGCCAGATCGTGAATTGGTTTATCGACTCAAGGCGTCCGTGGTTAAAGTCCACGCTATCACCGCCACAGGCGGTCACGGTGTTGGTAGCGGGGTGGTGGTCGCTCCGGATACGGTGGCAACCAGCTGCCACGTCGTTGCAAACAGCAGCGGCATTAGTATTTCTAAGTTTGGTGACAGCATGAGCCCAGTCGGCATGATCGCGGATTGGAAACATGACATCTGCTTATTAAAATTTAAATATCTAGAATTACCCGCTGCCAAATTGGCCTCCGCCGCTACACTCCACTATGGCGACGAAGTATTTTCGATTGGCTTTCCGGGCGGCCCACCCAAACCACAAACCATCTCCGGCAAAGTGCGCGCGCTTTATGCCTATGATGACAGCCTCGTTGTTCGTACCGATGCCGCTTTTATCATGGGCTCAAGCGGTAGCCCGACCTTTAATCAGGCAGGCGAACTGGTGTCGTTGAGTACGTTTAAAAGTCCAGGTAAAAATGCCTACTTTTACAGTGTGCCGGTCGAATGGATTCAACGCTTGATGTCGGGCGAGCAAGTGACCAGCGCAGTACCCACCGCGACACCGTTTTGGGACTTGCCACTTGAGCAACGACCTTTCTGGATGCAGGTGGTGCTTCCTTATCAAGCTGGCGACTGGCCGATGCTAGAGACACTTGCACGTCAATGGCTGACTGTGCAAGCTGACTCCGCGGAAGCTTACTTTTATCTCGCCAGCGCCCTGCACGGCCAAGGCCAGACGGGGCCTGCGCAACAGGCCTATTTGCGCGCGGTGAGCTTGCAACCAGCCCACATCGATGCCTGGAGCGGCCTCGCTATTTTGGCAGAGCAGACCCAACAACCTACGCTCTACAGCGATGCCGAGCAGCACATCCGGCAATTAGATAGCCAGATTTGGGCAGATGTACAACGCCGTATGCAACAGGCGCAGTAGCATGATCAAGCGCCCCTGCTCTGATAGAATACGTTTTTTTTTTGATGTTCACTTAGATAACTCAGCCATGACCTCACGCAACCAGCAACTGTTTGAAAAATCCCAGCAACTGATTCCAGGTGGCGTCAATTCGCCCGTGCGCGCATTCCGCAGCGTCGGCGGCACCCCAATCTTTTTCAAAAAAGGACTGGGCTCCAAGTTGTGGGATGTCGATGGCAAAGAATATATCGACTACATCAACTCCTGGGGGCCGATGATTTTGGGTCACGCCCACCCTGAAGTGATTGCAGCGGTACAGCAAGCGGCTACCAACAGCTTAAGCTTCGGTGCGCCCACCGGCCTCGAGTTAGAAATGGCTGAGCTGCTTAACCGCTTAGTGCCGAGTATGGAGCAAGTGCGCTT
Source organism: Methylophilus medardicus (assembly GCF_006363955.1). GTDB lineage: Bacteria > Pseudomonadota > Gammaproteobacteria > Burkholderiales > Methylophilaceae > Methylophilus > Methylophilus medardensis. Next base: position 2,428,838 of record NZ_CP040948.1, read on the forward strand.
GGTCAGTAGCGGGACAGAGGCCACCATGAGCGCCATTCGCGTGGCGCGCGGCTTTACCAAACGCAACAAAATCATCAAGTTTGAGGGTTGTTATCACGGACATGCCGATGCCTTATTGGTGAAGGCTGGTTCTGGTTTGCTCACCTTCGGCGAGCCGAGCTCGGCAGGCGTACCAGCCGAGGTGGCAGCACACACCCTGACCCTAGATTACAACAACACACAAATGCTCAGAGATACCTTTGCGAGCATCGGCGATGAAATTGCCTGCGTTATTTTAGAACCTGTTGTTGGCAACATGAACCTGATCGTACCTGACCAAGCGTTTTTGCAAACACTGCGCGAAGTATGCACTCAACATGGCACCGTGCTCATTTTCGATGAAGTGATGACGGGGTTCCGCGTGGCGCTAGGCGGCGCTCAAGCACTGTATGGCATCACCCCGGACATGACGACGCTAGGCAAAGTCATCGGTGGCGGCTTGCCGGTGGGCGCATTCGGTGGGCGTAAAGACATTATGAGCGTGTTGGCACCGCTTGGCTCGGTTTACCAAGCAGGCACCCTATCCGGCAACCCGGTGGCGGTGACCGCCGGCCTCACCACGCTCAAACTGATCCAAACCCCCGGCTTCCACGACAAACTGACCGCGCAAACCACTAAGCTGACCGAGGGACTGATGCAAGCCGCGCGCCAAGCAGGCGTTACCTTCAGTGCGCAAAACGTAGGCGGTATGTTTGGCATTTACTTCAGCGCACAACTTCCAACCAGTTATGCAGACATGATGCGTGCAGACAAAAACGCTTTTAACAAGTTTTTTCATAGCATGCTGGATAGTGGCATCTATCTTGGCCCCTCTGCGTTTGAGGCCGGTTTTGTCTCTGCTGCACATAGCGATGAGGATATTGCACACACCATACAAGCAGCAGCAATTGCTTTTGCGAGCCTGTAAAGCGAACGCTTAAGCGCTGCGCGCGCAATCAGAGCGCGCGCAGCGCAAACTAGAGCTTTTCGACGCCCTCCCCACAGTCAATCAAAAACCATCCAAGCGTCATCCTGATCACAGCGCAACTTTGCCCTGCTGGCCGCGCGAGGATCAGCTAAACCACCGACCATATTCAACCCCGCATCCGTCCAGCAACCGCCACCATCCGTGGCGCGGGGACCTTGAGCACACAGACAACGGCAGCCTGAGTGACTATTTTTTGCAGGTAAACAAAAATCATTCTCAACTGAGTTAAAAAAATGAATTTATCCGTTATTTAACGCAGGCTAAACAATTGAAATTGCTAAACTTTAACGGTATCATTGAAGGTTCCTCCAAATGTTTTGTAAGTGAAGAATCTGGCAATGGACATGCAGTCTGACAACAACGTGATGAGTGCTTCTCAAGATACCGCAACCGCTCTGGATGACCAGTTTGGTTTAGCTCCCCAGTCTCAAGGTTTATACGACAGACGCCACGAAAAAGATAGCTGTGGCGTTGGCTTTGTCGCCCATATCAAGGGCAAGAAAAGCCACGAAATTGTCGCCATGGGCCTGCAGCTGCTAGACAACCTGACGCACCGCGGCGCAACGGGTTACGACCCAAAACTGGGCGATGGTGCCGGCTTGCTGATGCAAATGCCTGACACCTTCATGCGTGAGGAGGCGGCCAAGCTAGGCCTCACGTTGCCAGCTGCAGGGCATTATGCTGTAGGGCAGGCTTTCTTACCGCAAAATGCAAATAACCGCGCGCAATGTGAAGCCATTTTTGCCAGCATTATTGCTGAAGAAAATCAAACCCTGTTGGGTTGGCGCGATGTGCCTGTCGACAACAGCAATATTGCTGATGCGGCTCGTGCGGTTGAACCCGTCATGCGGCAAGTATTCATTGCCAGCACCACCACCGACACCGTTGCATTTGAACGTAAGTGCTTTGTCATTCGTAAGCGCATTGAGCATGCCATTCGTGCGCTCAACTTACAGGACAAAGCGCAGTTTTATATGCCGTCTTTCTCCTCCCGCACCATTGTCTACAAAGGCATGTTGTTGGCAAACGAAGTAGGCGTTTACTACAAAGACTTGAAAGACGCGCGCGTGGTTTCTGGACTGGCGCTGGTCCACCAACGTTTTTCTACCAACACGTTCCCAGCTTGGGACTTAGCCCACCCGTTCCGGATGATTGCACACAACGGTGAAATCAACACCGTGCAAGGCAACGTCAATTGGATGGCAGCCCGTCACGAGACGATGAAATCTGCCGTGTTAGGTGAAGACCTGGAAAAATTATGGCCATTGATCGCTGAAGGTCAGTCTGACTCTGCTTGCTTTGACAATTGCTTAGAATTGCTGGTGGCAGGTGGTTACAGCTTGCCGCATGCCATGATGATGCTGATTCCTGAAGCATGGGCCGGCAATCCATTGATGGATGAAGACCGCCGTGCTTTCTACGAGTACCACGCGGCATTGATGGAGCCATGGGATGGCCCAGCTGCGGTCGCGTTTACTGACGGTAAAATGATTGGCGCCACGCTCGACCGTAACGGCTTGCGTCCTGCACGCTATTTAGTGACTGAAGATGACATCGTGATGATGGCTTCTGAAATGGGCGTGATCACCTTCCCACAAGAAAAAATCGTTAAAAAATGGCGCTTGCAACCAGGCAAAATGTTGCTGATTGATATGGAACAAGGCCGCATTATTGACGATGAAGAAGTGAAAACCGCACTGGCAAAAGCCAAACCCTATCGTCAATGGATTGAACAAACCCGTTTTCATTTGACGGAATTGCCTAGCGTGAGCGCTGGCGACATTCGCTTGAATGAAAACTTGCTAGATACCCAACAAGCATTTGGCTACTCGCAAGAAGATCTCAAGTTTGTGTTGCAGCCAATGATAGACAATGGTGAAGAAGGTTCTGGCTCTATGGGGAATGACGCAGCGCTGCCTGTGTTATCCAACAAAGCCAAAACACTTTACAACTACTTTAAGCAGCTGTTTGCGCAAGTCACTAACCCGCCCATTGACCCAATTCGTGAAGAATTGGTGATGTCGCTGGTGACATTTATCGGCCCCAAACCAAACCTGCTAGCGGTGGATGAGACCAATCCACCGATCCGCCTGGAAAGCAACCAGCCAGTCTTGAGTCTTGATGGTCTCGAAAAACTTAAACAGATTGAAACGCTCACCAAAGGCCAATTCAAATCTCTCGTCCTTGACCTGACCTACGACGTGGCGCTTGGCAAAGCAGGTATGAAGCAGGCGCTAGATCTATTGCATGATCAAGCTGAAAAAGCGGTGCATGATGGTTATAACGTCCTCATCTTGTCTGACCGCGCCCTGTCCGCGACACGCATTGCTATTCCGGCATTGCTGGCCTGTTCGGCCACACACGAGTTTTTAGTCAAAGCCGGTTTGCGTACCAGCACCGGTTTGGTAATTGATACCGGCTCTGCGCGTGAGGTGCATCACTTTGCCTTGCTGGCAGGTTACGGCGCTGAAGCGGTATGCCCATGGTTGGTGTATGAAACCATGAAGACCATGACGAGCGATGCTGAAAAAGCTGGCAAAAACTTTGTCAAAGCCATCGGCAAGGGCTTATATAAAGTCATGTCAAAAATGGGCATTTCGACTTATCAGTCCTATTGTGGCGCACAAATTTTCGAGGCCATTGGCTTAAACAGCCAGTTCGTCAACGATTACTTTACAGGCACCGTCAGCCAGATCGAGGGCATTGGCCTTGAGCAAGTGGCTGAAGAAACTGTCCGTTTGCATACCCAAGCATTTGGCAGCGACCCTGTGTTATCGAATGCGCTAGAAGCAGGTGGTGATTATGCGTTCCGCGTCCGTGGTGAAGAGCACTTGTGGACACCGCAATCCATTAGCAAATTGCAAAACGCGACACGCACTGGCCAGTATGATACCTACAAAGAATATGCTGCACTGATTAACGATCAGACCCGCCGTCACATGACCTTGCGTGGTCTATTTGAAATCAAAGCAGCGGGCAAAGCGATCCCGCTGGAGCAAGTGGAATCCGCCAAAGAAATCGTCAAACGGTTCGCAACTGGTGCGATGTCTTTGGGCTCCATCTCGACCGAAGCCCACGCCACATTAGCGATTGCCATGAACCGCATTGGCGGCAAGTCCAACACTGGTGAAGGCGGCGAAGATATCAAACGCTTTATTCCAGTCACTGTGGACTCGAGCATTGCGCAAGTGTTAGGCAGCGATTTAATCGAAGCCAACATCGCACTCAAAGCCGGCGACTCTATGCGTTCACGCATCAAACAAGTGGCTTCTGGCCGCTTTGGCGTCACCGCAGAATACCTAAGCAGTGCTGATCAAATTCAGATCAAGATGGCACAAGGCGCTAAGCCTGGTGAAGGCGGCCAATTACCCGGCCATAAAGTATCGCCTTACATCGCAAAACTACGTTTTTCAGTGCCGGGTGTGGGTTTGATTTCACCACCGCCTCATCATGATATTTACTCGATTGAAGATTTGGCACAGCTGATTCACGACCTGAAAAACGCGAATCCAAAGGCTTCTATTTCGGTCAAACTGGTGTCTGAAACAGGCATCGGTACGGTCGCAGCTGGCGTTGCCAAAGCCAAGTCTGATCACATTGTAGTCGCGGGCCATGATGGTGGTACGGGGGCTTCTCCAATCTCTTCCATCAAGCATGCGGGTACGCCATGGGAACTTGGTTTGGCTGAAACGCAGCAAACGCTGGTGTTGAACCAGTTGCGTGGTCGCGTCGTCGTTCAGGTCGATGGCCAAATGAAAACGGGCCGTGACGTATTGATCGGCGCCTTGCTGGGCGCGGATGAGTTCGGCTTTGCCACCGCACCACTGGTGGTTGAAGGCTGTATCATGATGCGCAAGTGCCACCTGAATACTTGTCCGGTTGGCGTGGCGACACAAGATCCCGCCTTACGTAAGAAATTTACCGGCCAGCCAGAGCATGTGGTCAACTATTTCTTCTTCGTTGCTGAAGAAGTCCGTGAGTTAATGGCCAGCATTGGTATCGCCAAGTTTGACGACCTGATTGGTCGTGCAGATTTGCTGGACATGAAAGCTGGTATCGAACACTGGAAGATCAATGGCCTAGACTTCAGCAAGGTATTCCACTTGCCAGAAATGCCAGCCAGCGTCTCACGCAAAAACAACGACGTGCAAGACCATGGTTTGGTCAACGCGCTCGATAATCAATTGATCGTCCTGGCCAAGCCTGCCTTAGAAAAAGGTGAAAACGTCAGCATCAACTTACCCATCGTTAACACGAACCGGACGGTGGGCACCATGCTCTCGCATGAGGTTGCGAGCCGTTATGGTCATGCTGGGCTGCCAGATGGCACCATTAGCGTCAAATTCACCGGCACGTCTGGCCAGAGCTTTGCCGCATTCTTGGCCAAAGGCATCACGTTTGAACTGACCGGCGAAGGCAACGACTATGTGGGCAAAGGGCTATGCGGTGGACGGATTATCATCAAACCACCCGTGACCTTCCGCGGTTTGTCTTACGAGAATATTATTGTAGGCAACACGGTCATGTACGGGGCAACCACCGGTGAAAGCTTCCTCAGCGGCGTCGCAGGTGAGCGTTTCTGTGTGCGAAACTCCGGAGCCACCGCAGTAGTCGAGGGTGTCGGTAATCACGGCTGTGAATACATGACCGGCGGCACCGTGGTGGTGCTTGGTCAAACCGGCCAAAACTTTGCGGCGGGCATGAGCGGCGGTATCGCTTACGTGTACGACATCGATGGGAAATTTGCCCAGCGCTGCAATATGAGCATGGTCTCGCTTGAAAAAGTCGAAGGTGCGGATGCCGATATTGGTAAGGTGCAGCATTTAGGTCAGCCTGATGAAGTGATTCTAAAAGGGTTGATTGAGCAGCATCTGGCCTTGACGGGTAGTCCACGTGCGAAAGAACTTCTGGCGGATTGGCCAGTCTCACGGGCAAAATTCGTGAAAGTATTCCCAAATGAATACAAACGCGCATTGACCGAAATGGCTGCCGCAACTGCCAAACAAGCCGCTTAAAGTTTTTGATAATTGAATACCCCGCTTAGTGCGGGGACTTTTTAAGGTTGCCTTAGCAAAAAGCAACAAGGAAGAGATGATTTCACATGGGTAAAGTCACTGGTTTCATGGAATTTGAACGTCTGGCAGAAGAATATCTACCAGTTAATGAACGTGTCAAAAACTACAAAGAGTTCGTGCTGCATTTAACAGACGACCAAGCAAAACAGCAAGGCGCACGCTGCATGGATTGCGGCATTCCCTTCTGTACGACAGGCTGTCCAGTCAACAACATCATTCCAGACTGGAATGACTTGGTCTACCAGCAAGATTGGCGCAGCGCAATCGATGTGCTGCACTCAACCAACAACTTCCCTGACTTTACTGGACGCATTTGTCCGGCCCCTTGTGAAGCTGCCTGTACCTTAAACATCAATAACGATGCGGTCGGCATTAAGTCGATTGAGCATGCAATTATTGATAAAGCTTGGGAAAACGGCTGGGTGACGCCGCAAATCAATCCGAACAAAACCGGCAAGACAATCGCCGTAGTGGGTTCAGGCCCCGCCGGCCTCGCTGCAGCCCAGCAGTTGGCGCGTGCAGGCCACGCAGTCACCGTGCTCGAGAAAAATGACCGAATCGGTGGTTTGTTACGTTACGGTATCCCCGACTTCAAGTTAGATAAATCAGGGATCGACCGCCGCATCGCACAAATGGAAGCCGAAGGCGTCACATTTAAAGTGAATCAGCATGTTGGCGAAAATGTCAGTGCTGCAGATCTTGAGCGTGATTTTGATGCGGTGATCTTAGCCGGGGGTGCAGAGTATCCGCGCGATCTGCCAGTACCTGGCCGCGAATTAGAAGGTGTCCATTTCGCCATGGATTTCCTCACACCCAATAACAAAATGGTGGCGGGCGACGTAGTCCCAAACCAAATCAAAGCGACCGGCAAACATGTCGTGGTGATTGGCGGCGGTGACACGGGCTCTGACTGTGTGGGCACCTCAAACCGCCATGGTGCAGCCAGCGTGACGCAGTTTGAACTGATGCCGCAACCGCCAGAAAAAGAGAACAAAGCACTGGTATGGCCAAACTGGCCACTAAAAATGCGCACTTCCAGCTCCCACGAAGAAGGTGCGGAGCGTGACTGGTCAATCACCACCACTGCATTGCTCGGTGAGAACGGTAAACTGACGGCACTCAAAGGCGCACGCGTCGAGTGGAAAGATGGCAAAATGATCGAAGTGCCAGGTACGGAGTTCACCATTAAAGCAGACCTGGTATTTTTGGCCATGGGCTTTGTCTCGCCAGTCCAAAAAGTGTTAGATGCGTTCGGCGTTGAAAAAGATAACCGTGGCAATGCGAAAGCCACCACCGATGGTGAAGGCTGTTACAAAACCAATAAAGCCAAAGTATTTGCGGCCGGGGATATGCGTCGCGGCCAATCCTTGGTAGTCTGGGCTATCCGAGAGGGTCGTCAATGTGCACGTGAAGTTGATGCCTTCTTGATGGGAAGCTCAAGCCTGCCCCGTTAATTTAGACAGCGCATTCATCTTAAAACGCCGATGCCACCCATCGGCGTTTTTGTTTGTTTTAATCGCAAAAAAACATGATTCTTTCAAGTGAAAAGAGAGTGTGGCCTTTATAATCATGCTTTTACATATTATTGACCTGCGCATCCCTGATCAGGCAATCCCACGCACATGACCTCACTGCAAAACGATACCTTTCTACGCGCGCTCATGCGCCAACCTACTGAATACACACCAGTCTGGATGATGCGCCAAGCTGGACGCTATTTGCCAGAATACCGTGAGAGCCGCAAAACCGCCGGCAGCTTTATGCAGCTATGCCAAAGCCCGACGTTTGCCACCGAAGTCACACTACAGCCGTTGGACCGTTACCCGCAACTGGATGCTGCTATCCTGTTTAGTGACATCCTGACCGTTCCTGACGCGATGGGCTTGGGCTTATATTTTGAAGAGGGCGAAGGGCCTAAATTTGAGCGCACCTTGCAAGCGGAGGCGGATATTCTCAAACTTGAAGTGCCTGATATGGCCAAATTGCAATATGTGTTTGACGCGGTCAGCAGCATTCGCAAGGCCTTAAATGGTCGCGTACCTTTAATTGGTTTTTCTGGCAGCCCATGGACGCTAGCTACCTATATGGTGGAAGGCAAAGGCGGTACTGACTTTCTTAACACGAAGAAAATGGGCTATGCGAGACCAGACCTGTTGCATCGTATCTTAGACATCACTGCTCAAACCGTTATTCAGTATCTCAATGCCCAAATCGCTGCGGGCGCGCAAGCAGTGATGATTTTTGACTCATGGGGCGGCGCATTGTCTCATGATGCGTATATTGAATTTTCACTCAACTACATGCAAAAAATCGTGGCAGGTTTGACCAAAACAGCAGAGGGTAACACCGTGCCGAGCATCGTGTTCACTAAAGGCGGTGGCTTGTGGCTGGAACAGCAAGCCGCGATTGGGGCAGATGCCTTAGGCCTAGACTGGACCGTCAATCTGACACAAGCACGCCAGCGCGTGGGTGACCAAGTGGCGTTGCAAGGCAATATGGACCCAGCCATTTTGCTCAGCGCACCCGCGGCGATTGAAAAAGAAGTTGCTCGTATATTGGCTAGCTACGGCCACGGACACGGTCATGTATTTAATCTAGGCCATGGTATTACGCAGTGGACACCGCCCGAACATGCAGCGTGTATGCTTGAAACGATACGTGCGCTTAGCCCACAGTATCACCTTTAATGGAAGTGTTCGGTAAGATGAGATTGCAGTGACTCAAGCATCACAAATCAATCGCAATCATTGGTATGGCAATCATCTTAATAAAATACAGATCCTCGCTTATTGCTAGCGATACAAAAAAAGCCTGCGATGCAGGCTTTTTTTATGGCGTAGCGCGCTTACTTGAGCGACATGCGGGACAGGGTTTCATCCTTATCGATGAATCGATGCTTGATTGCGCCGAGCACATGCACGATAAACACCGCCAACAAAATATTGGCAAATAACTCATGTGACTCTTTAAACACATCACGCAGGTCTGCGTTATCCAACCCAGCAAACACTTCTAACCCAAACCACTTTAAACCAAACTTGCTGTAAAGCGTCATGAGCACACCACTGACCGGCATCGCCACCATCAGCAGATATAACAAATGATGCGCACCCGTTGCTACTTTACGCTCTAGGGCTGAATAGCTGGCCAACAGGGCAGGAGGCGTATGGCTAATGCGCCAATAAACCCGGAATAAGATCAACCATAACAAGCTAAAGCCGAGCGATTTATGCAGATTAAAATAAAGGGTTCTGGCGCTAGACGGTTCGTCCATCTGCCAGGTATAAAGACCCAGATCAAATAAATCGAAAGCCGTTTGCTTCGGACCATCTTTAGGCAGTTCGCCCATGTACCAGCCCAATGCAAACATGGCGATGATTGCGAATGCAATCAGCCAATGCAAAATGATGGCCACCTTGGTGTAACGCTGTGTTGAACTCATTAAATCTCCTTAATCCCTTGGTTTGCTTGTGACAGTCGTCACTATCTCTCCCTGCATGAATTGATTATGATGCAGGGAATCATTCATGGGTGAGCCGTCATGTTATCAAAAATCAACTGCTTTTGCGTGAGTCTTGTGGGGGTATTGCTCAGCTTAGGTGGTCAGGCATGGGCTGACGACTTTGAGCTCAAGCAAATCGCAGACGGCGTGTATGTGCATCACGGTAAACATTTGGATATTGACGATGGCTATCAGGGCGATATTTGCAATCTCGGCGTGGTCATTGGCCGCGACGCGATTGCGGTGATTGACACTGGCGGAAGCAAACATACTGGTGAGCAGTTGTTACAGGCCATCAAAGCGATCAGCCCACTGCCAGTGCACTATGTCATTAACACGCATGTGCACCCTGATCATACCTACGGCAATGCGGCTTTTCAAAATGGCAGCACGCATTTTGTGGGCCATGAAAAACTGGCCAACACCATGCTGTTACGCAAAGAGCAATATGAAAAACTCAATACCCGCTTGCTAGGTGAGGCCGGCAAAGTCAGCAGCACCGTCACCCCTGACACCCCCGTGCATGCGCAGATCACACTCGATCTGGGGAATCGCATTTTGCAATTGCAAGCGCAAACCGTGGCGCATACACACACGGACCTCACGGTGCTGGACACTCAAACAAATACCTTATTTGCGGGGGATTTGCTATTCGCGCAACGCACGCCGGTTGTAGAGGGCGACATTAAAGGTCTGATTGCCGTGTTGGAGCACATGAATCAAACGACATATACGCGCATTGTGCCCGGACATGGCTTAGAAAGCACAGACCAAAAAGCCATCATCGGCAACGCACTCAGGTACTTAAATGCGTTGTTAGCGGATGTGCGCTATAGCCTTAAAAAGGGCATCAGCATGGAACAAACCATGGATAGCGCTGCTGCCGCTGAACGCGATCAATGGCAACTGTTTGACATCGCCAATCGACGCAATGTGAATGTGATTTATCCACAACTGGAGTGGGAATAAGCGCACCCGCCGCTACAAAAACTTTTTCGCCAGACGCGTTTGTTGTTTTAAACCGATATTCACCAGCCGTGGCGCCAAGCCGTTTAACCAAGCGAAAAAACTTTGTGGCTGACCGATAAAAACTTCCTGCTGGTTGTTGATCAAGGCCTGCAATATTTTATCTGTCACGACTTGCGGACTATCGACGGCTTGACCGGCGGCTTGCCACATTGCATTGGTCCGATCATCGTTCATTGGCGTCGCAATGGCTCTTGGTGCAATATAGGTGACCCCAATATTGCTATCGATCAACTCACGACGCAAGGCTTGGCTAAAGCCATGTACGGCAAATTTACTGGCACAATAGGTTGCAAAGTGCGGAAAACCCAATGAGCCAAAAATAGAGCCAACAAACGCTAGATGCCCATGGCCGCGCTGCAAAAAGTACGCCACAAATTCGCGGCTTAACACCAAGGTCGCCGTGACATTGGTATGCACAATGTTATCGATGCTGGCTTCGGTTTGATGGGCAAATTCTGTAAATTCAATCATGCCCGCATTGTTAATTAACAAATCAACATGCCCCATCTCGCGCAAGCTCTGTTTAAGCACCTGTGCGGCCATATTGGTCTGTGCCAGATCCGTAACAATGATATGCGACTGACCACCGTTAGCGGCAATCCTTTTCTGCAAGGCGTGCAACTTGACTGGATCGCGGCCGACCAAGCCGACGACAGCCCCTTTCGCCGCCAAGGCGAGTGCCAAGGTGGACCCTAAGCCGCCCGTTGCACCCGTCAGCACCACATGTAAATGATTCAGTTCCATGGCTTACTCCTCGACAACCGCGACTGGCGTGTTGCTTGATGTCGCCAGTGCTGCGACGTATTTGAAAATATCCCCATACAAACGATAAAAACGTTTTGCCGCATGGATAATCATTTGTTGATCTGACGGTTTAGTCACCTGATTCATGAGGCCTTCATAAAACGTCACATGACTGAGATCGAGCGAACCATGCGAGAACAAATAGCTAAAGGCTTTTTTTGGCAAGTTAAGTGATTGCATGATTTTTTGGCCGGCTTGAGTCGCGACGGCCGTGCTCGTGCCTTCAAGTACCAGCACCATGCCAAAAAATCCTAACGGGTTGACCCGATGGATCATGTCATAAGCATACGCCACCATCACTTCGGTTTCATGACAGGCCGCATGGGCCAGCGTGGCGCTCTGACGCACAGCCTCTTTATCGCCCCCGCAAGCCGCAATGTCGTTGAGTACCCACTCCTGATGCCCCATCTCTTCTTCGATATATTCGCCGATGGCGGTACGTAACCACTCATACTCGCCAGACAACCGACCACCACAGGCCATCAACAACGGCGTGGTATGCTTAACGTGATGGTATGCTTGCGTCAAAAAAGCACGATAGGTATCGAGTGTGATGTTGCCCTGCGCGCCTTGTACGATCAGAGGTAAGGCCATTAACGCATTGCGCTCCTGTTCAGTGGCGCGCAGTAATTGCTGGTAAAAAGTCATGATATTCCTTCATAGATCGCGTGGATTTCTGAAGCATAGGCCTCAGCAATCACTTCGCGTTTTAAGCGGCCATTGGCCGTAAGTTGTCCGTTATGCGGGCTAAATGGCTGCTGGGTAAACACCACGTCCCCCACTTGTGCGTAATCCGGCAGATGCAAATTGACTTTTGCAATGGCTTGAGCCACTTGCTCAACACTGACCTGCGGCTGCGGCACCACAATCGCCACATTAAACGGCCGCGCTTCTCCAAACACACAGGCTTGGGATAACCCGGCCTCGTGTACCAAGGTACTCTCTACCCACTCCGGGGATACATTGCGCCCAAATGAGGTGATAAACATATTTTTTTTGCGCCCTGAAAGGTACCAATCCCCGTCTGCATCCTGATAAGCCAAATCGCCAGTGGCTAGAAAGCCTTGTGCATCTAGCACAGGTGCTGCAATGTCCGCGGCACCCTGCGTGTAACCTTCGTACAGCGCGCCTTTGACCCAAAGCTCACCGGTATGGTCTACCCGCAACTGCACATGCGGCAAAGGTTTGCCTATGCTACCCGGTTTGTGAGATTGTGGCGTGTTCAAGGTAACCACCGACGCGCACTCAGACAAGCCGTAACCTTCATACACGGGCAAACCCAACGCATGTGCTTGTGTGATTAACCCAGGACTCACTTTGGCACCCCCCACCGCGACGAAGCGCAAATGCGGCAGTGCTCCCTGCCCGGCATCGAGACAAGCCACCAGCGCACGCAATAACTCAGGAATCAAAATGGCGGTGGTCGCCTCACTGCTTTGTAAGCCCTGATAGAGTCGCTGGATATCAAATTGGCTGCCGCTAAAGCCCACCATTTGGCTCGGGTAGACCACGACAGTTGCGCCAGAAATCAGACTTGCGTAAACACCCGCCACGTTTTCGAGCAACGTGGCCAGAGGCAAAACACAAAAATGTCGGTCAGCATCGTTGGGCACAATCCATGTTGCAATGGAGTTTGCGACTTGCCACATGGCATGTGTGGTCAAGCAAACACCTTTGGGGGCGCCAGTGGTGCCTGAGGTATAGGTAATTTTCTGCACATCGGTGGCGCGATGATGCGAATTCAACTGTATCAGCTGGATAGTTTGGCCAGCAACTTGCCAGGATGCCAACTGCACACTGTCGGCATACCATTGCTGCCAGTATTCTGGCGCCTCCGTGAGCACAAAACTCACCCCGGCATCGGCGATCGCATGTTGCTTTTGGCTGGCCGAAAAGAAGGCCGGTACAGGCACATTAGTCCAGCCAGCAGACAGCAGCGCTAAATCCAGCACCACCCAAGCAGGACCATTATCTAGGGCTAACGCCACCGTGGCCTGGGGGGTCAACGCGACTAAATCTGCCGACAGTCGATCAATCTCCGCCACCAGTGCATGGTAGCTCAATTGGGCATCAGTCCCTTCAAGTGCGGGCTTGGCGGGGGTTTGCGCCGCGTGCGTCCGTATCGCTTGCAGTATCATGTATGGCTGACCTTAATCAAGGGACTGCCACGCCACGAATAGCGACAATTTGCGGGGTATGCTTGTAATAACTCCCCCACTTCGCACGCTCTTCCATCGTTAATCGCTGCGCATCGGCGACGGCCAGCGGAAACAAATCGACACCACCTTTAATCAGCCCATTTTGCAAACTGTGATGCGCGGTCGCCACGCCCCAAGGCAAATTCATGCTCAAGCTATGCTGAATCACATGTGCAATCAGCACACCCGCATTCCGTGGATTAGCGACCGCCAGATTGCCAATGCAGGTAATTTCTTCACGCTTTATCTCTCTGTCGAGTTGGCGTGACATCAACTGCTCAATCGGCTCGTCTAGATATTGCTCAAGAAACAGAGGCTCTTGTGCCGCATTGCGCAGGCCAAACGCTGCCATTAACACACCGCTGGCATCCCGCAAGGCCACCAACTGCGGCATAAAGTGGTTCACTTCTGCGCCATACACTTGCTTGAAAATTGCGGCAATAAACGCCTCTACCTCTTGCCGGCAAGGCGCGCCCCGTTCCACCAGGTGACCAGTGATCTCGTTGACTTGATAACGCTTCGCCTGCGCAAAGGGTCTCAACTCATACGCAGAGGCGGCTTGATAAAACGGTGTATTGGATTCTGTATGCAACATGCTAAGGCTTTCGACAACCATCATGGCATTTCTGTTGCAATCTGCATGCCAATATAAATTACATATATTAATCATACAGTTAGCACAATATCACGGCGCACTACTATGCAAATATTGCAGAGTGGCTCAGCAACAAACGCGCGCAACACTGCATTTTTTGCAGACATCTTATACAAATAGCTCAGGGTCAGACAGAAACTTTAAAAATTTTCCATTTAAATCAATTAATTAACTCAATTCCTTAGCCTTTATTGAATATGGCACGACACTTGCATATTAGCTACGGATTTTAAATTGTGTAACTTTTAAGCATTGGCCCCGCCGAAAATCTCGTGCAGTGTCGTTTAAACAAAGTCATTAAAAACAAACCATGGTTTCAACCGAGCGATTAAATAATGCCCCCATGCAACCCCACTGGATACCCACGCCGACGATCCGCATACTTTGGCTGTTGTGGATTTTAGCGGCGGGCGGCATCGTCTGGCTGGCTAACGCAACGCACATCGATTTGTGGTTAGCCGATCAGCAGTTTGACTTCAGCCAACACCGCTTTCCACTCAAACATGCGTTTTTTTATGAAACCGTCATGCACACCTATGCCAAACACTTGCTGACCATCGTCTGGCTCGGGTTGGTGTGGCTGGCATGGTTGCCGGCAGGCGCTTGGGGCGACCGCCTCTCTAAGGCAACCCGTTACAAATTACGCTGGATCGTGATCCTAGCGTTGTTCAATGCGGTGGTGATTTCTTGCCTCAAACATCAAATGCCGCATGCATGCCCATGGGATATCGCACGTTATGGCGGCGACGCCAGTTGGGTTGCAACCTTCAGCGCGCATCCAGCGATGCAAGCCGGTCATTGTTTCCCAGCTGGGCATACGACCAGTGGTGTCTGGCTGGCTGCGTTAAGCCTGTTATTTTTACCACACGCACCGCGCAAAGCACTGCTGGTGGGCATTGCCGGACTGGCGGTCGGATTCATCCTTGGATGGGCGCAGCAAATCCGTGGCGCGCATTTTTTATCGCATACGCTGACTTCACTTTGGTTAATGTGTGGTTGGTTATTGATGGTGGTTACTTTTTCGAAAAGTCGTATTTCATGAAGATTTTTGTTACGCTGACGCGATTGATTCGCAGCCTGTTTAGTCCCCAGATCTGCCTGATATGGGGGGTGAGTCTATGGTTAATGCTCACGGGCAATCACGCCTTATTTGAACATTTGCTCAATCTGTATCCGCTCAATGTGCACAATGCTGGTTTTATTATCAGCATCAGCCTGTTTTTTACGTTTAGCATCACCCTATGGCTGATGCTGTTAAACCATGGCAAATCAGCGCGCTGGGTACTCGCCATCATCGTGCTCTCTGCGGCTTGGGCGGCCTACTATATGGATGAGTTCGGCGTGATTATCGACCACGTCATGCTGGATAATGCGGCCAACACCGATAAACAAGAGGTATTGGGCCTGTTGTCATGGGGCTTTTTAATCAAAATGCTTTTATTGGGTGTGGTCCCAGCCTTCCTGCTGATCAAAAAAACACCTGCCCGCTTTTTTAAGCGGGATAGCATTGCCATCCGACTCAAACAGATTGCCTTGTTGGTATTGGGCATGATTCTGGTGATTCTGCCGTTCAGCGCAGATTACGCAACGTTTATCCGCGAACATAAAATGGTGCGCATGTACGCCAATCCGACGTTCTTTCATTACTCGCTGATTAAATGGGGCGCGCAAAAACTGTTTACCCACCACATCACTGGCTTGAAAAAAACGGCCTTAGATACCCGCAACGTCGAGACAGATCAACACCATGAGCTCATCATTATGGTGGTGGGTGAAACAGCACGGTTTGATCGTTTTTCACTCAATGGCTATCAACGGCCAACCAATCCAAGACTCAGTAAAGAGGCTGTTGTGAGCTTTAAGAGCGTCACGTCATGCGGCACCTCCACTGGGGTGTCAGTCCCTTGCATGTTTTCGATGCTGAGCCGCAAGCAATACGATGAGGAAACCGCCCTGCACACGGAAAACGCGCTTGATGTACTGAGCCGTGAAGGGGTCAAAGTGTTGTGGCGAGATAATAATTCTGACTCCAAAGGGGTGGCCTTGCGCGTGCCTTATGAGGACTTTAAATCACCCGCGCACAATCCGGTCTGCGATGACAACGAGTGCCGGGACATCGGCATGCTGAGCGGTCTTGATAAATTTGTGGCAGAAAACAAAGACCATGACATCCTGATTGTGCTCCACCAGATGGGCAATCATGGGCCTGAGTATTACCGCCGCTACCCTGACCAGTTCAAGCAATTTACGCCCATTTGCAAGACCGGGCGCCTGTCAGAATGCTCGCAGCAAGAAATCGACAATTCGTACGACAATGCCATTTTGTACACCGACTATTTTTTGTCTGAGGTGATTCAGTTTTTGAAAAAATATGACAACAAGCGTGAAACTGCAATGTTATATGTGTCTGACCACGGCGAGTCATTGGGTGAGCATGGCATTTATCTCCATGCCGCCCCCTATATGATGGCGCCTCAAGAGCAAACCCATGTGCCAGCGATTTTATGGCTAGGTCAGCACTTTGATTACCAACTGCCTCAGGTAAAACCCTATGAGAATTATCCCTTAAGCCATGATGATGTGTTTTGCACCTTGTTGACCGCCTATGAGCTTAAGTCTGAGGTCTGCCATGCCGAATTTGGCTGGTTGGCGCAAAATAGAGAGTTGATCGAAGAACAAGCCAAACATTTGTTGCCCGCCAAATAAGCACGCTAATTGCTATTGTCGCAACGTAAGGCGGGCGGCTCGGCAGTCAGCTTGCTAGGGGTCAACCAGAATAAGGGTTTGATGCGTTCATCCACATGACAAGCATCGATGTAACCGATCGCCCCATCCGTTTCGGCCACATAGCGGATCATCGCCTCTTCGGATTGCACGGTATAAGGAGGCTGTACCCCATGAAAATACTGGCCGTTCCAGTAACTCACTTGTGACCGCGGCGTGCTGTGTAATACTTGCTGCGAAAATTTCAAACGTAAGACATGCTCGCTGTGCAGATTGACCGGGTGTAAGGCCTGACCATGGGCGGCATACAGTTTTTTACGCCAAAAAATCAGGCCCAGCTCATCCGCATGCACTTCCGGCGCGAGCCCTGCCTGCGCTGGCACAATGATGGCAATAATACGGTTATCTTCAACCGCCAGGGCGGCATTGACAGCCAGCAGGCTGAGCAGACAAGCACAGACTATCCAGCGTCGGTAAAGACTCGTGTAGCGCGCGGACATTAGAACATCACCGCAAAAGAGGTCACAAATCCGCGCGGCACATCCTCATACTCACCACTGCCGCCAATAAATTCAAACTTGAGTAGCTGGTTTGGTTTGACGCGCTTGGTCATCCCCAGCACCCAGCGATCTGCATTTTTGCGATCGACTTCATGCAGGGTCTCTAGCCGCACAATCGAATACCACTCATGGCCTAAGGCATAAGCACCTTGCAGATACGCCCCACTGCCGCCATCGCCACCGCCAGAGGTTTTGCGCTCATACACTTCGCCACTAAACTCCCAGCGATTGAGTTCCAGTAAAAAATCCAGCCCATACAAATGATAGGTAGATGAGCCACTGAAATCCTTTTGATAACTCATGACGTTCAGACCCAGGGTATTGAGTCCCGCATTGTTGCTGCTCAAACCCAGAATGTTATTGAACGCGAGCCGCGCACCTTTGACTTGGCGATGAATAATTTCATCGCCATCTTGATGCTGGTCCTTCAAGGCTTCAGCATAGATCTGATACTCCATGTCCATGTGTTTTATCGGCAAACTGCCAAACAACATCGCCCCATTGAGGCCAGAGGGAAACAAGCGAGAAGTGACTAAGGGACGGCTGGCTGTCCATACTAGCGGCGGTGCATGAAGCTGGTTCCAGCGGCCAACAGGAGTTAAAAATCGACCCAAGCGAATATTGGTTTTTTCGTTGAGGTTATAGTCAAAATAGAAGCGCTCAAGATCGACATAACTCTGCTTGGTGTTGAATCCATCATGGTGGTCATAAACCATTGGATTTTCGAGCTCAAGCTCGCTAAAAAACTTGAGACGGGTACCTTTATCCCAGGTCACAATCATGCTGACTTCATTCAGCTTAAGTGTGGCGGTTTCAGTACGTGGCAAACGGGCATCGATACTGCTGTAACCGCCCACATGAAAGCCCTGCCAGAAAGGATCAACCTCGTCAGCCATCACCGACTTGCATAGCACACACAGGCTGATTACACTGAGCGTGACCCTGATGAACGTGCTTAACATAATTGACCCATAATGATCATTTCGGCAAAAACTATTTAATCCCTATTTTCTCATATCTCATGCGATTCCAATCCCCTCTGACGATTCGCAAAATGCTTTTAATTGCATTTTTGCTTGCGGGCTTGCTGCCTGCGCTGTTGGTCAGCTTATTGAGCTTTTACCAAGCGCGACAGGCTCTCCGGGTTGAAATCCAACATGACTTGCAAACAACAGGCAAGGCGGTCGCCGAACACGTCGATCGCGTGATCAATGAACGAGTGCGGAATGTGCGTAGTTGGAGCCAACTTGCGATTATGCAGGACCTGCTGATCGGCGACATCGACAAACGCTTGTCGATTTTTTTAGCCGAGACCCGACGAAGTTACGCAGAGCAATACGTCAGTCTCGACGTTACCGATTTACAGGGGCGGATTATTGCCTCTAGCCGGCCCGAAAAGATCAGTGCATCTTTAGCAACGCCGCCCATCTGGATGTCTTTTCGTGACAATGGGCAAACGATTACGGTGTATCAGCTTGACCAGCAGCAACTGATGATTTCTGCGCCAGTCATGTCTCAAAATACGTTGCAACCGATGGGGCAATTGACCGCCACCTTTAACTGGCAGGTGATAGAGAAACTACTCGATCATGCGGCGCAACACAGCACAGAGTTAGCGTTGGTAGACAATCAAGACAACTCACTCGCCCAATCAAAACAATGGTCAAACCAAGCACACAGCCTACATGCCAGAGCCGTTGTCACCAGCCAACTGCCGCTCAATGGCTGGCAGATTCATCTCAATAAAGATCACGATGTCGCAGTCGCGCCGGTGCATCGGCTAGGGTTGATTTTTATCGCCTTGTTGGGAGTGATTCTGGTGGGCTCGGTGATATTGGTCCGACCACTGGCTCAAAATATCAGCCGCCCATTGGAGGCGCTCACCCGCTACGTGCAACGTTTTCGGCAGCCCGGCAGCCTGCCACCTCCATCCAGTGGTCCGGCCGAGGTGCAATCATTGCATCAGGCGTTTACCCAAATGGCCACTGATCTGCACGCATCGGAGCAACAGCTGACGCGAGCGGCCAAACTCGCGGTGGTGGGTGAAATGGCGGCCGCCATGAGTCACGAGGTACGCACACCGCTTGGTATCATGCGCTCCTCAGCGGATGTGCTGTTAAGGGAGTCACAACTGAGTGACGATGGCCGCGAAGTGCTTGGCTTTATCATTTCTGAAACAGAACGTTTAAACAAACTGGTCAGCAGCTTGATTGATGCGGCTCGCCCGCGACCGCTTAACAAAATACCACTTGATCTACAGGCGCATTTAAAACATGTGATGGCGATGTTGCAAAAACAGGCGCAACATAAACAGATTACGTTATCACTGCGGAGCACGCAGCCGGTGATGATTGAGGCAGACCAAGACCAAATGACCCAGGTCTTAGTCAACTTGCTGATGAATGCCATCCAAATTTTGCCAGAAGGCGGTCAAATCGCTCTCGACTTGACCAGTCGCGATCAGCAGGCGCACATTGCCGTGGCAGACAACGGCCCCGGCGTGCCAGCGAACCAACAAAGCCATTTATTTGAAGCCTTTTTTACCCAACGCGCTGGCGGTGTTGGGCTGGGGTTGGCGGTCGTCAAGCAAATCATTGAGGCCCACAATGGTACAATCAGCTATAGCACTAGCGAATGGCAAGGTGCCCAATTTAACTTATCCCTCCCGTTAGCGACCGCATAACCATGTCCAGCCCGCAATACACCATCTTAGCCGTTGATGATGAGCCGCATATGCGCAGACTGCTCGAAATCAGTTTGCGTCAAGCAGGCTATCGCGCGCTATCTGCGAGCCATGGTCAAGAGGCGCTTGCGCTTATTCAACAACAACAGATCGACCTGGTCGTCAGTGACCTGCATATGCCAGGCATGAACGGTTTGCAATTGTTGGCGGCGTTGCGCAAACAATATGAACGGCTGCCATTTATCATGGTGACCGCTCAGGGCGAAATCAACACCGCGGTAGAAGCAATGAAGTTAGGCGCCAATGACTACATTCTGCGACCGTTCGAACTCGAAGCGCTTGAAATTGCGATCACAAAAGCACTCGCCGTCAACCGTATCCAACTTGAAAATACGTTTTTAAAGGAAAGCAGTCAGCCCAGCGGCAACGGCCTCATCGGCAACAGCGCGCCGATGCAATCGCTCAAGCAAATGATCCAACAGGTGGCGCCTGAGCGGGCGACAGTGTTTATCGTCGGTGAAACCGGTACCGGTAAAGAGTTAGTCGCCAAGGCCTTGCATGACGCATCGCCCCGCAAGTCGGCGTTATTTGTGGCGGTGAACTGTGCTGCGATTCCAGTGGATATTCTAGAATCCGAATTGTTTGGCCACGAGAAAGGCGCTTTTACCGGCGCGGTAAAAGAGCGCGTCGGCAAATTTGAACTGGCGAATGGCGGCACGCTATTTTTGGATGAAATCACTGAAATGCCGATTCAGTTGCAAGCAAAGTTGTTGCGGGTGCTGCAAGAGAACGTAGTTGAAAAATTAGGGGGCAATCGGCAAATTGCGCTCGATGTGCGGGTGGTGGCCGCCACTAACCGCGACCCTTTACAGGCGGTGAAAGAGGGCAAATTGCGTGAAGACGTGTATTACCGCTTGAATGTTATCCAACTACAAATCCCGCCCTTGCGAGAGCGTGGTGACGATGTCAGCTTGTTGGCGGACTATTTTTTAAGCAAGCGCCAGACACAGCTGAGTGCACCCGCGCGCGAATGTTTGCTGGCCTATCGCTGGCCCGGCAATGTGCGCGAGCTGGAAAACATCCTCGAGCGCGCCGCAATTTTGGCGGGCAATCAAACTATTCAGTGTCAACATTTACCCGCAGATATTTCGCAAACCCCCGTCACTACCAGCCAGACCTTGAGTCCAGACGCGTCAGCGGCAAATGACTTGTCTATTCCGCGTGCAACCGAGTCGATTGAACGCCGTCTGATTTTACAAGCATTGGATGCTTGCCAAGGCAATAAAACCAAGGCAGCCAAGCTTTTAGAAATTAGCGAGCGCTCACTTTGGAACAAATTAAATCAATACGGCTTGCGTTAACAGAGCCGCTATTTAAGTGGCCCAAAGGTAGGCATCCATGGCGAGTATCCCATAGGTGTTTTCAGGAGTGAACCGCTGCAAGCACGCTGCCGGCCAATCATGCACACTCCCCGTCGCCACAAACAAGGGCATTAAGTGATCCTCAGTTGGATGCGCTTGCACCCCCAATGGAGAGGCAACCCGATAGTTGAGCAGGCTCTGCCATTGCTGTTGCTGGATGCGTTCAGCCATCCAGTCAGCAAAAGCTTCTACATATTCCAGTGGCTCAGCGTCCCTATTACCAGTAAACAAATCTGACAAGTTATGCGTGATCGCACCGGAGGCCAATATCAATACCTGTTGCGCATGTAACGCTTGTAATGCCTGCCCGAGCGCGAATTGCTGTTGAGGCGAGCTGCGACTTTGAATCGACAACTGGGTCACTGGGATATCGGCATCTGGATACATCAACCTCAAAGGCACCCAGGCCCCATGATCCAAGCCGCGCTGAGCACTGGTTTGCACCGGCAGCCCTTGCGCCGTCAACAGACCCACAACTTGCTCAGCCAGTGCCGGCGCGCCCGGTGCGGGATATTGCATGTCATACAGCGCCGGCGGAAACCCAGCAAAATCATGAATCGTTTCAGGTTGTCGTGCGAGGCTTACGGTAGGCAAGCGCGTATCCCAGTGTGCAGACACGACCAAAATGGCAGGTGGCCGTGGAATGCGGCTGGCGATGCCAGCCAGCATCTGGCCGGTAAGCCCGGGCGTCAGCGCCAGCATCGGCGCACCATGTGAAACAAATAAAGTGCTCATGACAACAATACGCCGCGAGGCTTAGCGACGACGGTTATCCAGACTGTAAGCGCCGGCCCCAAACGCAACCACCATCAATAAGCCACCCACAATCGTCAGGTTCTTTAAGAACATGATTTGTTGCATCTGATCCGCCATATTGAAATGAAACATAAAGGCAGCGGCAATCGTAAACAACGCAATGCCAGCCGCAGCCAGACGGGCTTGATAGCCGAGCAACAAAGCCACACCCAACACTAATTCGACAAACAAAGCGATGGCATAAGCCACTTCAGGCAGCGGTGCGCCAACACTTTGAATATAGGCAATAGTGCCCGCAGGGTTCGCGACTTTACTCAAGCCACTGATAATAAAAATATGTGATAACAAAATACGCGCGGCCACACTTGCGGCGGATTGGACTGTGTTCATGTTGGGCTCCTTAATGGGTTTGGGCGCGATGAATCACATGGGTAAAACATCGCACACTGCTATAAATATCAGCTCGGTTTCAGCTGACCATTACATTGTATGCTACAAATAAATAGTTGATAATCCCACTATTATTGGTAAAACTGTCTCACATGGGTTGACAATAGCATGGCCTCAATCGAAGAAATGCAATTTTTTGTGGAAGTCGTCAAACACGGCAATTTCACCAACGCCGCGCGCACGCTGGGTATTTCCAAGCAGCTGGTCAGCCGACGTATTATTGCCCTGGAAGCTCGGGTTGGCGCACGCCTATTATTGCGCACCACACGCAAATTATCCGCCACAGAAACTGGCAAAGTGTTTTTTCAACGAGCGCAACAGATATTACAAGCCATCCGTGATGCCGAGTTAGAAATCAGCAATCGTTCAGACGAACTACGCGGACTACTGAAGATATCGGTGCCATTGTCTTATGCCAACCTGAGGCTTGCACCGGCGCTGATTGCCTTTATGCAAGCCCATCCGTTGGTTGAGATTTGGCTGGATGCGGATAACCGTCATGTCGATATGATTAGTGAAGGTTATGATATGGTCATCCGCGTCACTGACCAGCCTGAAGAAGGCATGGTGGCGCGCAAACTCGAAGACGCCGCCATGCGCTATTGCTGCAGCCCAGATTATCAACAGCGATTCGGCACGCCAAGCTCGCCACAAGCCCTAACGACACACGCCTGCTTGACCCATCGTGCCAGCGAATGGCTGTTTAGATCGCACGACCAAATTTTTCGTATTCCGATTCAGGCGCGCCTAAAATCTAATCATGGCGAAGTGTTGCGTGATGCAGCTGTGGCAGGCCTCGGCATCACCGGTTTGCCGGCTTTTTATGTGTTGGACGACCTGCAAAGCGGCAAACTGGTTGAAGTCCTCACTGCGTATCGCATCGAGCAGGCCGGCATTTATGCGATGTATCCCTATCATAAACAAGTGTCTTCTAACACACTCGCCCTCATCGCGCATTTACAGGCATGGTTTCAAGCAAGCAACGCCACATGATCAAAGCGAAGCCTGCCACCGCCTACTCCGGTTGCGCCATCGGTTGCGGGCCATCCACACTATAACCGCCCGGCCCAAACGCAATCACCACCAGCAAACCACCGATGATCGTCGTGTTTTTGAGAAACATGATGACCTGCACCGGATCGGCCATATTGCTATGAAACATCAGCGCAGTCACAAACGTGAATAGCGCAATGCCGGCGGCGGCCAATTGCGACCGATAACCGACCAATAATGCGAGGCCAAGACCCAGCTCAACAAACAGCGCCACCACATAGGCCAAGGTGGGCATGGGCAGGTGTGCGCTTTCAATATAGGCAATGGTGCCGGCCGGGTCCATGACCTTGGTGATGCCACTGATGATAAAAATGAGCGACAACAATACCCGCCCGAGAAAACTCACCCAACGTTGTCTGACATTCATACTGAAGCCTCCTGATCGTTATTAGACGTGTTCGTGCGCGCCTCTGACCCCACACATGATCGCGTTCAAGCGCATCGCTATCAATGGCTTGCTGTCGCATTCACCATGGTGCAACCGGCCAACGCAAACGCCGGTGTATCACATATGTTACTCTGCACCATTCGCTAAAAAAATGCCAGAACGATTTGACATTTAAAAATAACGATGTTAATTTAACGTTGTTATATTTAAAAATGCGCCTGACGCGATGCCACCCAAAATCAAAACTGACAGTGAAAAACACGCCATACGCACCGCCATTTTGGATGCGGCCAGAGCGCTGTTTATTCATCAGGGC
Source organism: Methylophilus medardicus (assembly GCF_006363955.1). Taxonomy (GTDB): domain Bacteria; phylum Pseudomonadota; class Gammaproteobacteria; order Burkholderiales; family Methylophilaceae; genus Methylophilus; species Methylophilus medardensis. Next base: position 2,453,458 of record NZ_CP040948.1, read on the forward strand.
GTCGACGCAGTGACCATGCGCGCAGTGGCGCAACAGGTGGGGTATTCAGCCACCAGCCTTTATCACTATTTCGGTGATAAAGAGCAACTGATTAGAGCCGTGGTCGATGCAGATGTGATGAAACTGGCGCAAGCCTTGAAATCCACACTCGATATCAGCGACCCTCTGCAAAGATTTTTACAGTTTGGACAGCATTACGTGCAGTTCGCGCTCGCTAATCCCAACCATTACCGCATGATGTTTATGACCCAACATCCCCCCTGCGATCCGGCTTTTTCTAGCATCGAGCAGCATAATCCGGAGCAAGATGCTTATTCACAACTGATTGGCGTCGTGACCAGCGCTTGGCATGCAGGCGTGTTCAAACCCTCCCTGACTGATCCTGTCCTCATTGCACAGACCGTTTGGGCCGCGATGCATGGCTTGTGTGCGCTTGAAATCAACCTCGCCGATGACGCGTGGATTGATTGGCGACCGCTGGAAGCGCGTACGCAGGCGATGGTAAAGATGTGCATGGGCGGACTGATGAAAGCACCTGAATATGAATAATCTTTTACGCGCCTTGGGCAGCTTATCCCTTTGCTTACTGAGTGCTTGCCAACAGCCCCCTGAAGAAGTCGCCGCGCCGCGTCCGGTATGGGTGATGTCGGTCGGCACAACACAGGCCAATGCCTCCCCAAGCTACACCGGCGAGGTGAAGTCGCGCTATGAGTCCAGCATTGGATTCCGCATCGCGGGGAAAATTATTTCGCGCGCGGTCAATGTTGGCGACTTGGTCAAAAAAGGCCAGCGCATCGCGCAGCTAGACCCGAATGACACCCGTCTGAATGCGCTGGCAGCAGGCGCTGAAGTACAAACAGCACAAGCAAACCTAACACTGGCTCAGTCAGAACTGGCGCGTCGTGAGCAGTTATATAGCCAAAGATTTATTTCAAAATCGGCACTGGATAGCTACGAAACGCAAGTCAAAACGGCCCAAGCACGCTTGGCACAAACCCAATCACAAGCGGCGATCAGCCAACACCAAACGGCTTACACGCAACTACTGGCCGACCGCGCTGGCGTAATAGGAATGATTCAGGCGGAACCCGGACAAGTGGTGGCGGCGGGACAAACCATCGCACAAATCTATGATTTAAAAACGCTGGAGATTTTGATTGCAGTGCCTGAAGCACGCATCGGTAACCTTCATGTAGGCGACAGCGCGACTATTACATTGAATGAAGTGGCGCAGACTTTTGAAGGCCGTATCCGAGAAATCGCCCCGGCCGCCAATAGCCAAACCCATGCGTTTGATCTGCGTATTCAACTGCTATCGACCGATCCGCTGATTAAACCAGGCATGACTGCCGAGGTGCGCTTGAAAGCGACCGATGCCACGCAAAGGTTGATTGTTCCGATGACTGCAGTGACGCGCCACGGCGACAAGGCGGGTGTATGGGTGATTGACGCAAAACAACAAGCGCATGCGCGCACCGTGACCATCGGGCCATTGAGTGAACAGGGGGTCGAGATTACCAGCGGTTTGCAGCCTGGCGAAACCATTGCCACCATCGGCGTACACGCGTTGACCGAAGGCATGCCAGTGCAAGCCATTCAGCCCAGCCCAGAGGTATTACGCTGATGCATGCCCCAGACCCTACCGAGCAGTCGACGTTGTCGCATTTTAATCTGTCGACCTGGGCGCTGAAAAATCAGGCACTGGTGTTGTATTTCATTCTATTGACCCTGGTGGGCGGTATTTTCGCCTATACCCACCTCGGCCAATCGGAAGACCCACCGTTTACCTTTAAAGTCATGCTGATACGCAGCAGTTGGCCCGGTGCATCCGCGCAAGAAGTTGAACAGCAAATTACTGACAAGATTGAGAAAAAACTACAGGAAATCCCGTCTATCGACTACACCAGTAGCTACTCTCGGCCGGGGGAATCTGTGGTGTTTATCGTCATCCGCGATAATACGTTCTCAGAGAAAATTCCTGAGTTGTGGTACCAAGTACGCAAAAAGATTGGTGATATTCGGCATACCTTCCCCAGCGATTTGCAGAGCCTCACCTTTAACGATGAATTTAGTGATGTGTATGGCAGCCTGTATGCCATCACCGCAGATGGCATGAATCCGCAGCAATTGAAACGACAAGCCGAGTGGGTTCGTGCTCGCCTGCTCAAGCTAGCCGATGTAGAAAAAGTTGACCTCTTTGGTGAGCAGCCACAAAAAATCATCATCGAAATCTCCAACCAAAAACTGACCTCACTGGGTATCACCCCTGCGCAATTGGCGCAGTTATTGCAGCAACAAAACAAAGTCATTGGGGCTGGCACTTTCGATGCAGGCCCTGAAAGAGTCAGGCTTGATGTAAGTGGTCGCTTACAAACGCTAGAGGATTTACAGCAATTGCCTATTCGTGCAGGCAATCAAAACCTGACCTTGGGCGAGATCGCCACCATTAAACGTGGATACGCTCAACCGCCTGCGCAGCGTATTCGCTTTAACGGCACACCTACCTTATTAATCGGGGTCAGCATGCAACAGGGCGGTGATGTGATTGCCTTGGGCAAGGCCATGCAACAGACCATCAGCAGCGCACAACAGCAGTTGCCGATTGGGGTGCAATTGCAATTAGTGACCTCACAACCAGAGATCGTGCAGCATTCCGTGCATGATTTTGTGCGCTCACTCACTGAAGCATTGATTATCGTGCTGGCAGTGAGCCTGTTGTCACTCGGCTGGCGCACTGGCATTGTAGTGGCCGTCGCGATTCCGATTGTGTTGGCAGGGACGTTTTTGGTCATGGATTGGCTGGATATTGGCCTACACAAAATTTCATTGGGGGCTTTGATTCTGGCACTGGGCCTGTTGGTCGATGATGCCATTATCGCGGTTGAAATGATGGCCGCAAAAATGGAGCAAGGTTGGGATCGGATGCAAGCCGCTTCGTTTGCCTACACGTCAACCGCCATGCCAATGCTCACCGGCACCTTGGTGACTGTCGCTGGATTTTTGCCAATTGCCACGGCCGTCTCCTCCACTGGCGAATACACGCGCTCCATCTTTCAGGTGTCTGCCATCGCGCTCAGCTTGTCGTGGATTGCCGCCGTCATTGTGGTTCCATTTTTAGGGTATCACTTATTACCTAAACCCAGCGCGCATGCGACCGAAGCAAGCACTCACCCGCAGGCTGCGCTCTACCAAACGCCATTTTATCTGCGCTTAAACCGGGTGGTTGATTGGTGCGTGCGTCACAAAGGCATGGTGATCTTGGCCACCCTTGTGCTGTTTGCGCTGGCGATGCTCAGCTTTAGCAAAGTGCAACAACAGTTTTTCCCTGACTCGACCCGACAAGAGATTGTCGTGGACTTACGCTTGGCTGAAAACGCCAGCGATCAGGCGACCGATGCGGCCGTGCGTCAGCTTGAAGCGTGGCTGCAAGGTTGGCAACAAAAGCATGGCAAATTGCAAAATGTGGTGGCGTACATTGGCTCAGGTGCGCCACGATACTACTTGCCACTGGATGTGCAACTCCCGCACCGTGCCTTTGGTCAGCTGGTTATATTAACCAATAGCCTCGCCCAGCGCGAAGCCCTACGTAACGACCTACTCATCTTATTTGAGCACGATTTTCCACAACTGCGCGCATCTGTGTTGCGACTAGAGAATGGACCACCGGTCGGGTTTCCCGTGCAGTTCAGGGTAGACGGGCAAGATTTACAGGCGATTAGAAGCGTCGCGCATCAGATTGCAGAGACCATGCAGGCCAACCCACATTTGCGCAACGTGCAATTGGGTTGGGAGGAGCCAAGTAAAGTCGTGCATATTGATATCGACCAACACAAAGCCCGCTTACTCGGTGTCAACTCACCCGACATTGCGCAACTGTTAAACACGCAATATTTTGAGCAAGTGGTCAGTGAGTTTAGAGAAGGTAACGAGCGCATAGACCTAGTGATGCGCAGCCCAAGTGAGGCGCACGCGGAGCTCTCTGCGCTGGCGCAACTGACCGTATTGAGCCAGCGTGGAGAACGTGTACCCCTGGCGCAAATTGCCAATATTTACCACGGCTTTGAAGAAGGCGTGATCTGGCGGCGCAATCGCGTGCCGTCCCTCACGGTACGCGCGCATTTACGTGGCAACATGCAAGCGCCTGTCGTGTCCGCCCAAGTGCAACAAGCGATCACGCCCATTTTGCAACACTTACCGCGTGGGGTCACGGTGGAAACCGGTGGCGCGATTGAAGAGGCCGCTAAAGGCGCCAAATCAGTGGCGAAAGGGGTTCCGCTGTTTTTTGCCGCGGTGTTTACTTTGTTGATGTTGCAACTGCGCAGTATTTCAAACGTGCTGCTGGTGGTGCTGACTGCCCCACTCGGCATGATCGGTATTACCTTTGCGTTGCTGCTGTTTAATATGCCGTTTGGCTTTGTCGCCATGTTAGGCAGCATTGCGCTCTCGGGCATGATCATGCGCAACTCTGTGATCCTGGTCGACCAGATTAAGCAGGATATTGCCGAAGGGGCCTCATTGGAGGAGGCCGTCGTGCACTCAACCGTGCGTCGCTTTCGCCCAATCGTGCTGACTGCTGCCGCGGCCATTTTGGCGATGATACCGCTCACGCGCAGCGTGTTTTTTGGGCCGATGGCAGTGGCGATTATGGGCGGGCTGGCCGCCGCCACAGTGCTCACTATTTTGTTTGTGCCGGCACTCTATACTTTCTGGGCAGGATTCACCACCAGAGCCATGCAATCACGACGCAATAAACTATAATACGGCATACTTATCAACGCATATTGGGATTCAAGACATGACAGATCAGGCAACCGCACGTTTTAACATGATTGAGCAACAGATCCGCACCTGGGAGGTGTTGGACCCGCAAGTGCTCGCCACCCTAAACAATATGCCACGTGAAGACTTTGTCCCTGAGGCTTACCGTGGATTGGCGTTTGCTGATATTGAAATTCCGTTAGCAGAGGGACAACAAATGTTGAGCCCTAAAATTGAAGGCCGCTTTTTACAAGCCGTGCAGTTGCAACCCACCGACAAAGCCTTGCTGATTGGTGCCGGCAGTGGCTATCTGGCCGCTTTAATGGCGCAGCACTGTGCACAAGTCACCGCGCTCGAGATTTTCCCTGCATTGTGCGTGCAAGCAACCGCAGCGTTGGCCGCTCACGGCATTCAGAATGTACAAGTGATCGAAGCCGACGGCCACGATGGCTTTGCCTCACAATCGCCCTACGACGTCATTGTGTTTGCGGCATCCAGCCCGGTCGAGCCTGAAGGCGTGCGCTATCAACTGAGTATCGGTGGTCGAATGCTAATCGTACTGGGGCAGGCACCAGTCATGCAAGCCACCTTGATTCAACGTCTGGCTGAGCATAGCTATAAACAAGATGTGCTGTTTGAAACCAGCCTGGCAGAAATGCAATATGCACCGCAAGCGCAGGCATTTACATTTTAAGCGACACTTGCCCATGCTGAGATCGATCACCTCGCGTTGGGCTCTGCTGCTGAGTAGCCTTTGGCTCGCATCAGCAGCCATTGCAGCGCCGCAAAGCTTGCTCGATATTTATATGCAAGCAAAACAAAACGACCCGCAACTGGCGGCTGCGGGTCATGGCAATCTGGCGGCAGAAGAGCTGATTGAGCAAGCCAAGGCCGGTTATCGCCCCAGCCTTGCGCTAAATGCTAGCGCCAACGCGAACCACACCGACCTCAAATACAATACCAAAAATGTACCGTTGCCAGCTGGCGCCAATGCCTTTGAAGGTTATGCCGCGAGACTGGAGGCGCGCCAGCCTATTTATCGCAAAGAAAATCTGGAGCGCATTGATCTAAGCAAAGTGCAGGTCAGCATCGCGGATAAACAACTGCACCTCACGCAACAGCAACTCATGCTACGCACCACGCAAGCGTACTTTGAGGTTTTGCAGGCGCAGGATCGCTTGGCATTGCTCGGCGCTCAAAAACAAGCCATTCATGCGCAGTTGCAGCAAGCCAACGTCAGCTTTGATGCGGGCATTAGCACCATCACAGATGTGCGTGAAGCACAGGCCCGGTATGACCTGCTGCTCGCGCAGGAAATCGCCGCACAAAACGAGCAAGCCGTCGCAAATCATAGCCTGCAAGCCATTATTGGTAAGCAAGCAGACACGCTCGCACAAGTGCGCGAAGACCTGCAAATTCTGCCTGCGTTAAAGCCCATGCAAGACTGGCAAGATGTGACCGCGGCCAGCAACCTCACCCTGCAGATACAAGCAGCACAAGTTGAAATCAACGAACGCAATATTGCAATCGCACAGTCGGGGCATTATCCGACCTTAGATGCGGTGGCGAGCTACACAGATAGCCATTACAACGGCAGCCAAAACCGATTTGGCACGGATCTGCAAAATGCCGTTATCGGTGTCGAAGTCAGCCTGCCGCTCTACCAAGGCGGTGCGGTCGAGTCTCGGATCAGGCAAGCTGCCTACCAAAAACAACAAGCGCAGGATGAACTGGAAAATATTCGCCGCCAAACCACGCTGGAAACCCAGCGCGCCTATCTTGGCCTCAGCAGTAGCATGGCACAAATCAAGGCCTTCGAACAATCGCTGCAAAGTAGCCAGAGCCAGCTCGACGCCACCCAAACGGGTTACGAAGTCGGCATACGCACCAGCGTAGACCTACTCAATGCGAGGCAACAATACTACAGTGCCAAACGCGATTTATTACAGGCACGCTATACCTACTTAGTGAATATCATTCGCTTAAAAACTGCCAGCGGCATGATTAATGAAGCCGACTTGCAAGACATAGACCAACAACTGGTAAAAAAATAGTCCGGGGAAACGCCCACCATGAAACAGCGCACCGCCACCACCGACGCTTTATGGATGCTCATTGATGTGCAAAGTCGCTTGTGTTCTGCCATGCCAGAAGCCAACATGGCCGCCGTCATCGCCAATATCCAGCGCCTCATTCAAGGCGCAAAACTACTCGAAATCCCGCTCTGGGTCACCGAACAATACCCAGAAAAACTAGGTGAGACCTTGCCTGCACTGCAAACCTTGTTGCCCGTCTACACACCTCGCATCAGCAAACTGGCCTTTTCAGCCTGGCACGAACCCGCCCTGCAAGAGTCCTCTGTCAGCGTCGCCCCGCAAGTGGTGCTGTTTGGCCTCGAAACCCATATCTGCGTCCTGCAAACCGCCCTCGATGCGCTGACTGAAGGCAAACAGGTGTTTGTGGTGGAAGACGCCGTGATTTCACGCAATCCGGCTAATCGCAGCAACGCCATTGAAAGAATGCGTGATGCGGGCTGCATTATTACCAATACAGAATCTATACTGTTTGAGCCTATGCAAGGCGCGACGCACCCGCAGTTTAAGGCGATTTCGGGGCTAATTCGTTAGTGCCCGACAGCGTATTCTTCAATAACGCTTTGATAATCGGACATTGTATAAATGGCTTTCAAGCCGAAGTTTCTACCCAGTCGACTTCATGGTTAATCCAGTACGCTAAAACTGATAGGTGAGTGTAAGGCGTGCGGCTCTGGGCTCTACGGGGTGAAAGTGGATATCGTTTACGGGTGCAGCTTCTCCGCGCTGTTGTGATTCGTAGTAATAGTCGATATCGCTGGCTTTGCGGTCAAACAGGTTAAATACATCTAGGGTGAGCGTGGTGCGTGGGTTGTAGCGATAGCCAACGCGCGCGTAGGTGAGGAAGGTGGCGTTTGAGCGCACTGAATTATCTTCAATGAGCGGCCTAGGCCCAAAGTAGCGTAACTGCACACTGCCAAACCAATTACCCCAGTGGGTGACTGTGGCGCCAAGTGAGGCCACTTTATTGATAGCGCCGGGGATATATTGTCCAGCAAGGTCTCTTTGCGTGAAGCGTGCTTTTGAGAGTGCGAGATCCATGTCCAGCAGCAGCCAGTCATTCACCACATAATGGTTATTCCACTCCAACCCATAGCGTCTACTCGCCCGGCTGGGTTGAGTCTCTCCGGCGTCGCCGACAAAGACCAGTTCAGAATCAATATCCAATTGCCAAAGCGCAAGCGAGCTTTGCAGCCCGGGAATCCATTCACTGCGGATGCCAACTTCACTGCCCCTGGTACTCACCAACGGCGTCACTGGCGTGGCTGCGCCACCACCGGGCAACACGGTTTGCGTCGTGCCACGGGCATCGTTACTGTGAAACCCTTTGCCGAGATTGTAGAAAAACTCGGTATTAGCCCATGGCCCAAAAATAACAGAGAGTTTAGGCGAGGTGATGCCATCACGCGTGTTGCCAGAGTTACCGTTGAGACTGCTTTTGACGTCAAACTGATATCGATCATGGCGCAAGCCAGCGACGGTACGTAATTTGTCATGCCACCAGACGGTATTCTCGACGAATAACCCTGCGCTGCTTTCTTCGACCTTGTCGGATCGGATGAGGAGTAAGCGCTGCTTTTGCGCAGTGTTGTATAGCGCAACGGGGGAGAGTTGGTCATAGCGCGTTTGAACGCCCAGCCTGTTTTCCATCGGCAACCCCGCCAATTCGCCCAGCCAAGATTTACTGAGATTCACGCCGAGCATGGTGCGCTTTTCGCGCTGGTTAAACTGGTCACCATTGACTGGGTCGTTGAGGAAGTAAGTAAAGTTGCTATAGAGGTCTAATTCGGAACGCACGGCGCAAGCGCTCATTTGCCAGCCACCTTGCGGATCACGATGCTGTTTGTTAAATGACAGGCTGTAGCGTGATGCATCACCGCCATCGCTTGGGTCTATGGCATCAAAGCGGCCGATTTGCCCGGAACGGACGGCGCGTAGCGGAACCTGGTCGGTACTGTTCCAGCGATTTTTATAGGCCATCATGGTAAAGGTGGTGCTATCGTGTGCATCGCTTTCACTATAGCGCAACAGGCCGTTATATTTCCTCACGCCTTCGGCCACCTGCCACGGCCCATCATAATGGTTCACGTCCAAGGCATAGAGTACATGGCCGTCTGCCACAGCTACTGAGTTTGCCAGCAACATACGCTGATAATCGTAACTGCCCATGGTCAGGCTGGCGAGGCCTTGTGGCAACTGGTTGAGTAAATGCAAGCGCGCAGCGCCGGCAGAAGAAAAGTCCCCGTCTTCTGCTGAATAGGGGCCTTTTTTATAGTGGATATGGCTCACCAGCTCAGGAATCAGAAAATTCAAATCGGTGTAGCCCTGGCCATGGGCATGGGTGCGCATATTCACCGGCATGCCATCCACATAAGTGGCAAAGTCTGTGCCGTGATCAAGGTTAAAGCCGCGCAGATAAAATTGGTTTGCCTTGCCGCTGCCGCTATGCTGCGTGACGATCATGCCGGGCACAAACTCTAAAATTTCACCGACACGTGCAATCGGCCGATGTTTGATCAGGCTGGCGTTCACTTTGCCTTCGCTGGCGGCCTCAGATGATCCAACTGCATTGTCGTAATGCGCACGGGCCGTCACCGTGTCTAACGCTAGTTCATCGCTGGCCAGACCTGACGTGCTCGCAAATAATGCAGCCATCGCCACTGCAATATTTAAATGGTTGGTCATTACTTTCGTATCCCTATACCTATGTTTTTTTGTCGTGATTCATGCAAGCGCATTATCAGGTAAGCAATCCCGGCAAACCATACGCATATTGACGCAAACATAAACAGCTTGAAAACGCAAAAAAGCCCGCTTGCGCGGGCTTTTTTACTCCCTGTTAGCTTATTCAGCCGCTGGGGTTTCTTCTCTTGCTGGCGGATCAATCAGGGCTTTCATGCTCAAACGCACTTTACCTTTGTCATCCAACTCCACGACTTTCACTTTCACAATGTCACCCTCTTTGAGGTAATCACTGACCGCTTTCACGCGCTCGTGAGCGATTTGTGAAATGTGTACCAAGCCATCTTTACCCGGCATCAAGGTCACTACCGCACCAAAGTCGAGGATTTTAACAACAGGACCTTCGTAAATCTGGCCCACTTCAACCTCGGCTGTGATTTGTGCAATACGACGTTGTGCTTCAGCGCCTTCGTCAGCATTGGTACACGCAATTTTCACAGTACCGTCATCTTCAATGTCGATGCTGGTATTGGTCTCTTTGGTCAGTGCTTGAATGACCGCGCCGCCTTTACCAATCACGTCACGGATCTTGTCCGGATTGATCTTCATGCTAATGATGCGTGGTGCAAATTGTGACATTTCAGCATTCACGCCAGACACGGCTTGTTTCATCAGGCCTAAAATGTGTGCGCGGCCTTCTTTGGCTTGCGCCAGCGCTACTTGCATAATCTGCGCAGTAATGCCGGTGATTTTGATGTCCATTTGCAGCGCAGTCACACCTTTGTCGGTACCCGCCACTTTAAAGTCCATGTCACCCAGGTGATCTTCATCGCCCAGAATGTCAGTCAACACAGCAACGCGGTTTCCTTCTTTGATCAGGCCCATAGCAACACCAGCCACGTGCGCAGTCAATGGCACACCTGCGTCAAGCAAGGATAAGCAGCCACCACAGACAGACGCCATCGAGCTTGAACCATTGGATTCGGTAATCTCGGACACCACACGCATGGTGTAGTCAAAGTCTTCTTTTTTAGGTAATACGGCTTTTAAAGCGCGTTTTGCCAGATTGCCGTGACCGATTTCACGACGCTTAGGTGTACCGACACGACCGGTCTCACCAGTGGCATAAGGAGGCATGTTGTAATGCAACATAAAGCGGTCTGTGTATTCGCCAGACAAGGCATCAATGATTTGCTCATCACGGCCAGTGCCCAAAGTAGCAACCACCAAAGCTTGCGTTTCACCGCGGGTGAACAAAGCAGAGCCGTGTGCGCGTGGCAACACACCAGAACGGATGGTGATTGGTCGCACTGTGCGCGTATCACGGCCATCAATCCGGGGCTCGCCGTTCAGAATCTGGCTACGCACGGTTTTGGCTTCTAGTTTAAAGAACTCATCTTTGGTTTTGTTGGCTTCTAGCGTCGATGTTTCTTCGGTGATCAGCGTGCTCATCACGCGAGACTTGATCTCGTCCAGCTTGGCAGAACGCTCACCTTTGGATTTAATTTTAAAAGCAGCGTTAATGTCGTCAGCGGCAATCGCAGCCACTTTTTCGATCAGTGCGGTATCTGGCTCTGGCGGTGTCCAGTCCCAAGCGTCTTTACCGGCTTCTGCTGCCATCTCATTAATGGCCTTGATGACGGGTTGCATTTGCTCATGGCCAAATACCACGGCGCCCAACATCACCTCTTCAGACAACTCTTTGGCTTCAGATTCAACCATCATGACTGCAGATTCTGTCGCACCAACGACCAGATCCAGCGCAGATTCTTTCAGCAATGAAACATCCGGGTTTAATACATATTCACCATTGATGTAACCCACTCTTGCGGCACCCAATGGGCCGTAAAATGGAATACCTGACAATGCCAGCGCAGCAGATGCACCAATCACGGCGGGGATATCGGAATCAATTTCCGGATCTAGCGATAGCACGGTAGCCACCACTTGCACTTCGTTGTAAAACGCATCCGGGAACAGTGGGCGCAACGGGCGATCGATCAAACGCGCCGTCAAGGTTTCTTTTTCGCTAGGACGGCCTTCACGCTTGAAGAAACCGCCTGGAATGCGGCCAGCCGCATAAGTCTTTTCTTGGTAATCCACGGTTAATGGAAAGAAGTCCTGGCCCTCTTTCACTTCACGCTTGGCAGTCACAGCTACCAACACCACGGTATCCCCGTAGCTCACCACCACTGCCGCATCAGATTGACGTGCAATTTCACCTGTTTCCAATGTCAGGGTATGCGCACCAAACGGGATGCTTCTTTTCGTAATTTCAAACATATTTTTCCTTTTCTCTACCATGGCTATTCACTACCTAATAGCCAATCTCAATAATGAAAACACGGTCTTCAATCGCTGTCATTCAGCGAGATCTCGCTCAATTAGCAACTAGCGCGTGTTTCCCGATGTGTGGTGACTTCCATCAACACGCTGCAGTATTCACTACTAGCAACGCACTCACAGAAGCCACCCCATTTTGGTGATTTTTAAAGCAAAAAAGCCGAGGCAATCACCATGCCATCGGCTTTTATTTCGTTAAAAGTGAACAGTGTTAAGTGTCACACTTTAACCAAATTATTTACGCAAGTTCAAGCGCTCGATCAGCGTTTGATAGCGGCTCACATCTTTACCTTTGAGGTAGTCAAGCAAGCTACGACGCTGACTGACCAATGCCAACAGACCGCGACGTGAGTGGTTGTCTTTTTTGTTGGATTTGAAATGCTCTGTCAAGTAAGCGATGCGGTTAGTCAACAAAGCCACTTGCACTTCTGGGCTAGCCGTATCATTCGGTGTGCGTTGATATTCTTTAATGATTTTTGCGGATTGTTCTGCGGTAACAGCCATCTTTTTTCCTTTGAGTTAGCGTCAATGTCGCGGCAGCCAAGCAACCCATTTGCCCTACCACACCGACATTCAATTTACACGAACCGCGCATTATAGCGACAAGCCCCTGCCTTGCATAGCCTTTTGCACCAATAAGCGTCTGTTTTTATGAATTAATTTAGGCTGGCCTATAAAAAATCATCATAAAAATCCGTCTGCGCAGGCACCGCCCCGCGAACGCCGCAAATAGATGCGGCAAACCAAGCAGCGCGCGTTAACATCGTTTGCCTAGACCAACCCGCCAGCAATCCACGGATGACGACGGCCGTGTAAGCATCCCCGGCCCCGACGCTATCCACAAACGGTGCTTGCAGCGACATGGGGGGCGCCCGAAAGCCATTACCGTAGGCGTCGATCCAAAAACTGCCCTGCTCGCCGCAGGTGACAAACATTTCACTCAATCCAAACGCCATCAGCAAGTGACGCGCAGATTCATTGATGTCCGGCGACACGGGCAAGCCCAATAACGCACATACTTGCGGCAGTTCTTCATGATTAATTTTAAGAATATCGGCCGCATGTAACACCAGGCGCAAACTGTCAGCGTCATACCATGGCGCCCGCAAATTGATGTCGCAAAATACAGTGGCGGTGGTCATCTTCAACCACTGCTCAGCCAAAGATTGCATCGGCGCATGTCGCAATGCCAACGAGCCGATATAGACCAATCGCGGCGCAGACTGCTGCGTCAGCGCCTCCACCGGCGGCCACTGCAACGCGTCATAGGCTTGCTGGTCAAGAATCTCAAACCGATGGCCTTTGTCCTCAAAATGCACCATCACTTGTCCAGTCGGCAAATGCGCCACCTGCTGAATTCCTGCCGTCGACAAACCGCTCGCCTGCATTTCATCCACAATCCGCGTGCCTAGCGCATCTTCACCCACCGCCGACAGCAAATGGACCTCTAAGCCAAACGCATGACAGTGCCTAGCGACATTATACGGCGCACCCCCGATGATGGTTTTCTCAGGAAACACATCCCCAAGCACTTCGCCTAAAATCATGATGGCATCCGACATCCGCTGCATCCTTTCTCCGCGTTTTACGACTGTTATTGATTATCTTATCTTAGTGACTCGCATTAAAACAGATTGTTTCAACCCAGCAACGAGCGCATCGTTTATCTGCATAGAATGGCGCACAAGACGCAAACTTGGATTTTTTTTATCTTTTGTGTGCATTTTTGGCGTTCTTTGCTATAATGCGCGTCTTGCGATTCGGGACATGCCCAAATTGCTGTTGGCCAGATAGCTCAGTCGGTAGAGCAGAGGATTGAAAATCCTCGTGTCGGCAGTTCGATTCTGCCTCTGGCCACCACTTCCTTACCTGCCTCTCGGCGCACTTCTTTTTTCTGGGTTTGTTGATGTCATTAAAACACTTAACACCGGACGAACTACACTCACAACTGAATGACCCTGCATTGTTGCTGGTGGATATCCGCAACGATCATGAATTGGTATCAGGCATTTTACCTGGCGCCATTCACGTGCCGTTGGGCCAACTGACTGCAGTGTTTGACCAATTCCCCCCACACAAGAAAATTGTGTTTTATTGCCGTAGTGGCGTACGCTCAATCTCCGCGGGCGAATTTGCCTTAGCACAGGGCAGTGCAGATGTTTCACATCTGGCTGGGGGAATATTAGCTTGGGCCGGCGCCGGCCTGCCCATTCAAGCCGCTTGATCTCAACGCTGGGAACGCTTATGTCATTTGATAAAGAAGTTGACGCCCGAAATCTAAACTGCCCTTTACCCATTTTACGCTGTAAAAAAGCACTGAATGAGTTAGCGGCTGAACAGGTTCTGAAAATTATGGCGACCGACCCCGGCTCAAAAAAAGATTTTGATGCCTTTTGTCGTCAAACGGGTCACAGCCTGTTAGAGATGCAAGAAACTGAAGGTGTATTCACTTTCTGGATCCGCAAGCGCAGCCAATAACCGCCCCACCACCCAATCACTTCCCGACACCTTAATCTGCGCAAAAAAAGGCTTCCGAAGTAGCCGTGTGAGATCACTGCGTGAACCAACTGGCATGCGTGCAAAACTCAAATCAAACGCCACACCGTGTTCGAGATGAATAAAAAACCCGCCAGATGCTGCCTGGCGGGTTTGTTGTGCCGTTAAAGAATTACTTAGCGCGCTCTAAGCTCCCCATTGCTTTCGGGAAAGTCACCACACCCCAAGGCATGTTTTTGACCTCTACCTGTTTCGTCACTTCGAGTTTATCTGCGTCAATCACAAACACTGCGTCGGACTTACCACATGCCAACAAAATATTTTTGTTATCTGGGGTAAAGCTGAAATGCCAGCAACGATTGCCAGTCGGCACTTCTTTCAGCTTTTCAAACGTCTTGGCATCAAACACTTGCAGCAGTTTAGCTTTATTGGTTGCGACAAAAATGCGCTCGCCTTTGCTGTCATACGCGATTCCGTAAGGGGTTTCTGCCGTATCTACCGTGCGTACCACATTAAAGTCTTTATCCATCACCATAAATTTGTTACCAAACTCTAGCGTTGCTAAGTAGGTATTGCCATCCGGGGATACTTTAATACCGCGAGGACGATCGCCATATTCATGCGTGGCAATGGTTTTTACTAACGCGCCGGTCTCTATGTTGTGCACAGTGACGGTGTTATCGGCCTCATTGGTAATCACCAGTTGTGTACCGTCCGCAGAAAACTCCAGCCCTTCGGTTTCTGGGCCACCGGTGATTTCGCGGATTTTCTCGCCTTTAGTCAAATCGACAACCGCAATTTTGGCTGGGATTTTTTCATCGTCATCGTCATCCTCCTCTTCGTGCTTTTCACCCGGTTTAGGCGGCGGACCGGCTTTGGCGCTCGGCTCAGACGAAACAAAAGCAAAGTTGCCGTTGATGCGCACAAACTCAGGATTTTTACCAACCTCGATTTGTTTAACGACTTCACCGGTGGCGGTGTCGATCACTGAGATACTGCCGTTTTCACGGGTTGCTACCACTAGTTGCTTACCATCATCGCTGACAGCCAAGCCTCGCGGCCCTTGTGCCTTGACGTCGATTTGCTTGGTCACTTCCATCGTCGCCAAATCAATCACGTTTACCCCTGCATCTTGCGTGGACACATAAGCAACTGCGCCGCCAGCAGCACTTTCGCTGACCGGGGCAAGCGCCTCGGTGGCTGGTTCTTCTTGTTTATTACAGGCAGTCACACTCGCCACCAATGCCAGCAGTAACAAGCTTGTGCGCGTACGACGCGCGAACGATGATTTCAACATTTGCATTTATCTCCTGATTTTTTTATTAAAGCTTACGATCCCAGCAAGAATCATTCTCGCTGGCAAATCGTTGCCCAGATTGACTTTGCACCCCACCGCAGTGAATATCGGCTCAAAGAAACCACCAACCTGGCTACATACAACCAACTACCCTAAAAACAATTGATAAGCCGGATTTTGACTTTCATCCCAGTAGGGATAGCCCAGCTGCTGCAGAAACCGCGCAAACGCAGCCTTATCTTCTGGCGGCACTTGCATGCCCACTAGCACACGCCCAAAATCGGCGCCATGGTTACGATAATGAAACAGACTGATGTTCCAATTGTGACCCATAGACTCGAGAAAGTTCATTAACGCGCCCGGCTTCTCCGGAAACTCAAAGCGATACACCACCTCATTTTGCGCCAATGGCGCATGGCCGCCGACCAGATGACGCAAATGTAATTTAGCCATTTCATTATCGCTCAGATTTAATGTTGGCAACCCTGCTGCTGCCAGCGTGCCTGCAATCTCAGCGGCTTCTGCCGGGTTTTGCACAGCAAGGCCAACAAAAATATGCGCCTGCTTCACCTCTGCATAACGATAATTAAACTCAGTGATGTTGCGACTGCCCAACTGGCGACAAAACGCTTTGAAAGCGCCGGGCGTTTCAGGAATCGTCACGGCAAATACAGCCTCACGGTGCTCGCCTAATTCTGCACGTTCAGCAATAAACCTTAAGCGGTCAAAATTCATATTAGCGCCTGAGGCAATCGCAATCAGGGTTTTGCCTTGCACCGGGTGCGTTTCACTGTAGACCTTTAAACCTGCCAATGCCAACGCGCCGGCAGGTTCTAGAATGCTGCGCGTATCCTCGAAGCCATCTTTGATGGCTGCACATATCTCATCGTTGTCGACCACAATCATTTCATCGACAAATTGCTGCGCCAGCGCAAAAGTATGTTCGCCGACCTGCTTCACCGCGGCCCCATCTGCGAACAATCCAACCTGCTCAAGCAAAACTCGATGGCCTTGCTTAAGGGATTCAGTCATGGCCTCTGCATCTTGGGCTTCAACGCCAATCACCTTGATCTCCGGACGGACCGCTTTGATGTATGCCGCAATCCCTGCCAACAAGCCACCACCACCAACACAGCAAAAAATCGCCTCGATCGGTTCAGGATGGTCTTGCAGGATTTCTAAGGCAATGGTGCCCTGACCAGCAATCACATCGGGATCATCATAAGGGTGTACAAAGGTCAGACCCTCGGTTTTTTCGATGGTTAGCGCATGCGCATAAGCATCTGAATAGCTGTCGCCAAACAACACGACCTCTGCACCGCGGGTACGCACCGCATTCACCTTGATCGCCGGGGTGGTCGTCGGCATGACGATCACGGCACGGCAACCTAATTTTTGAGCACTGAGTGCAACGCCTTGGGCATGGTTACCAGCGCTCGCGCAAATTACCCCCCGCGCCAGCGCATCCGGCGCTAAATTTGCCATTTTGTTGTAGGCGCCACGCAACTTAAATGAAAATACTGGCTGCATGTCCTCACGCTTTAATAACACGTGGTTTTTGATACGCGCGGATAGGTTGGGCAGCGCGTCCAGCGGCGTGTGTCGGGCGACGGCATACACTTGAGAATGTTCGATTTTTTCGCGGTAATTGATGGTCATGAAGGGCGTTAAGATTTTAAAACCGCAGGGTTGCAGTGTATGATAGAGAATTGTTTGTATTATAAAGAATTAATCAAGGATTGAAGCACATGGCAATGGATAAAGCACAACAAGATGCACTGAAACTCGAAGTCGCAAAAGCCGCAGTCACTTATGTAAAAGATGGCATTATTGGCGTTGGCACTGGCTCGACCGCTAACTTTTTTATTGACGAACTTGCCAAAGTTAAACACAAAATTACGGGCGCTGTCGCCAGCTCAGAAGCCACTGCGCAACGTTTGCGCAACCATGGCATCGAAGTGTTTGATTTAAACAGCGTAGATAGCCTAGATATTTATGTAGACGGCGCTGATGAGATCACCGAACACATGCATATGCTTAAAGGCGGCGGCGGCGCGTTGACCCGTGAAAAAATCGTGGCGGCCGTGGCTAAATCATTTATCTGCATCTGTGACGAAAGCAAATTTGTGCCCGTATTAGGCAAGTTTCCATTGCCGGTAGAAGTGTTACCCATGGCACGCAGCCACGTTGCGCGTGAACTGATGAAGTTAGGCGGTCAACCACAGTTACGCGACTTCACCACCGACAATGGCAATTTGATTCTGGACGTACACGGTTTGACCATCAGTGACCCCATCGCACTTGAAACCAAAATCAACCAAATCGTTGGCGTAGTCACCAATGGTCTGTTTGCAGTGCGCCCGGCGAACGTCTTGTTGTTGGCGACACCCAACGGCGTCAAAACATTGACGAAGTAATTGCCAAATCATCATGAACTTGTCATATTGCGCTGGTAACCTGCACCGGCACAATTATTAGGAAAATTCGTCATGCAATTTGAACATACCTCTAAACAATACGATGTTGAACTGGAATCGGTACGCGCCAAGGTTCTGGAAATGGGGGGGCTGGTTGAGCAGCAGATTGTCAATGCGCTAGAGGCACTGACCAGCGCTGACGTCAACTTGGCAAAAGATGTCATGGAGCGTGACACCCGCGTGAATGCGCTGGAAGTGCAAGTCGATGAGGATTGCAGCCATATTATTGCCCGTCGGCAACCTGCGGCGCGCGATTTACGCATGATCATGATGATGGTCAAAACCATCACCGACCTAGAGCGGATTGGCGATGAGGCGACTAAAATTGCCCGCACTGCGCAGCGTATCTATGAACAAGACCGCATGTACAAACCGCGTTTTAATGAGATCAAAAGCATGGTGGCGATTGTGCGTGAAATGCTACGCACTTCACTCGATTCGTTTGCACGCCTCGATGTCAGTCAAACGGTCGAAGTCGCTAAACAAGACGAGCAAGTGGATGAGCAATTCCGCGCAGCCATGCGTCAGCTGATTACCTTTATGCTAGAAGACCCACGCACCATCTCCATGTCATTAGAGGTGCTGTTTGTGGCCAAGGCGGTGGAACGCATTGGTGACCACGCCAAAAATATTTCTGAGTATGTCGTCTACATGGTCAAAGGCAAAGATGTGCGCCACACCAGCCTCGAAGACATCGAGCGTGAAACGCAATCTTAAACTGCAGCAGCAAATAAAAAAGCACTCTCAGGAGTGCTTTTTTAATCGCGAAATACAAACGCTACAACAGCTTACGCACTCGGCGGCACGTAACCACTGGCCACATCTGCACCATCGCCAAAAAAGTATTTTTCAGTTTGTTCAGACAAATATTTTCTCGCGCTTGGGTCTGCCAGACTCAGGCGGTTTTCGTTTACCAGCATGGTTTGCTGCTTTAACCAGCCCGCCCAGGCCTCTTTAGACACTTGCATAAAAATTTTTTTGCCCAACTCACCGGGATAAGGCGGAAAATCCATGCCCTCGAGTTCTTTGCCCAGTTTCACACATTGCACCATTCTTGCCATGTTCGATCCTCACTATACTGCTAAAAACGTTATGATAGCGCATGTTAAAATTTGATGTCGCTTTTTAGAGATAATCCATGCAAAACAATCCCTCCTCCGGCCACGAAGAAAGCCCCTTTAAAGGCAAAACTGGCCTCCGTCGTCTCGTCAATGCGTTTGGTTATTCGATGGATGGCTTTAAAGCCGCCTATCAACATGAAGATGCCTTTCGCCAAGAAGTGTGGCTATCCTTAGTGTTGATTCCATTGGCGTTTTATCTCGAAGCCGAGGCCTTGAATCGCATTCTGATGGTAGGCAGCGTGCTACTGGTGATGATTGTAGAGTTGCTGAATTCTGCCGTAGAGGCGGTGGTTGACCGCGTTTCGATCGAACGCCATGCACTGGCCAAACGCGCCAAAGATATTGGCAGCGCCGCCGTATTGCTGGCGCTCGTTAATCTGGCTGTCGTATGGTCATTAATCGTTTTTAATTAGCGGCTTTAAACGCACAGCAGCTTGGCAAATACGCTGGCTGTGCACAGTCTTTTGCATCCCCTACTGTCAAGCGTCAAGCGCATGGTTTTAATCAGCATGGCTCTAATTAGCCTATGGCGGATTGAATGCAGGCTTCAAACGTATCAATGGTCACGGGTTTGCTAAAAAGGTAGCCTTGATACAGGTCACATTCATGCTGCTTTAAAAACAGGTGTTGAAATTCAGTTTCAACGCCCTCGGCAATGACCTCCATGCCCAGATTGTTGGCCATGCCGATGATGGTCTGCACAATAATCGCATCCGTCGGCTTAACGCCCAGATTACGCACAAATGACTGATCAATTTTCAGTTGATCGAGGGGCAACTGCGTCAAATAGGCCAAAGAGGACTGCCCTGTGCCGAAATCGTCCATCGCAAAGCGTACCCCTATTTTTTTCAGCGCATGCATTTTCGAAACGGTATCTTCAATATCGTCTAGTACCAGACTTTCAGTCAGTTCAAACTTGAGCCTTTCAGGCGCGATCATGAATTTTGCTATCGTTTTGCTCACTTGTTCAACAAAGTTTGCCTGATAAAACTGTCGGGCGCTCACATTGATGGCCAGTTGCAAATGACGGGTGCGTGCACTTTTCGCCCACAGATGCAGTTGCACACAAGCACTTTCGAGTACCCATTGACCAATCGGTAAAATTAAGCCCGTTGCTTCGGCTAACGGGATAAAAGCCAGCGGCGAAACGACCCCGTGCGACGGATGCACCCAGCGAATGAGTGCTTCTGCGCCAATCACTTGCGTTGCATTGTTGACCTGCATTTGGTAATAGAGCTCAAATTGATCTTGCGCCAACGCATAGTGCAAATCATGCTCTAAAGCATTGCGAGCATCCAACTCCACTTGCATGGCCATGTCATAAAAGCGGTGCGTATTGCGCCCGGCACTTTTTGCGGCATACATGGCGCTATCTGCTCTGGCCAGCAATTCATCCACGGTATGTTCCTCCCCACAAAATAGGCTAATGCCGATGCTCGCGGAGGTGGAATAGCCATACCCCTCTAACAAATAGGGCTGACTCATAACCGCTAGTATTTTTTCAGCGACTGTTTTTGCTAAAGCGGCAGACTGGTGCGGGTCTTGGTCAAGATTTTCCAAGATCAAAATAAATTCATCCCCGCCTAAGCGGCCCACCGTATCACCATCCCGCAGGCAGTCTTGCAGCCGACGGGCGACTTGTATCAATAGCAGATCGCCAATGTTGTGGCCTTTTGTATCGTTGAGCAACTTGAAATGATCAATGTCCATAAATAGCACCGCGCCATAAATCACACATCGCGCTTGCAAGGCAATGCAGTGCTGTAGCCGCTCATACAGTAGCCGGCGATTGGGCAGGTTAGTTAAGGGGTCATAATAGGCTAGGGCATGTATTTCTGCCTCGTTCTGCTTGATTAAAGATAGATCAGAATGTGTACTGACATAGTTGATAATTTCGCCAATTGCATTGCTGACGGCGCTGATTGTCAGCCAAACCAAATGCTCTTCACCATTTTGGCGCCGGTTCCATATTTCGCCGTGCCAGAAACCCTCCCCATACAAAGACTCGCGGATGGCTTGATAAAAACTGGCATCATGCCTGCTAGACTTAAGCACACTGGTTTTGCGTCCGACGATATCCTCTGCTTGATAGCCCGTTTGTTGCATAAAGGCTTTGTTGACCCGCAGGACGATATGGTCAGCATCGGCTACAATGATGCCCTCCTGCACTTCAAATGCGGTGGCCGCGATTAACAGCTCTTTTTCAATCGCTTTTGCATGCGTGATATCGCGAAAATACCACACCCGGCCATAGTACTTCCCAGCCATGCTTTTGATGGGCGCGGAATAGCGATCAATGATGCGACCGTCCTTCAATAAAAGCTCGGTACGGCTATTCTCATCACGATGCGAGAATAAATAGTCAATACGTTTAAAAAATGCATCTAAATCAATCACCTGTGAAAATATCACCCGCATCAGCGGCGCATCTAAAGCATGCTCGGTGATATTCGCCTTGAGTTGCCAAAGATCCGCAAAACGTCGGTTATAGGCAATCACTTTATGGTATTGGTCGATCACCAAAATACCATCCAGTGAGGTTTCTTGCTGGGTTTGCAAAATAGTATTTTTAAACTCAATATCCTGACTATTTTTCACCCTTTCGTTCTCGAGTAAGAAATTATCCATGGCAAAACTAATATCCCCAGCCATTTCAGAGAGCAGGCCGCGCGCATCCAAATCAAAGGCATCCAGTTCTTTGGCATACAGCACAAAGACACCGATGGCTTTGCGCTGTTGATAAAAAGGGAGAGATGCAAGGGATTTCCAACCGATCTGCGCACCCAGTGCCGCCCAGTGCATGGTATTCGGGTCACGTATAAAATCCTGACACCAATACGGTTGATGTTCTCTTAGCGCGATACTGGAGGGACCATGACAAGCCGGGCTATCGACATCAATTGAAATTTTAAGGCCTTGCACCAATGCGCAATCCTTACCTTCACAGGCGATCAGCCGGATATCGCCAGATGCATGATCGAGTAACCCTACCCAAGCCGTCATCATCCCGCCGCTCGATACGGCGATGTTGCAGATTTCATTGAACAGTGCCTGCTCGGTTGCTGAATGGATGATGGCTTTATTGCAGCGACTCAGCGCGGCATACAGTTGTGTCAGTCTCTGGGCTCTAAATTCAGCCGCTTTGCGCTCGGTGATATCACGAATATTGCATTGAATTACGGTAAGCCCCTCACAGTCATAGGCATTACTGACGAACTCTACCTGAATATGCACCCCTGACTTGGTAATGAGCGGCAAGTCTTCGTAGCGCACAAAGCCTCGCGTTTGCAACTCGGCAAACATCTCTTTGCTCTCTTGGATATCTGAGAATGGGCCTACCTGCCAAAGTTTTTTACCTAAAAATTCGGCATGCGTATAGCCAAGCAGTTTGATTAGAAAAGGGTTTACATCTTCAATCTGTGCCGTCGCAGCATTCAACAGCAATATGCCATCTTGCGCAGTTTCAAACAGTCGCCTGTAACGGCTTTCTGACACACGAAGCGCATCTTGTTGCGCCGCTTGGCTGCATTCGGGAGACATCTCAGCCGCCGCCCGTCGAGCGCGTCATCGGCGCATCAGCACGCGGATGCATCATGGCGAAAAAGTAATCCACGCGACGGCGGCTGACCTAGCTACAGACTTGATCAGGCCGTTTATAAAAAATTCCATCATTGATTTTGGTGATGCTCGCCTTTAAAAACCGCTAATCGCAGGTCGATGATTGCACAACAATGCGCTGTTGCATTGCTGGCAAAGGCTCATCAAATACATGACCTGATGAGAGTGACGCAGTAGAAATTAGCATCATCTACATGGGATGTATGTTCGGTGAGAAACTTAACGAGTTGCCGCGCGCGCAGCGATCCCCCACGCCCTCAAACAAAGCGGGGGCGGGGGAGCATCGCAGGCGTCAATATTTGAGAATCTTTATAATCAGATGATGGGGCTGAATAGGTTTATTGCGATTAAAAATCCGCTCTAGCACCCAACAGAATTGAACGTGCGCCCGCTGGTGAAATATCTTTTAAGAAAGATGCATGCTCACGGATTTCATCATTCAAGAGGTTATTGGCTCTCGCAAACAACTCAACGTGATACTTGCCCGGTATTTTGTAGGCGAGCAAGGCACTGAGATTGGTATAACCGTCTGTTTTCAATTCATTTTCTGCCACATCGTTTTGCTTAAAGGCATGCAAGACATCCATGCGTGCGTTCCAGCTGCCCAAATGGTAATCCAGGCCCCCGCCCAAGCGCAACGGTGAGATTCGTGGCAAATAATCGTTATTTCGCGTGTCTTTCGCATGGACATAGTCACCTCTGACTTTGAGTGCCCAAGCGTCGTTTAGCGCAAATTTCCCCTCTAGCTCTAAGCCTTTGAATAAAGCAGGGACCGCTCTAAATTCCGCTTCAGGTAAGAGATCACCATCGACCGCCACCTCGTTGCCGGTGTTGAACAAACCGATAAAGTTTTTAAACTTGGTAGCGTATGCCCCCAAAGTCAAACTATGGCCACCAGATTTCCATTTCAATTGGGCATCGATCCCATTGGAGCGTTCTTTTTTCAGTTGCGTGCTGCCCACTTCAAACTGACCGGTCGCAATGTGCGCACCATTGGCATATAGCTCAAAGTAACTCGGCGCACGCTCGTTATGCGACAAATTAAACGTCGCATTCCATTGGTCATTAATGGCATACAATCCGCCCAAGGCAAAGCTGTTCGGGTTAAACCGCTGACTCTGGCCAGCACCAAAATTGTCACTGTCTGCGGAGTTGACAGTGGTTTCTCCGCTGCGACCACCAAATGTCACCTTATGTTGGCCGATGGCAAGCTCTTCATACACATACAAAGACTGGTCTTGTGTCACCACGCCCGGGACAAAGGCCTCTTCACCTAATGCTTGAAACCGCGTATTTTGAAATTGATATCCCAGCACACCATTCATGCCAGCCAGGGGAACGTGCGTCGCCTCCAAGCTGCCTTGCATACCTCGGTTTTTAAAGGTCGTGCCGACTGCACCATCTTCAAGTTCGACGTGTTGATAATCCGTGTGCGCCATACGTAATTTGATCTTTTGGATCGGCCCATTTAGGGCGCGCAGCTCACCGGCCAATTCGAGGCGTTTATTTTGCATGTCGATGCGAACACTTTGCTCAGCGACGGTACCGTAGTTATTGTTCGAGTCGGCATAAGACAAGCCAAGGTAGCCTGTATCAAAAGTCCATGCAGCACCCAATGCACCGCCATTCGACAATGCATCACTGTTGATTAACTTCCCTTTGTTTTCGCGGGGGGTTCCGTCTGCCTGGCTTTTGCGTTTCGACACCGCATAGCCAGGAATGGTCAAGTCACTGGTTTCACTGCTATAAATATCCGCATGCATGGCAAACTGGCCATTGCCCACATCCACCACCGCTGCCCCATTGCGCGTATTATCTGGCCCGCCAAAGCGTGCCTCGGCACGGCCCGTATAACCATCGAGCGATTCTTTGGGAATCCGATGGTCAATGGCGTTGACCACGCCGCCCATTGCACTGCCGCCATACAACAAGGCTGCAGGTCCACGCACCACATCAATTTGCTCAATAATGAGCGGATTAATGCCCACGGCATGATCAAAACTGAGCGAGGAGGCATCCAGCACGCCAACACCGTTTTGCATGATTTTGACCCGCTCACCATCCAGACCACGGATAATGGGTCGCGAGGCATTTGGGCCAAACTGCGTGGCCGTGACCCCGGGAATCCCGTTCAAGGTTTCGCCCAAGGTCCCCTGACGACGCAGACTTAACTCTCGCCCACCCATCACGGACACCGGCACCACCATATCGTCCGATGCAACGCCTAACGGGTTGCCTGTCACCGGGACTTCATCCAAATTAACCTGCGTGCTTGGCTCGGCCGCCATCACCGGCGTGCTTAAAGTGGCTACGATCGCTATCCATAGCGGTTTTTGACGCCAACCACGTGGCGCCACAGATGTGTGCATATTCATTTTTGATTCCAGACAAGTTCGCTCCAGCGCATATGGGCGCTGTAGACAGCATCATTAATCACCGTAGGTCGCAACGCTGCGACTTTAGGTAGCGTAAATATTAGGCTGGAGTGTTGACTGGTGGAGCGCGAGCAGAATAAACCGCGAAGCAAGGGCTCAGTACTTCGATCCCTGCGACGGTTAATGGTGGGCTATTAACGGTCGGTGGCAATTGCCACTGTGGCGTATGCGTGAGTGCACCGGCGGCATGCGCGATGCTGATACATAAAGCACAAGGCTCATTGCCTTGTTTTTTGTCTGGCTGCGACTGCTGCGTCAGCTCTTTAATATGGCTGATTTCATGTGTAGCAATGCCCGTTTGCACCATGGCAAACAGCAGGGACATCACAAAATAAACATAAAACCGTTTTAACATAATAATTATATTATCATAAATTTATGACAAGAAAATGACCCGACAACCGAACCAATTAAAGCGATGGAGATGTGATCGAAGCGCTAGAGAGGTGAGCATCCCATGCATTTAAAATTGGGTTTAAAGATTTACGACGCGTTTCGGCGCGATACGGCCATCGCGTTGCTGTAAGCCAACCCCTAAAAACAATCCGGCCTCGCTATAAATACGCAACTCACTATGGGGAATCGCCCCCGACATCCACACCGGATTGCCCTGCTTAAAATAATAAGCAGCGTCTTCTGGTAATAGAATTTTCGGCAAGGCCGCAATCGCGGTATCGACAGGCAATAGCAGTGCATCCCGCTGCGCGTCTGTCATCGAAGCCAATGCGTCAATGCTGATCGCCTTTGCAATTTGATAAGTCGCCGTCGCCGTGCGGCGTAGTGCAGTTAAATGCGCACCGGCTTGCAAGGCATTGCCAATATCTTCAGCCAACGTTCGGATATACGTCCCCTTGCTACAACATACCTCAATCTTGGCATGATTGTCGGCACATTCAAGCACGCGCAAGGCATGAATGGTTACTTGTCTGGCCGCCCGCATTAACTCCACGCCATCGCGCGCGTAGGCATACAAAGGTTTGCCGTTCACTTTTAAGGCGGAATACATCGGTGGCACTTGGCTGATTTCGCCCATAAATTGCGGCAGCACCTGTTCAATATCGGCCAGTGAGACATGGCAATCGACCTGTTGGATCACCTCACCCTCAATATCGCCAGTAGTGGTGCTTATACCAAACCGGATATCAGCAATATAGGTTTTGTTTTCATCGGTCAAATATTGCGCAAATTTGGTCGCTTCGCCAAAACAAATCGGCAATACGCCAGTCGCTAGTGGGTCGAGCGTGCCGGTGTGACCGGCTTTTTCTGCTTGATACAACCATTTGACCTTTTGTAAGGCCTGATTGGATGAAAAACCGTAGGGCTTGTCGAGCAACAACACACCATGGACGGCGCGTTTAATGCGTTTGAATTGCATGGCGCCTTACTCTTGCGCGGGGGTGTCGGACAAGGCCTCATGGATGAGTTTGTCCATATGCATGCCGCGGTCTATCGATTCGTCATAGACAAAATGCAATTGTGGTACGGTACGGATCATCATGCGCTTGCCCAATTGCGATCGCAAAAAGCCAGCCGCTTTTTCAAGCCCGGCTTGTAAGCCCTTGCTGTTTTTCTGCGCCGCATAAAACACTTTGGCATGCGCCATATCACCCGTCACCTCCACTCCGGTGAGAGTGACCATTTGCACGCGCGGGTCTTTGATCTCAAACATGAGCAAATCCGCCAATTCACGGCGCATTTGCTCAGAGACACGGTCATTTCGGGAAAATGCTTTAGCCATTACAGGGTACGCGCCACTTCCACCACTTCATAGACTTCTAGAATATCGCCCACTTCGATTTCGTTGTAATTTTTGAGTGACAAACCACATTCAAAGTTGTTTTTAACTTCTTTGACGTCATCTTTAAAGCGTTTCAGAGAATCCAATTCACCCGTGTGAATAATGACATTGTTACGCAACACACGCACTTTAGAGTTACGTTTCACCGAGCCATCTTGTACATAACAACCAGCGACCGCACCCACTTTGGAGATTCGATAGACTTCGCGGATTTCTACCGTACCAATCATTTGCTCTTTCTGCTCTGGTGCTAGCATGCCACCCAACGCAGCCTTGATCTCATCGACCGCTTCGTAAATGATGTTGTAGTAGCGCAAATCGACATCTAAGTTTTCGACCAGTTTACGGGCACCGGCATCGGCACGCACGTTAAAGCCAATCAATACCGCCTTAGAGGCCGCGGCCAAGTTGACATCTGATTCGCTAATAGCACCCACAGCGGTGTGAATGATATTGACTCGGACTTCGTTGGTAGACAATTTTTGCAAACTAGTGGTCAACGCTTCGAAAGAGCCTTGTACATCTGACTTCACAATCAGGTTCAGGGTCTGCACTTCACCTTCCGCCATTTGCTCAAACATATTCTCAAGTTTGGCGGCTTGTTGCTTGGCCAGTTTCACATCGCGGAACTTACCTTGACGGAACAGGGCAATCTCTCGTGCTTTACGCTCATCATTCAATACAATGGTTTCTTCGCCGGCACTTGGCACATCAGACAAGCCCAATACCTCTACCGGAATAGAAGGGCCTGCTTCTTTAATATCATTACCGTTTTCATCCAACATGGCGCGTACGCGACCATAAGCAGTGCCAGCCAGCAACATGTCACCACGGCGCAGAATCCCTGACTGAATCAGCACAGTAGTCACCGGACCACGCCCTTTGTCCAAACGGCCTTCAATCACCAAGCCTTTTGCTGGCGTATTTTTCGGTGAAGTCAGTTCCAATACTTCTGCTTGCAGCAGCACCGCTTCAAGCAACTCGTCAATGCCTTTACCTGTTTTAGCAGACACTTCACGGAACATGGTTTCACCACCATATTCTTCAGGCACCACTTCATGCGTGATCAATTCATTTTTAACACGATCTGGTTGCGCTTCTGGCTTATCGACCTTGTTGATCGCAACCACGATAGGCACATTACCGGCCTTGGCGTGGTGGATCGCCTCAATCGTTTGTGGCATCACACCATCATCGGCAGAAACCACCAGAATCACAATATCCGTAGCTTTTGCACCACGCGCACGCATCGCTGTAAACGCCTCGTGACCCGGGGTATCGAGGAAGGTCACCATACCACGTGGTGTTTCTACGTGATAAGCACCAATGTGCTGCGTAATGCCGCCTGCCTCGCCTGAAGCCACTCGACTGCGACGAATATAATCCAACAGCGACGTTTTACCATGGTCAACGTGACCCATGACGGTCACCACCGGCGGACGCGATTCCATCACGGCCTCAACGCTCTCGGTCTCTTCCAAGAAGCTCTCTGGGTCATTGGCAGCGGCAGCCTGAGCCTTATGGCCCATTTCTTCGACCAGAATAATGGCCGTGTCTTGATCTAGCACCTGGTTGATCGTGACCATCATGCCCATTTTCATCAACGCCTTGATTACCTCAGCCGCTTTGACTGACATTTTATGCGCCAGATCTGCGACTGAAATTGTTTCAGGCACCATGATCTCTTTGATCAACGGCTCGGTTGGTGCATTAAATGCGTGCTGGTCATCCTTGCTGGGTTTGTGGTGTTTGCCCTTAGGACTGCGCCAGCCTTGCGCGGCACCAGCGGCGGCATCCCCACGCGTTTTAATGCCACGCTTCTTGTTCTCGTTGTCAGTCCAATCACGGTTATCCGTTTTGGCTTTTTTGTCTTTGGTTTCTGGTTTATCCGTAGGCTTATTGGCCGGCTTGTGTAAAGTGCCTTCAGATAATTTGGTTGCCACCGGTTTATTTTTTGCAGCTTCGGCTTCGGCTTGTCTTTTGGCTTCTTCTTCTGCACGGCGCAAGGTCAGCGCTTGTTTACGTTGCACATCTTCGGCTTGCAAAGCAGATAATTTAGCTGCGCGTACCGCCTCATTTTCACGTAGAGCGATCTCTTGCGCGGATAACACTGCGCCTTTTTTCGCAACTACTGGCGCTTCAACCACAGGAGTAGCTTCAACCACTGGCGCTGCGACAGGTGCTGGCTCCGGTTCCGGCTCTGGCTCAGGTACGACCTCAGGAATGACTTCAACCACCGGTGCCTCAGGCACGATTTCTTCAACTTCAACAGGCAATGCCTCAGCGACTTCGGGCAAGGCTTGTTCAACCTCATCAAAGGCAGCTTCTGCGGCGGGTTCAAAACCCATTTCAGGACGTTCAAGCACGCGCTTTTTACGCACTTCGACTTGAATGGTGCGCGCTTTGCCAGAACTATCGAGTTTTTTGATCTCGGTATTCTGTTTACGCGTCAAAGTAATCTTGTTTTTGGGGGCATTCGCCGCACCATGCTCTTTACGCAAGTAATCTAGCAAGGCAGCCTTGTCACCTTCTTCCAAAAAATCATCCACAGACGTTTTATTAACGCCTGCGCTTTTCAGTTGCTCGATGAGCAGAGTCGTTGGAAGACCCAGCTCTGCGGCAAATTGTGCGACGGTTGAAAGTGCCATGTACTGCTCCAGTTCAATTACTTTATTTTTTAATTAAGATGTATGCATGATGTCTTAACCGCATAGGTTACTTAAACCAAGGTGCACGTGCGGTCATAATTAATGCCTTCGCACGCTCTTCATCTATTCCTGTCAACTCCACCAACTCATCGACTGCGAGCTCTGCCAGATCTTCACTGGTATGGATTTCGCTGGCGGCGAGTTTATGGGCGGTATCCGCGTCCATGCCTTCCAGTGTCATCAAGTCGTTGGTGTCTTCTTCGACCTTCTCTTCTTTGGCAATGGCTTCGGTCAACAACGCTGCACGCGCCCGCGCACGGAGCTCATTGATGGTGTCTTCATCGAATGCTTCGATTTCAGACATCTCTGCCAATGGCACATAAGCAATTTCTTCTAATGTGCTAAACCCTTCTTGTACCAAAATGTCAGCCACTTCTTCATCCACGTCCAGCTTTTCAATAAACAGCTGGCTGATTTTGGCATACTCATCCTGACTTTTTTGCGCAGCAGCTTCTTCTGTCAGGATATTTAGATTCCAACCTGTGAGCTCTGAAGCCAGACGCACGTTTTGACCGTTACGACCAATCGCCACTGCCAATTGCTCCTCATTCACCACCACGTCCATACTATGTGCATCTTCGTCGACCACGATAGATGTCACTTCAGCCGGGGCCAAGGCGTTAATCACAAATTGCGCAGGATCCATGCTCCAAAGCACAATGTCTACACGCTCGCCACCGAGTTCAGACGTCACCGCCTGCACACGTGAACCGCGCATCCCTACACAAGTCCCAACGGGGTCTAAACGCTGATCATTGGTTTTGACCGCAATCTTAGAGCGCAAACCTGGGTCACGTGCAGCAGCACGAATTTCAAGTAAACCTTCTTCTATCTCTGGCACCTCTAACTCAAACAAGCGCTTGAGAAAATCTGGTGCGACACGGGATAAGATCAACTGCGGACCACGGCCCCCGCGATCAACGCGTGACAAATAAGCACGCACGCGGTCACCCACGCGCAAGTTTTCCTTTTGGATCATGGCCTCGCGCGGCAATAAGCACTCGATACGACCGACTTCAATGATCGCATTGCCCTTCTCCATGCGCTTAATCACGCCAGTGACCAAGCTTTCACCACGCGCCAAAAAGTCTTGAATCATTTGCTCACGTTCGGCTTCACGGACTTTTTGTAAAATCACCTGCTTGGCTGCTTGCGCGCCAATCCGACCAAATGAGATAGACTCTAAAGGCGCTTCGACATAATCACCGATCTGTCTACCCGCAGCCCTGTCATCCTCTTCATCAAACTGATAAGCGGAGCTTTCGAGCAAGTCGTATTCCACATACTGCCAACGTCTGAAGGTTTTATAATCACCGGTTTCGCGATCAATTTCAACGCGAATATCAGCGCCTTCTTCATGGTTTTTTTTCGTTGCCGAAGCCAATGCCAGTTCTAAAGCAGTAAAAATAACCTCTTTATCCACATTCTTTTCATGTGCAAGGGCATCAACCAACAACAATAATTCACGACTCATCGTAATCTCCAACTCACCGTACGGATTAGCTATAACAAATTAATCAAAGACAGGACTTAAACGCGCCTTGTCAATATTATCCAGCGACAATCTATAAACCCAGCCATCGCACTCTACTACTACTTTACCGTCTTCAACGCCCTGCAGCTGTCCCAAAAAAGTCTTTCTTGGTAAGCTAGTTGCAGTGGCCTTTGGGCCATCGTCTTGAATGCCAACACGCAATTTAATGAGTGCGCGCTCGCCAACAAAACGGATAAAATCGGCAGCCTTGCTTAATACTCGATCCAAGCCTGCAGATGAGACTTCTAAACGGTCATAGTCAATATCCAACTCAACGGTTAATACATTGCCAAGTTGATTACTGACCAATACACAGTCATCAATCGTAACGCTATCTTTGTTGTCTTTTGGCGTTAGCTTGTCAATAAATACCCGCAACAGCTTGCCACGGTTGGATGTTTCAAAATCCACCAACTCATATCCCAATTGGGTCACTGTCTTTTCAACTACCGAATGCAAATTTTGCATACGCACCCTTAAATCAAAACGTAACGTCCAAAAACAAAAAATGGGCCTAACGCCCATCTATCAAATTGATTATACCAAATTTCCGTTTATATTCAAAGCCAGACATACACGCAAGCCGTATTAACAAGTGAATAGACCAAGGCAAGGATAATGCATTGAAACATGCACCTGCGTCTTAATAGCCCAGTCGGGTCAATGACAGCGGCAAGCGAGTCTTTTAATATGTTTCTACGTTAAAAGAATAATTAAATTCAAAGCAAGAAATACCGTATTCATACAGTAGGACAGATTTCATGGCAGTCTATTTTGATTTATCTAAATAGACTTTAACAACCCGGTGCTTGCACCGGGTTTTTTTCTACCTGTTACACAGGTTTATTTGCTATAGCTATTATTTGTTCTGCTAGCAAAACTGGTTGGCATGAGTTGCTGTGTGTAACGAGCAATAAAAAACCCTCGACTATAGTCGAGGGTTTTTAGGATAGGAGCTTGGGGATGACCTACTTTCGCATACGAAGAGTACACTATCATTGGCGCAAGTTCGTTTCACGGCCCTGTTCGAGATGGGAAGGGGTGGTTCCAAACCGCTATTGTCCCCAAACATAACTGGTAATGTTATGCCTGACATATCTGTTGAGATATGTGACATTAAGCTTGCTGAGCCTCGTTTTTTCATGGCGTCAGCCTGCTTTAACAAATTGGAAGAAGTAAAGGATTCAAGCAGTCAAGCTTGCTTTCAATGGGATTTAGATCTCGAAACAACATTGTGTTTCTATATTTCTAGATGATTGCCAAATCATATTGCTTTGAACTACACCTCATGGATTTTCATCCTTTAGATTTTTTGTACCGTTTTCACGTTACATCATGGTCTAAGTTTTAAGGTTATAGGATCAAGCCTCACGAGCAATTAGTATCAGTTAGCTTAATGCATTACTGCACTTCCACACCTGACCTATCAACGTCCTGGTCTTGAACGACTCTTTAGCTGGCTTAAAGCCAGAGGCAAGTCTCATCTCGAGGCGAGTTTCACGCTTAGATGCTTTCAGCGTTTATCTCTTCCGCACTTAGCTACCCAGCTATACCATTGGCATGATAACTGGTCCACCAGAGGTGCGTCCACTCCGGTCCTCTCGTACTAGGAGCAGGTCCCCTCAAACTTGCAGCGCCCACGGCAGATAGGGACCAAACTGTCTCACGACGTTTTAAACCCAGCTCACGTACCACTTTAAATGGCGAACAGCCATACCCTTGGGACCGGCTACAGCCCCAGGATGTGATGAGCCGACATCGAGGTGCCAAACTCCCCCGTCGATATGAACTCTTGGGAGGAATCAGCCTGTTATCCCCAGAGTACCTTTTATCCGTTGAGCGATGGCCCTTCCATACAGAACCACCGGATCACTATGACCTGCTTTCGCACCTGCTCGACCTGTCCGTCTCGCAGTCAAGCAACCTTATGCCATTGCACTATCAGTACGATTTCCGACCGTACCTAGGTTACCTTCGCACTCCTCCGTTACTCTTTGGGAGGAGACCGCCCCAGTCAAACTGCCTACCATACACGGTCCCCAGTCCGGATTACGGACCTAGGTTAGAACCTCAACAACATCAGGGTGGTATTTCAAGGATGACTCCACGATATCTAGCGACACCGCTTCATAGTCTCCCACCTATCCTACACAAATCTTGTCAAAGTCCAATGTAAAGCTGCAGTAAAGGTTCATGGGGTCTTTCCGTCTAGCCGCGGGGAGATTGCATCTTCACAAACATTTCAACTTCGCTGAGTCCCGAGAGGAGACAGTGTGGCCATCGTTACGCCATTCGTGCGGGTCGGAACTTACCCGACAAGGAATTTCGCTACCTTAGGACCGTTATAGTTACGGCCGCCGTTTACTGGGACTTCAATCAAGAGCTTGCACCCCATCATTTAATCTTCCAGCACCGGGCAGGCGTCACACCCTATACGTCCACTTTCGTGTTTGCAGAGTGCTGTGTTTTTATTAAACAGTCGCAGCCACCTTTTCACTGCAACCCCATCGTGCTTCGAGAGTAAATCTCTACACACTACCGGGGCGCACCTTCTCCCGAAGTTACGGTGCTAATTTGCCGAGTTCCTTCTCCCGGGTTCTCTCAAGCGCCTTAGAATTCTCATCCTGCCCACCTGTGTCGGTTTGCGGTACGGTCTTATACAACTGAAGCTTAGTGGCTTTTCTTGGAAGCATGGTATCAATCACTTCGTCTGCAAGCAGACTCGTTATCACGTCTCAGTCTTAGCTCTCCGGATTTGCCTAAAGAACCAACCTACACGCTTGAACCGGGACATCCAACACCCGGCTGACCTAACCTTCTCCGTCCCCACATCGCATTGTATAGAGGTACAGGAATATTAACCTGTTTCCCATCAGCTACGCATCTCTGCCTCACCTTAGGGGCCGACTCACCCTGCGCCGATGAACGTTGCGCAGGAAACCTTGGGCTTTCGGCGAGGGAGCTTTTCACTCCCTTTATCGCTACTCATGTCAGCATTCGCACTTCTGATACCTCCAGCATTCCTCACAGAACACCTTCGCAGGCCTACAGAACGCTCTCCTACCATGCCATATAAATATGGCATCCGAAGCTTCGGTTACGTGCTTAGCCCCGTTACATCTTCCGCGCAGGACGACTCGACCAGTGAGCTATTACGCTTTCTTTAAATGATGGCTGCTTCTAAGCCAACATCCTGGCTGTCTATGCCTTCCCACTTCGTTTTCCACTTAGCACGTCATTTGGGACCTTAGCTGTCGGTCTGGGTTGTTTCCCTCTTGTCCACGGACGTTAGCACCCATGGACTGTCTCCCGTAATTGCATTTCTCAGTATTCGGAGTTTGCAATGGTTTGGTAAGTTCTTATGAACCCCCTAGCCATAACAGTGCTCTACCCCCGAGAATGATATACGAGGCACTACCTAAATAGTTTTCGGAGAGAACCAGCTATCTCCAAGTTTGTTTAGCCTTTCACCCCTATCCACAGCTCATCCCCAAATTTTTCAACATTTGTGGGTTCGGACCTCCAGTACCTGTTACGGCACCTTCATCCTGGCCATGGATAGATCACTTGGTTTCGGGTCTACACCCAGCGACTAATTCGCCCTATTCGGACTCGATTTCTCTACGCCTCCCCTATCGGTTAAGCTTGCCACTGAATGTAAGTCGCTGACCCATTATACAAAAGGTACGCAGTCACCCCCGAAGAGGCTCCCACTGTTTGTATGCATACGGTTTCAGGATCTATTTCACTCCCCTCCCGGGGTTCTTTTCGCCTTTCCCTCACGGTACTTGTTCACTATCGGTCGATATCGAGTATTTAGCCTTGGAGGATGGTCCCCCCATGTTCAGACAAGGTTTCTCGTGCCCCGCCCTACTTTTCGTTACCCTAGTTCCACAAACGGGATTTCGTATACGGGACTATCACCCACTACGGTCGGACTTTCCATTCCGTTCTACTATCGCGTCTGCTAAAAGTAACAGGCTATTCCATGTTCGCTCGCCACTACTTACGGAATCTCGGTTGATTTCTTTTCCTCTGGGTACTTAGATGTTTCAGTTCTCCAGGTTCGCTTTACTCTTCCTATATATTCAGAAGAGAATGACCTTACGGCCGGGTTCCCCCATTCGGACATCTCCGGATCAAAGCTTATTTGCCAGCTCCCCGAAGCTTTTCGCAGGCTATCACGTCCTTCATCGCCTGATATCGCCAAGGCATCCGCCATATGCACTTATTCACTTGACCCTATAACGTTAAAACCTAAACCCTTTTTAAATCTAGATTTCGTCGTGCATGAGACACGCGTTACAGGTAATTCTAAAGCACTATCAAACCTCGTTAGATTCGCTTACATCATCAATTTCTTAACAATGTAAACTTCTCAACTTGCGTTTAATATATTTATGATTTTGCAATCAATCGATATTATTTCCGGTTAAAAAATAATATCGCCCATTGAATATAAGTTGTCATCACACAACCTATATTCCTTTACTTCTTCCATTTTGTTAAAGAGCAGTCTTAGTTTATAAACTAACGTTTAAAAACTAGAAGCAAACATTTAATCAAACTTCAATTAATAACGCTTGCTTCTAATCTCTAAACCGCAACAAAGATACCAAAGCATTGGTGGAGGATGACGGGATCGAACCGACGACCCCCTGCTTGCAAAGCAGGTGCTCTCCCAGCTGAGCTAATCCCCCAATATTCGGTGGTGGGTCTGGTTGGGCTCGAACCAACGACCCCCGCCTTATCAAGACGGTGCTCTAACCAGCTGAGCTACAGACCCTAAGGCGGTTTGCCTAAATCTTTGTTGCTGCTTAATTTCAAGATGACTGATAAGAGTGAATGCTTGAAGCCGAGTGATCTTCTCTAGAAAGGAGGTGATCCAGCCGCACCTTCCGATACGGCTACCTTGTTACGACTTCACCCCAGTCATGAATACTACCGTGGTAATCGTCCCCCTTGCGGTTAGACTAACTACTTCTGGTAAAACCCACTCCCATGGTGTGACGGGCGGTGTGTACAAGGCCCGGGAACGTATTCACCGCGACATGCTGATCCGCGATTACTAGCGATTCCGACTTCATGCTCTCGAGTTGCAGAGAACAATCCGGACTACGATCGGCTTTCTGAGATTAGCTCCCCCTCGCGGGTTGGCAACTCTCTGTACCGACCATTGTATTACGTGTGAAGCCCTGGCCATAAGGGCCATGAGGACTTGACGTCATCCCCACCTTCCTCCGGTTTGTCACCGGCAGTCCCATTAAAGTGCCCAACTAAATGATGGCAATTAATGGCAAGGGTTGCGCTCGTTGCGGGACTTAACCCAACATCTCACGACACGAGCTGACGACAGCCATGCAGCACCTGTGTCCACTTTCCCTTTCGGGCACCTAATGCATCTCTGCTTCGTTAGTGGCATGTCAAGGCCAGGTAAGGTTTTTCGCGTTGCATCGAATTAATCCACATAATCCACCGCTTGTGCGGGCCCCCGTCAATTCCTTTGAGTTTTAATCTTGCGACCGTACTCCCCAGGCGGTCTACTTCACGCGTTAGCTGCGTTACTCATGGATTTTACTCCACCAACAACTAGTAGACATCGTTTAGGGCGTGGACTACCAGGGTATCTAATCCTGTTTGCTCCCCACGCTTTCGTGCATGAGCGTCAATATTATCCCAGGGGGCTGCCTTCGCCATTGGTATTCCTCCACATCTCTACGCATTTCACTGCTACACGTGGAATTCTACCCCCCTCTGACATATTCTAGTCTTGTAGTTTCAAACGCAGTTCCCAAGTTGAGCTCGGGGATTTCACATCTGACTTACAAAACCGCCTGCGCACGCTTTACGCCCAGTAATTCCGATTAACGCTCGCACCCTACGTATTACCGCGGCTGCTGGCACGTAGTTAGCCGGTGCTTCTTATCAAGGTACCGTCAGCCTCACACTTTATTAGAATGTAAGTTTTCTTCCCTTGCGAAAGAGCTTTACAACCCGAAGGCCTTCTTCACTCACGCGGAATGGCTGGATCAGGCTTTCGCCCATTGTCCAAAATTCCCCACTGCTGCCTCCCGTAGGAGTCTGGACCGTGTCTCAGTTCCAGTGTGGCTGGTCGTCCTCTCAGACCAGCTACTGATCGTCGCCTTGGTAGGCCATTACCCCACCAACTAGCTAATCAGATATCGGCCGCTCTTATAACGTAAGGTCCGAAGATCCCCTACTTTCCCCCTCAGGGCGTATGCGGTATTAGCTAATCTTTCGACTAGTTATCCCCCATTACAAGGTACGTTCCGATATATTACTCACCCGTTCGCCACTAATTCCCCTAGCAAGCTAAGGTTCATCGTTCGACTTGCATGTGTAAAGCATTCCGCCAGCGTTCAATCTGAGCCAGGATCAAACTCTTCAGTTTAATTCCTAACTATTACTTTTTACCTCTTTTTATCACTTGTGATAATCACAATTAATAAATCAAGGCGGTATTCGATTCGCTTATATCTCAAATTCATTTCAAGGTATGTGTGTAAAAAACACTGTACATACTTGTCATAAATCTAAGTGTAAAGCATTTGTATTTTCTGAGTTTCTACGCATTAAATGCGCTTCACTCAACTACAAACACCCACACTTATCAGTCATCCTAATTTTTAAAGAACATCAGCTTCTAGCTGTTTTCGTTACCGTTGTTGCGTAACGAGGTGCGCATTATATAGGGCTGAGCTTTGCGGTCAACCCCTATTTTTACCTTTTTACAGTTTTGTTACAAATTGATGATTATTTCGTGAAAGCAGCTTTTAGACGTAACCAAGTTTGCGTCACGACATTGCCATCTAAACGATAATGTTTGTGCAATGGTTGCTTCACCTCCCAGCTGACCTTTAGCCCAGCGGGGAACACCACAAAGTCACCTTTGCCAAAATGGACTGGCGCGCCGCCCACTGGGGTTGCTACGCATTCGCCTTCTAATATATATGCCTGCTCTTGCTCATGAAACGTCCAATCAAAGGTGGATACTTCTTTTTTCCAGGTGGGCCATTTGGCAACACCGAGATCCTTTAATTGTGTTTCGGCAGGATTGTGCTGAACTTGAATTGACATGCGGTAACTCCTTTGTCGAAAGCGCGCATTTTATAGGAAGCCGGCCTTTAGGAGTCAGCTCTTTACAGAGTAAAATAGATTTTTAATTATCATTTTGAGCATTTCATGCGTATCAACCAAGCCAATGCGATCGAATTATTGCTGCGAGGCGAGGTCGTAGCGATCCCGACCGAGACGGTGTACGGGTTAGCGGCCGATGCAAATAACGTGCTTGCCGTTGCTAAAATTTTTGCCACCAAACAGCGCCCAGCGAATAATCCGTTGATTGTGCATATTAGTAGTACTGACAAGGTATTGGATTGGGCAAGTACGTTTTCACCGCTGGCACAACGTTTAGCTGCGGCATTTTGGCCCGGCCCATTGACGTTGGTGCTTCCGGCACGCGCAGAAGTCTCTGCTGCGGTACGCGCAGGTGAACCGACAGTTGCACTGCGCGTGCCGGCGCACCCAGTGACGCTGGCTTTGTTGCGCGACAGTGGCTTAGGTTTAGCCGCGCCGTCTGCCAATCGATATACACAGCTCAGCCCAACCACCGCCGAACATGTAGAGTCTGGCCTCGGCGCGGATATCCCGGTGCTGGACGGCGGCGCTTGCCAGGTGGGCATTGAGTCAACGATTGTGAGTGTGCAGGACGACCACTGGCAGCTGCTACGTCCGGGCATGATAGATGTCGCAGCCATTACGGCGATTGCTGGACAGCCTGAAAGTACGTTGGATATCGCCCATACACCGAAAGCACCCGGGCAGCATCTGTTGCATTATGCGCCACGCACACCATGCAGGCTTTTTGATTCAAAATCGGCCTTAACGGCATATGCGCACAACAAACCGCAGGTCGCGGCTTTATTATTTGGTGATGGTCCGGCAATTACGCCAAGGGATATTCACCTACCGGCCGACCCGGCACAGGCAGCAGCGCATTTATACGCAGCACTACACACATTAGATGCTATGCAAGCCGAGCTCATATTGATTGAATCCCCCCCGGCGACCGCTGCCTGGGATGCCTTACGCGACCGATTACAGCGTGCAGCCCATGATCCGGGCAAGCAAAACGATTGAGTGTGCTGCGGATGGCTGGCACAATGGCTACAGTTTTTTACAATGTTCCTTAATTGAATACAAGATATCTCCCAATGAAAAACACCTATTCACATTTGACGATTGTTGTTGCTTCTATTTTTTTGTCTGGCTGCGCAAGTTTCGAGTTTCCGAACATGTTCGATAAAGGCAGCAAGGAAGTGCCTCGTTATGGCAAAGCAGCCGTGCATTATCAATGCGAGAACTATCAGTCGTTTGGGCTAAAACTCTCTGAGAACGGAGAAGAGGCATGGGTCATGCTCCCTGACCATGAAATGAATCTCTCGAGAGATGCTAACGACAAGCAGCTTTACCATTACGGCACCATGGATTTGCACTTAAACGGTGATCAAACCACGCTCGATGATAGCGATCATCTGCATCTCAAAGGCTGCAAGCCCGAGCGCGCTAAAAAGTAACGCCTGCGCACCGCTGAAAAAGGCAACGGCCAGCGGTAGAATGACAGCAATAAAAAAGGCCCTGAATCTCAGGGCCTTTTTTATTGCATCAATTACCTTTAATGAGGTGTTGATCAAAACGGAATATCATCATCGAAATCATCGAAATTACCTGCTGGCTTGCTCGCAGCAGGCTGAAAAGCATTACGGTTACCCGCTGCTGCATTGTTAGCGCCCATGGCAGCTGGTTGGCGAGGCGGGGCTTGGTTGTACTCATCCATACCGCCACCACCTTGATCCATATCGCCGCCTTCAAATGCAGTGCTGCCACCTTCACGGCCAGTGCCTAACATTTGCATTTGGTCAGCCACGATCTCGGTGCTGTAACGCGTCACGCCATCTTTTTCCCATTTACGCGTTTGTAAACGGCCTTCGATGTAGACCGGGCGACCCTTTTTCAGGTATTCGCCTGCAATTTCGGCCAGACGACGGTACATGACAATATTATGCCATTCTGTTTTTTCCTGACGCACACCGGATTTATCTTTCCAGTTTTCGGTGGTGGCGATACTGAAGTTGGCCACTGCCTCACCGTTTGGCATGTAGCGCACTTCAGGGTCACGCCCAAGATTGCCCATCAAAATCACTTTGTTGACTGATGCCATGGTGTCACTACTCCCCTATTCGATTCATGATTGCTTGCGACAATGCCGCTTGAAATGCTTTGCTGCGCTGATTTTCCAACTTTACCATGAGCATGGTTTCAGAGGGAATGGCGACAACTTCGTACACACCTTCCATGGCGCGAATGTCTTGCGCCAACTGCGCTGCTTGCGCATCATTATACCCTTGTATATGGAACATTTTTGTTTTGACACTCGGTGGCGCTTGCATGCCAAGCGCCAGCCCAAACCAGATCAGCATCAATATTGCGCAAAAGACAAATACGGTGGGGCTACCGTAACGATGCGACAACCAACCACCGAGCGCAGCGCCAAGAAACATGCCAAATGATTGGGCAGTGTTGTGCACACCCATCGCAGTGCCTTTGGCGGCTGCGGGGGCCATTTTAGAGATCAACGACGGTAAAGAGGCCTCTAAAATATTAAAAGCAACAAAATAGGAGAACAAGGTGGCGACAATCCCCCACAGGCTATTTAAGCTGAACATAAAGGCAATCTGCGTGAGCAGCATGAGCGCGACAGCCATCACAAACACTGGCTTCAGTTTTGCTTTTTTCTCGGCATAAATAATCGCAGGCACCATCAGAATGAACGACAAGACCAACACCGGCAGATAGATTTTCCAATGCGAATTTTCGTTCATGCCGGTACTGTGTTTGATCGCAAACGGCACCACCATAAACATCGCCATCTGCGCGCCATGCAAACAAAACGTCCCGAAGTTAAGGCGTAACAACTGCTTGTCGCGTAATACTTCTCCAATCTTAGCGGGGGCCGCTTGGGCATCGGAGTGAAAGTGCGCGTGCAAAGGCTCGGGGACTGCAAATTTGACCACGGCAATGGCCAAGACTGACAGCACAGCCGTGAGCCAAAAAATGCCCGACACGCCTATCCACTGGTTTAAGATCGGCCCAGCAACGAGCGATACGGCAAAGGTGACACCAATGGTGGCCCCGATCATCGCCATGGCTTGCGTGCGATGCTCCTCACGCGTTGAATCCGCCACCAGCGCCGTGACGACGGCAGAAATCGCGCCGGCACCCTGAATGGAGCGCCCGACGATCACCATGTAGATATCTTGGGCAGTTGCTGCAAACACACCGCCAACAGCAAACATGATCAAGCCCAGGTAAATCAGTTTTTTGCGGCCAAAGCGATCGGATGCCATGCCAAACGGCAACTGAAAAATAACTTGCATGAAACCGTAGGCGCCCAAGGCGAGCCCAATCAAGGCGTGATTGTTCCCACCCTGCAAGGTTTCAGCATAAATCGCAAAAATAGGCAGGATTAAAAACATGCCCAACATACGCAGCCCATAAATAGAAGCCAGGGCCGCGGTGGCGCGCGTTTCTATTTGGGTCATTTTTTCGGAGAACTGCATGAATCGGTAAGAAAACTTGGCTTAATTTTGAATAATTGCGTATATTATCAGGTTGGCTGTCTGTTCGTGAAAGTATCATGGAATTTATCAAAATTCGCGGGGCGCGCACCCATAATCTGAAGAATATCAATCTGGATATCCCACGTAACCAATTGGTGGTGATCACGGGTCTTTCCGGCTCAGGAAAATCTTCGCTAGCCTTTGATACGCTCTATGCAGAGGGGCAACGCCGCTATGTCGAAAGTTTGTCCGCTTATGCCCGCCAGTTTCTGGCGCGCATGGATAAACCTGATGTCGACCTCATCGAGGGCTTATCGCCCGCGATTTCTATTGAGCAAAAATCTACCTCACACAATCCACGTTCTACCGTGGGCACAGTCACTGAGATTCATGATTATCTGCGCTTGCTGTTCGCTCGCGCTGGCGACCCAGAATGCCCGGAGCATGGCATCAAATTAGAGGCGCAAACCGTCAGTCAGATGGTGGATAGCACCCTCAAACTGCCTGAAGACACCAAGCTCATGATCCTGGCACCAGTGGTAGCCAACCGCAAAGGC
Organism: Methylophilus medardicus; assembly: GCF_006363955.1. Lineage (GTDB taxonomy): Bacteria > Pseudomonadota > Gammaproteobacteria > Burkholderiales > Methylophilaceae > Methylophilus > Methylophilus medardensis. The sequence goes on from NZ_CP040948.1 coordinate 2,496,015, forward strand.
GAACAACTAGATTTATTTGATACGCTTAAAGCGCAAGGTTTTGTGCGTTTGCGCATTGATGGCAAAATCTATGAAATGGATGCCTTGCCGCAACTGGCCAAAACCACCAAACATAGCGTGGATGTGGTGGTTGACCGTTTAAAAGTGCGCGAAGACATGAAACAGCGCATCGCCGAATCCTTTGAAACAGCGCTCAGGCTAGCCGATGGCAAAGCTATTGCGCTCGAAATGGACAGCGAAAAAGAACACCTGTTTTCAGCCAAGTTTTCTTGCCCTGTGTGCGATTACTCACTCGCTGAACTGGAACCACGCCTGTTCAGCTTTAACAACCCGATGGGCGCTTGCCCTAAATGTGATGGCCTAGGTCAGGTGACGTTTTTTGACCCAAAACGGGTGGTCGCATTTCCGCATTTGTCTCTCGCAAGCGGCGCCATTAAAGGCTGGGATAAGCGTAACCAGTTTTACTTTCAAATGCTAGCCAGCTTGAGTCAGCATTACAATTTTGACTTAGAAGCCCCGTTTGAAAACTTAGCCGAGGACATTCAGCAAACCTTGCTGTTTGGATCTGGTCGCGACCAAATCACCTTTAAATATCTCAATGAGCGCGGCACCTTTTTCAGCAAGTCGCACACCTTTGAAGGCATCATTAATAATCTGCAACGGCGCTATCGCGAAAGTGATTCCACCGCAGTGCGTGACGAGTTGGCGAAATACATCAACGCTACTAGCTGTCCGGATTGCGCAGGCACTCGCCTTCGCAAAGAGGCGCGTCACGTCAAAGTGGGCGACCGTAACATTCACCAAATTTGTGAAGTGCCGCTCAAGCAGGCATTACACTTTTTTGAATCACTGCAACTGAGCGGCCAAAAGCTAGCAATTGCGGATAAGATCGTCAAAGAGATTGAAAATCGTCTCAAATTTTTGACCAATGTTGGCTTAGACTATTTATCGCTTTCACGCTCTGCCGAAACTCTGTCCGGCGGTGAGGCCCAGCGTATCCGACTTGCCTCGCAAATCGGTAGCGGCTTAACCGGCGTGATGTACGTGCTTGACGAGCCTTCTATCGGCTTGCACCAACGGGACAACGATCGTCTGCTTGAAACACTCAAGCGCCTGCGCGACTTAGGCAATAGCGTGATTGTAGTGGAACATGACCAAGATGCCATTCAACTGGCTGACTTTATTGTGGATATTGGCCCCGGGGCGGGTGAGCATGGCGGCAATATTGTCTCGTTCGGGACACCGGCTGAAATCGAAGCAGACCCCAACTCACTCACCGGGCAATATATTAGTGGCAAAAAGCAAATCACCTTCAAACTGCCCCGCACCAAACCAGACCCAGCACGTTGGCTAAAGCTCAATCATGCCACCGGCAATAACCTTAAGGATGTGAGTATTGAAATTCCAGTCGGCTTGCTGACGTGTGTGACTGGGGTCTCGGGCAGTGGAAAATCCACCCTGATCAACGATACGCTTTACCGCGTGGTGGCGACACATTTATATGGCAGCACCACCGAAGCTGCGCCGCACGCAAGCATCGACGGCTTAGAGTTTTTTGACAAAGTGGTTGACGTTGACCAAAGCCCGATTGGCCGCACGCCGCGCTCCAACCCAGCGACCTATACCGGCTTATTTACGCCAATTCGTGATTTATTCGCCAGCGTGCCCGAAAGCCGCGCCCGCGGCTATGGCCCGGGACGCTACTCGTTCAACGTCAAAGGTGGTCGGTGCGAAGCCTGCCAAGGCGACGGCGTGTTGCGGGTAGAAATGCATTTTCTGCCGGATGTGTATGTGCCTTGCGATGTGTGTAAAGGTCAGCGCTATAACCGCGAAACACTTGAAATTCAATTCAAGGGAAAAAACATTCACCAAGTGCTCGCCATGACGGTGGAGCAAGCGCACCAGTTTTTTAATGCGCAACCGGTGATCGAACGCAAACTCAAAACATTGCTCGATGTTGGTCTCGGTTATATCACGCTTGGGCAATCGGCCACTACGCTTTCAGGCGGCGAGGCGCAACGCGTGAAACTATCGCTTGAGCTGAGCAAACGAGACACCGGCCGCACACTGTATATTCTCGACGAGCCGACCACCGGCTTGCATTTCGCCGACATTCAATTACTACTTGATGTGATTCATCGGTTGCGGGATTCAGGCAATACGGTAGTGATCATCGAACACAATTTGGACGTGATCAAAACGGCTGACTGGCTGATTGATATGGGTCCGGAAGGTGGCGATGGTGGGGGTATCGTAGTGGGGGTAGGCGCGCCTGAAGAACTGGCAAAAAATACGGCCAGCTATACTGGCCGTTACCTCATACCCTTACTAGAACATCTCGCTGTCAGGGCTTAAGGTCAACATGCAACCGGGCCCCTTGATGCACCCACCGCGCTAGCGAAGGGACATCAGATACGGATGTGGTGTGCCACATACATATATTTATATAAAATATTGTAGATGGCAGTGAACGTGAGTCATGCGTAAAACAAACCCTTAAAATTAGGGTATTTTCACTAATCGCATACGCGCTTGTATGGTGGCGGCATGCCGGTTGAGATAGCGCGTGCTGCGATGTGCATCATAAAAACGCGGGTTAGGAACCATGGCCGCCAGACGCGCGCTCTGCGCAGAGGTCAAGGCGCGAGCACTGCTGTGAAAGTAATGCCGCGCGGCCGCTTCAGCCCCAAACACACCCTCGCCCCATTCAATGACATTCAAATAGAGCTCGAGAATGCGACGCTTGCTCAACAACTTTTCGAGCATGAAGGTAATCACGGCTTCTTGCGCTTTGCGCCAAGGCGTGCGGTGCCCTGATAAAAACAAGTTTTTGGCTAACTGCTGACTAATGGTCGAACCGCCTGCGACAATGCGGCCTTTTTTGAGATTTTTTTCAAACGCGGTTTCTATGCCCACCCAATCAAATCCCTGATGTACCACAAATTGACTGTCTTCAGCGGCAATCACCGCCCGCTTTAAATGTTGACTGATCTGCGCATAGGGCACCCAATGCTGTTTTAATTTAGCGTCTGGTGCACGTTCTTGAAGCACCTCGAGCTGTGCTGCCATGAACGCAGTTGATTCAGGGTTATGATCCACCCACCACAGAATATGCAGCACCACCCACACTTGGTACAAAAGCACCCACAGCAAGAGGATGCCAAAAAACAATTTAATCGTTTGTTTCATGCCAACAGTTTAGGGCAAGCGAAAGGATTGGATCACAGGCGCAGTGTCTGGACGCAAGCCATGCCATAGATAAAATGCCTCTGCGGCTTGCTCTATCAGCATGCCCAGCCCATCAGCCACCAGCATCCCTGCCGCCCGTGCTTGCTGCATGAAGGGCGTTTCGCGACCATACATCATGTCATACGCCAAGCCTGTGGACTGAAAAACCGCGGCGGGTATATCCAACGGCCGATCAGTTAAGCCTGCAGAGGTCGCATTGATAATGACATCATAAGATTGTGCGACGGCCGACATTACCTGCACTTCTAAGCGGGTCTGACAACGCGCCGCCTCAGCTGCAAACTTGGCTACCATGCCCTGTGCCTTGTCCAAACTACGATTCGCAATGGTCAGTAGCAAAGGCTGTTGCTCAAGCAACGGCAACATCACGCCCTGAGCCGCACCACCGGCGCCGAGCAACAATATTTTTTTACCCGCCAACGGCGCTTGCTGATGCTTTAGCAGGTCGTTGACCAAACCACAGCCATCAGTGTTGTCACCCAGTAATCCAGTCGGTAGAAAACACAAGGTATTCACAGCACCCGCTGCCTGCGCCCGCTCAGTCAACCCCTGACATAATGCAAAGGCCTCAAATTTAAATGGCACCGTGACATTAGCGCCGACAAAGCCCTCGGCTTGTAAGCGCTGCACCGTCGCAGTAAACCCATCCAATGGCGCCAATATTTTTTCATAAATGATGGCCTTATTAAATTGGTGGGCAAATGCTTGATGAATGGTTGGCGACTTGCTATGTTCGATTGGGTGGCCAATCACGGCATATTTTTCTGGGTTCATGCGCGGCGGGGTGGTCTTTGTTGGGGGGATGATAATCGACTAATTGGTCCAAGGTAGTCCGGCATGCTTCCAGCCGTTGATGAGTGTTCTTTGTTTGAGCGCATTCGCCTCGCCCTCAAAGCCCTCGCTCATGTTATAAGCTTTGCTGTAGCCCAATTGCTGCGCCAACAATGCCGCATTGTGGCTGCGGCCGCCGGTACGGCACATGAATATCACCGTGCGTGATGGATCGACTTGCGTTTGCAATTGCTCAGCAAACGCGGTGTTTGCAACCATCCCCGGATAAAAAGCCCACTCGATATGTGTCGCCATAGGCACCCGGCCCACTAACTCTAGTTCTGCGCGTGAACGCACGTCGACCAACACCGCCTCACGATCTTGACTAACCAGCGTGTAAGCTTCTTGCGGAGTCAAGGCGCCAGCATAAGAAAGGCCGCTTTGGGCGGCTCGCGCTTGGGCCAGTTTTAGAATATTTTCAACACTTTCCAAATTACACCTTCGTTCTACATGTCATATTTTTAAATGCTGAGTATACCTGCGAAAGCCAATCAAAATCACAATGCACCATATTGGTGCTCAATTTGTTGCATCGCACATTAAAGGTGCATGGTGATTTTACAATTTTATGCAAGATACCCCACATGCATGCAAAATGGTTATTTTGGGGTGGCATGCTTCCTGCTAATATTACACATTCAGTTTTAATAAATTTAGTCATTCAACTGAATTTAAATAATCTATTATTTTGACCTTGCGTGCGTTCCGGGACATCCGCAACATGTCCCTTTTTGACGTGCGCAACCTGAATCACTGTTTGAGCTTGATCATTGAGGAGAATGTAATGTCTGTTGCAAATGTAATGAAATTGGTTGCGGAAAACGACATCAAATTTGTTGATTTCCGTTTCACCGACACCAGAGGTAAAGAACAACACGTAACCGTGCCTGTTTCTCACTTCGACGAAGACAAATTTACTGAAGGCCACGCATTTGACGGTTCTTCCATCGCAGGCTGGAAAGGCATTCAAGCCTCCGACATGCAATTGATGCCTGATGCAAGCAGCGCTTTCATCGATCCATTCTTTGACGAACCAACCTTGGTATTGACCTGTGACGTGGTAGACCCTACCGACGGTAAAGGTTATGACCGTGACCCACGTAGCTTGGCTAAACGTGCAGAAGCCTATCTGAAATCCAGCGGCTTGGGCGACACTGCCTACTTTGGTCCTGAGCCAGAGTTCTTCATTTTTGATAGCGTTCAGTGGGATGCCACCATGGGTGGTAGCTTTGTGAAAATCAATTCCGAAGAGGCCGCATGGTCTTCTGGTGAAAAATTCGAAGGCGGTAACACAGGCCACCGTCCTGGCGTTAAAGGCGGCTACTTCCCAGTGCCTCCTGTCGATTCATTGCATGACATCCGTTCTGCAATGGTCATGACTTTAGAAGAGCTGGGCGTGCCTGTTGAAGTGCACCACCACGAAGTGGCAACTGCAGGTCAATGTGAAATCGGTACTAAATTTGCAACCCTAGTACAACGTGCTGACTGGACGCAAATCCTGAAATACGTCGTCACCAATACCGCACATGCTTACGGCAAAACAGCCACATTCATGCCAAAACCAATGTTTGGCGATAACGGCTCTGGTATGCACGTTCACCAATCTGTTTGGAAAGATGGCAAAAACCTGTTTGCAGGTAATGGTTATGCTGGCCTGAGCGACTTTGCGCTGTATTACATCGGCGGCATCATCAAGCATGCACGCGCACTGAATGCGATTACTAACCCAGGCACTAACTCATACAAACGTTTGGTACCGCATTACGAAGCACCGGTAAAACTGGCTTACTCCGCTAAAAACCGTTCTGCTGCGATTCGTATTCCATTCGTGCATTCAGACAAAGCACGTCGTGTTGAAGCTCGCTTCCCAGACCCGATTGCTAACCCATACTTGGCGTTTTCAGCCTTGTTGATGGCCGGTCTTGATGGCGTTCAAAACAAAATCCATCCTGGTGAGCCAGCAACAAAAGACTTGTACCATCTGCCACCAGAGGAAGATGCATTAATCCCAACCGTTTGTTCATCATTAGAGCAAGCATTGGAGTACTTGGACAAAGACCGCGAATTCTTGACACGTGGCGGCGTTTTCTCTGATGACTGGATTGATGCATACATTGCATTGAAAATGGAAGAAGTGACTAAACTGCGTCAAACACCACACCCAGTGGAATTTGGCTTGTACTACTCCTGCTAAGCGCAAGGCAGTGCACCAAAACAGGGCAGCTTCGGCTGCCCTGTTTTTTTATGTGGCATCCACGCGGTCAACCCGTGGGGAGAATCACACGTTGATAACCTCAACAATCTACTCTAAACTATTGCCATGAAAAGACTTTTTTACATTCTTGCTTTCACAATGGTCTCGCACAACAGTCTGGCCGATATCTACAAATATACAGACAGTAACGGCGTCACCACCTACACTAATATAAAACCTGAGGGGAATAGCAAAGCAGAATTGGTCATCAGCGGGCCAAAAACGGCAGATCCAGCACCGCCTCCTCGTGAAAAAAAATCGACCGTGAGAGCACCGTCACCCAATAGTTTTCCCAAAGTAGATCAGCAAACACAGACGCAACGAGACCAGAAGCGCAAAGAGGTGCTGATGGCCGAATTAGCGCAAGAAAAACAAGCACTTGAGAATGCAAAACAGCTGTATGAAGAGGCGCAAAATACCCCGGAAGTTTATCGAGGCGCCAACGGAAAAACCTTCAGAAACGTTGCAAAATACGAAGAAAAACTCCATTTGATTGAAGCGGAAATTCAAGCGCATGAGCGCAATATCGAACTACTAAATAAAGAGCTCCATTTGTAAACGCACCATTTTGGCAACTATTTAGGTCCTTTTTGCCAAATTTCTCATAATTGGCTTAGCTTTTGCTTTAAAACAGGGCGTGATTCACTCTTTTAACAAGCAAGGATATGGTTCAAAAATCTCCCAACGGGTTTAATGGTTTAGAGCATATTGCCACGGCAGTGATTCTGCTCAATAACCAGCTGGAAGTCACCTATGCGAATTCAAGTGCAGAAATTTTATTCGCTTTCAGTGCCAATCAGATCCAAGGCGTGCACATGCACGATGTGTTCTTCAATTGTGAGATTTTGCAGATGGCGGTCACCAATGCCATCCAAACGCAAAGCCCATACCGCGAGCATGAGTTTACGTTAACCACGCAACGTGGCCAAACCACGGCAGTCACCTGTACCGTCACGCCCATCTCGACCATGTTTAACCAAACGGCAGAGGACATGTTAATCCTGGAGTTTGTGCAGATGGATCAGCAGTTACGCATCGCCCGTGAAGAGCGTATGCTAATTCAACAACAAGCCAATTCTGAATTGTTGCGCAATCTTGCACACGAAATTCGCAACCCCTTAGGCGGCTTACGCGGGGCAGCGCAGTTATTAGAATTTGAGTTGCCGCAACCGAGTCTTAAAGAATACACGCAAGTGATTATTAAAGAGGCTGACCGCTTACACAGCCTGATGGATCGACTGCTGGCACCGCACCGGGTGCCCAAGTATGAACCCACCAATATTCACGAGGTACTTGAGCGCGTGCGCAGTTTGCTATTGGCAGAGTCGCCCAATCATATCCGCGTCATTCGCGATTATGACACCAGCCTGCCAGAATTGATCGGTGACCGCGAAAAGCTTATCCAAGCCGTGCTGAATATTGCTCGTAACGCGGCGCAAGCGATGCAGCAACATCAAACGGACAACGCCAGCATCACTTTCCGTACTCGGGCGGAGCGACAAATTACCCTAGCTAGAAAACGTTATCGGGTAGGGATTCACCTTGAAATTATTGATAACGGTCCGGGCATCCCGGCGGGCATCAAAGAACGTATTTTTTACCCCTTAGTCTCTGGCCGCGAGGGCGGCACTGGCTTAGGGCTAGCGCTAGCACAAACATTTATTACGCAACACCATGGCATGATCGATTGTGATTCACAGCCAGGAAAAACCACTTTTCATATATTGCTACCGATCGAAAGTACGCAATTAAAATCATCAGCATAAAAAATTACGAGAAATAGCTATGAAACCAATCTGGATCTTAGACGATGACAAATCCATCCGCTGGGTGTTTGAAAAAGCACTTGCACGCACGGACTTTGACTTTAAAACCTTTTCGTCCCCCGCCGAAGCACTCAATGCCTTGAACAGAGAGCAGCCTCAGGTCATTGTCAGCGACATCCGCATGCCCAACGGCTCAGGGCTGGATTTTTTGTCTGAGGTGAAGCAGCGTTTCCCCGATATTCCGGTGATCATTATGACTGCCTACTCAGACCTTGAAAGCGCGGTTGCCGCCTTTCAAGGTGGCGCCTTTGAGTATCTAGCCAAACCCTTTGATGTCGATCAAGCCATTGAGATCATCAAGCGGGCAGTGGAAGAAAGTATGCGGCAGTCGGTGGAGGCGGTTGAAGATAGCGGCCCATCACCAGAAATTATCGGCCAAGCCCCCGCCATGCAAGAAGTATTTCGCGCCATCGGCCGTTTAAGCCGCTCGCACTCTACGGTGCTGATCAATGGCGAATCCGGTAGTGGTAAAGAGTTAGTCGCCAGCGCCCTGCACAGACACAGCCCACGCACGGATAAACCTTTCATAGCGATTAATACCGCTGCGATTCCCAAAGATTTACTCGAATCTGAATTGTTTGGCCATGAACGGGGCGCTTTTACAGGCGCTGCAGCCGCGAGACGAGGTCGATTTGAGCAAGCCGATAACGGCACCTTATTTTTAGATGAGATCGGCGACATGCCAGCTGATTTGCAAACGCGCCTGTTACGCGTATTGTCTGACGGCCAATTTTATCGGGTCGGCGGCCACCAACCGATCAAAGTCAATGTGCGCGTCATTGCGGCAACGCACCAAGACCTCGAAGAGCGTGTCAAACAAGGCTTGTTCCGTGAGGATCTATTTCATCGCTTAAACGTCATCCGCCTGCGTTTACCGCCCTTGCGCGAGCGCAGGGAAGACATCCCCCTGCTCACCAAGCATTTTCTCGCTCACAGCGCGCAACAGCTAGGTGTAGAGCCCAAACAGTTATCGCAAGCGGCTATCAAATATTTAATGTCCGTCAACTGGAGCGGTAACGTCCGTCAACTAGAGAACGTATGTCATTGGCTGACCGTGATGGCACCGGGCCAAAACGTCGATGTGAACGACCTACCCCCTGAACTCAAAGAAGACACCGGCAAACAAAATACCGGCGGATCTTGGCAAGAAGCGCTGGCGCAAGAAGTCACCGATGCGCTCAATCGGGGTGAAACCAATATTTTGGACGCCAAAACCAAAGAATTCGAGCGCATTCTCATTACCCGCGCACTCGCCCACACCGACGGTCGTCGTATCGAGGCAGCTAACCAGTTAGGCATGGGTCGCAACACCCTCACGCGAAAAATTCAAGAGCTGGCGATTGATGATTAGCTTAGGCTAGAGCGTTGCAATGAATACTGATCCTTACATTTCTATGCATCAATTAGCATAAACTGAAGTTTGTGTTGTTAACGCTTACTACACTCACACCTCTTTTAGTGGTGATGCAAAGGGTGGTACAGGTCCCCTAGGTCTTGGCAGCGGTAATGCTGACAGCGTCAATAACATTACCACTGGCTTGTTGCCTAACTACTTAAGCGTTTCTGGAAAAACCCGTCAGAACGATCTGGATGTAGGTTTTACCATCAGCATTAACCCAGGTGCCTCTACCACACAAGCTGGTATTCAAAACGGTGGCTCAACGGGCAGGACAGGCAACCAAGAAAACCGTCAAGCATTCCTGACTTTCGGTGATGCTTCTTGGGGTTCTGTCAAGCTTGGTAAAGATTTAGGCATTTTCGCTTCAGATGCTATTTTAAACGACATGACTTTATTGGGTGTTGGCGCTGGCGCTGGTTCTCTGGCGGGCAATACAACCACTTTAGGTCGTATTGGTACGGGTTTTATCTATGCTGACTGGAAGGCGCAAATCGCCTACACCACCCCAAATTGGAATGGTTTCCAAGCAACCGCAGGTTTGACACAAGCCTTTGATGCATCAAGTAGTCTGCAGACACCAAATAAAGATGCAAACGCTTTTTCTGGCAAACGTGGTGGCTCACAAAGCGCCTACGAAGCTAAAGCTTCTTACGAGTGGACGGGTGATGTTGCGGGTAAGGTCTGGATGTCTGCAATTACTCAAAAATTTGAGGATTTAAAGAACTCCGTATCAATAACAAGTGGCGTGGACAACCGTGCGACAGCATTCGATATTGGCTCGACTGTTAATGTGGCTGGTTTTGGCCTAACCGGTTATTACTATACTGGTCGTGGCTTGGGTCAAACCGTCCAGTTCAACGATGGCTTCGACATCAAAGGTTCTCGTCGTGATTCTGATGGCTGGTATGTGCAAGGAACTTATGTTGTTCCGGGCGTAAGCACAAAATTAGGCGTTAGCTATGGCTTGTCTACATTAGATGGCACAAGCCATGATAAAACAGTTGTAGGTAGTGGTAACTTCAAGAAAATTGAAGACTCCATGTGGACCATTGGTGCGTATCATCCTCTGACCAAGCACTTGAACTTGGTAGCAGAATACTCACAATCACAACGTGAGGTAGATTCAAGCGTGGTTGCGAACGACCTGAAAGCGAAGGCAAAAACCGTTTCTTTGGGTGCTATTTTGTTCTTCTAAGCGCACACAATAACTTCACATGTAGCTAACGACATGGATCGGCTAGCGATAGCCAGACCAGAACGGGAAATAACAGTATGTTATTTCCCGTTTGTCGTTTTGGCGCAACAAAAAACTAACATTATTTAAATATTGTATATTTGAGTTAGAATCCTGCCTTATTTTTATTGAAAACTTCATTATGCGCGGTGCACTTTTACAGAAGATTGTCAGTCTTGATGAATTTTTGAACCATCCCGGACAGGTTCAAACGATGGCGCATGGGCAGCCTGTGGTGGTCGTGAATCAGGATAAACCCCTATTTTACCTACTGACGCCCGACGATCTAACGGCGATGATTGGTAACGCACATGAGGTAAATTCCCCATTAAATCATGCGCTTGTAAAAAGTATTGGCGATTATACAAACGACTTGATTCAAAATGCGCAATCGCGTTACAAACGAAATATTTTGTCAAAAAAGAGTGTTGATATCCTCAGCTATCGGATCAAAAAACACATCCTACCTTTTTTCAAAACCTTGGCTATTTCTGACATCAACACCAAGGTGCTGGCTAATTTTGTCGATTATTTAAATGAAGCAGAGATTGGTAACGTGGCGATCGCACAATATTTAATGATCGTAAAAATGGCTTTGCAAGCGAGTCAACGCCAAGGTCATCTTGATACCCTACCTGAATTCCCCTCGATTACCTCCAAACGGCAGTCACGAGGCGCTTTTACCTTGCAGGAATATGCGCTATTACTCAGGACTGCTTGGCGCATGCGAGAGCAAACTTTTAATTTTCAAAACGTATTACATTTGAATGCAATGGGCTTAGATAAACGCTTATTAACCATGCGCAAAGAGATGTATTACCTGATCAGCTTTATGGTGAACAGTTTTGTCAGGCCAAGTGACATCAAGGTGATGAAGCACATGCATGTGAAGCGCATAGAACGTGCACAAACGTATTTACGCTTGAGTCTGCCAGAAACCAAAGGCCACGATGCACCGATAGTGACATTACGTCAGGCAGTGAACGTGTATGAAAAATTACACAAGGACGCAAAAGCGCGTGGCTATGGTAAACCAGACGACTATGTATTTTTACCAGAGATTAAGAACCGCGATTATGCGATGCGTATTCTCGGATTTCTCTTCAATTGGCTACTTTTCGAAACAGATTTAAAACAAGGCCCGCACGGTATTGGTCGCACGCTGTATAGTTTGCGGCATACCGCCATTACATTTCGATTGCTTTATGGGCAGGGCATCGACATGCTCACCTTGGCACGCAACGCACGCACCTCGGTGAGCATGATTGAGAAACACTACGCATCTACCTTGAGCGGTGAAATGAACATCAGCCTGTTACAAAGCAAGCGCATGCAAAAACATGTTTAACAGCATGGAAATGCCTAAGAAATTGCAAACGGGGCTACTAGTTGTATTGTCCGATGGCAAATTTTATTGAGTGAACGGCTAACAAGCCTAAAGATCGATGTCTGTGCCATTGCGGCGACTCCACCAAAAACTCGAAGAGCGTAACGAATAAGCCTTGTCCCGTCAGAGAGCTTTTTTCAACAATTAAGCGCCGTCAACCTTGGTTTAAAGCCCTCAGGCAAGCACAAGGAAAGTTCCAACCAACAAAACAAAAATTTGAGCATACTCCAATTAAGCAAGCACCATCTTGCACAGATTATTTTCGTATCTGGACATAATCAGTTAATCATAGGACGAACTGCGCTAACACTTAAAGTTTAGCAACGAGGATTGATGATTGATTAAAGTGGCTGTTTTTTAACACGTAACAATGGGAAAGAACTTTCTTTATTTGCATCAATTTTAGTAATAAAAAAAACCTGCGCCAATCGCGAATCCTGTCTAGTTTTCCCGAAAAAATTATTCGCGCAATGGTGTATGTCACCCTCAAAAAGAATAAGTGAGTTGTACACGTTATTCACACGAACTACTTCATCAAACATCTCATGATAACTAAAATCAATGGGCTCTTTGCGTTTAAATCGCTCATCATTTTCTTTAATTCTTTTCCAGTATAAATCTTCATCGTAACTGGCATTTTTTCTGAATAACGAAGTGCCAGAATCTAATGGCGCATCTGGTGTCAAGTACAGCACGCCAGCGAATACCGTATTTTGATCCTGATGAATCAATCCATGATCATATTCACCCTCTACGATTTGAAAGCTAGTATTTATTTGCCAACGCATAACATCATGCTCTGGGATATGAAATGCACTGATAAGCTTCTTACAGACCTTTTCATAGAGAGATTGACTTAACTCTCTTAACTCCTTCGTTCTGCTTCCCGGAAAAACATACTCAATGTCTTTCATTTCATGACAATAAGTATATTTTTGTGCCAACGCATATTTTCTGATTTCATCTGGATTTTCATAAAACTCTGAAATAACGGTGACAGGGTAAAGCTTCATGGATAGAACTTTCGATGTATTTAATCAATAAAAAAACGGCAACCGAAGTTGCCGTTTTCTGACTTTTAATTTAAGCAGTTAAACTGCGTTAAACTAGAAGAATAAGATAGCGCCCAAAGAAACAGTTTTGGACTTACCATCTAAGTCAGCAGCATTTCTGTTGTTAACTTCTGATTTAGCTGTAGAGTACTCTGCAACCAAGTTCAAATGCTTCGTAATTGGGTGGTATGCACCAACTGTCCACATTGAGTTTTGGTACTCGCTGAATGTCTCACCGCTGTTACCATCAAGGGTTGATTCACCGTATGAAACGCCCAATTTTGTAGATACACCTGGAATAGTGTATGTACCTTGAACGTACCAGTCATCGGAGTCACGACGCTTACCGTTTGCATCGAAACCGTCACGCAACATAACTGTGGTACCAGTACCACGGCCTTTGTTATAGTAACCAGTCAAGCCAAAGTCTGCAACTTTGATAGATGCACCGATATCCATAGCAGTTGCACGATCAGAACCCAAATCGTTTGCTACGTTAACAGTTTTAAGTTGATCAACTTTTTGTGAAAAGAATGATGTCCAAACTTTACCAGCAACATCACCAGTCCACTCGTAAGATGCTTTACCTTCGAATGCAGGCTGTGAACCACCACGACCAACACTTGTAGCACTACCAAATGCACCGGAAGCAGTTGTTGTTTGACCTGCGCCGAATGTGTTCCATGCTTGAGTTACACCAGCTGTGAATTGGAAACCATTCCAGTTTGGTGATGTGTAAGCAACTTGTGATTTCCAGTCAGCGTACATGAAACCTGTACCGATACGACCTAAAGTAGTTGTGTTGCCGGCCAGAGCACCTGCACCTGAACCAACGCCCAACAATGTCATGTCGTTCAAGATAGCGTCTGAAGCGTAAATGCCCAGATCTTTACCCAGCTTGATAGAACCCCATGAAGCATCACCGAATGTCAAGAATGCTTGACGATTTTCTTGGTTACCACCGAAGCTGTTACCGTTTGGGTTAGCATTCTGGATACCGGAGTTTGTAGTTGATGAACCTGGGTTAATGCTGATTGTGAAACCAACATCCAGATCGTTCTGACGTGTTTTACCAGAAACGCTCAGGTAGTTTGGCAACAAACCAGTAGTAATGTTGTTCTGTGTGTTGTCACCGTTTTCAGTTTGACCACCAATACCAGTAACGTTATCGCCGCTAGTGCTAGTAGTTGTGTAGTATGCGTTAACAACGCCACCGATGTCCAAAGTCCAGTCACCAGCTGGGATAGTAATGCCAGCTTGTGCGCCAGTAGCGGCAGCGAACAGCGCTGCTGCAACTGCAACGTTCAATTTTGTATTCATACGAATCTCCAAAAATGTTGTTTTCACAACTTGTGTAAGGATATTGCTTTTTAAGATGAGCGCAAAAACGCTCATACTCGAGAACTCCTGCGGAACCACTGAAAGCGTTTCCAGCAAGGTCAGAGCAATTCTTGCAAATGCAGGGGTCGCGGCGCAAGTGAATACGTCATATTGCTTAGCCCAAGTTTGTTTTGTTGCAGATTTGCAACAATCTTGGCGGTAGGATAGGGAAGCTGATGATGAAAAGGAATTGTTTTATTGGGCTGTTCAAACTAAATTTACCTAAAAGTTTCTGCTAGGATAGCAATTTAGCGGGGTTACCCCCGTTATAAACTTTTATTGTTGTTTCAATTTTGCCGGGGTTAGTCATGATTTCTGATATTCAGTTGTGTAGTCGTTTTATTGATACATTAGACTGGATTTGCCAAGTACTCATCAGACACTCTGATGACTTCAATGTCGCTTTGGTGAAAATCGCCTATGGTGATGATAATAGTTTAGGTGAAGCGTATGGCGCGCCAGAGGCCCTCCGGCAACTGTCTTCATTGACGCACGACTTACAACAGTCTTTCAGGCGGTCCGATTTGGTCGGTAGGGAGGGGACAGATTTTTGGATTTTGTTCCCGTATACCCGTGTGACGGATAATGTCTATGACAAACTGATGGATGTGATTCAAGGCGCTGAGCACGTGAGCCTGAATATTGTTGAGCGCGAAATCGCCATTTTTGAACTGCCGGTCATCTACACCAAAGCCATGGTAAAGCCTGACCGAGCGCACTCATTGCTCAAGCACCTCAAAAGTAATCAATCAAGTTTGGCCAGCCATGTGTTTAAACTGGCACACCTCTAAACATTAAAGGTGTGCGCTCTGAAGCGCTTTGATCAAAGTACGCACCGGCGTCGGCAAAGCAGCAGCAATGGCGTCTGAAAGCGTCAGCCATTGCATATGTGGCGGCAGCGAGGGGCGTCGGGCAATAAGCTGCAGGGGTTGGGGTGTAATCTCCAGTTTAAAGTGCGTAAAGCTGTGCCAAAGCACCGGCATGACCTCTAGCGCTTCCGTCTCGAGACCAAACGTTTGTTGTATATAAGGTACAGCAATCTGCGATGGGGAGAGTTCGGGCAAACTCCATAAGCCACCCCAAATACCGTGATTGGGGCGCCGCTCTAGCAAAATCTCGCCTGCATCCACAATCATCAATAGGGTGACCTGCTTTTCAGGTAAGGCTTTGCGTGGCTTGGCCGTCGGCAACAACGCCACTTTTTGCTGCTGATACGCCAAACATTGCGACTGCATCGGACACGCATGACAGCGCGGCTTGCTGCGGGTGCATAAAGTCGCACCAAAGTCCATTAAGCCTTGCACATAAGCTGGGAGCTGTTGCTTCGGCAACAACTGCTCTGCCAGTTGCCAAAGCTTTTTCTCCACCTCAGGCAGGCCCGGCCAACCCTCGATGGCATAGAGTCTTGCGAGAACACGTTTGACATTACCGTCGAGGATGGTTTGCCGCTGGTCAAAAGCGAACACACTAATGGCCGCCGCCGTGGAACGACCGATGCCTTTTAATGATTGTATGGTATCGAAATCGGTTGGGAAGACTCCGCCATGGTGATGCATGATGGCACGGGCGGCGTGATGCAAGTTGCGGGCACGTGAGTAGTAGCCCAAACCGCTCCAATATTGCATGACATCGTCCTGCTCCACTTGCGCAAGACTAGCAATCGTAGGGAAACGCTGCATGAATCGCTGGTAGTAAGCGATCACCGCCGAGACCTGCGTTTGTTGCAGCATGATTTCGGAGACCCAGACCGCATAAGGGTCGCGCGTCTGCTGCCATGGTAAATCATGACGGCCATGCGCCTGTTGCCAGGCGATGAGTTTTTCAGCAAATACACTCACAGCTAAAAGTTGAGGAGCTTTTTAAGCGCCTTTTCTTTGAGTTGTTCAGCAGGCTTGGGATCTTGTTTGTTGCTGCCTTCTGAGGAAGGCGCATCACTCGGGCTGGCACTGCCGGCCGAATTTCCATTCAGTAGCCCTTTTAGCGCATCTGCTTTATTGCCCCCGCCGATCAGTGATTTGACTGCACCCGCTTTATCACCGCCTAATTTATCGGTGAGCGCATCTAGGGCAACCGATTTTGCAAGTGCTTGCCCCATGGCCGCCATGTCTACCGCAAACTTGGGGGCGGCAAAGGTACCGGTGATCTTGACTGGCACGCCAAGGCTGCCGAGCTGTTCTGTGTCTTTACCGCCTTGACCTTTGAGGGAATTGACCAGAGTGGGTTTTGCTAGGTAGTTAATCTGCGCTTTACCAATATCGATATCTCCCTTGCTTTCGCCCTTAGGCAAGCGAAATATAGGCGCTTTCATGGCAAGGTCATCGTTGTGTGCAACCCCGTTTTGAATACGAAAAGTAGCGGTTAACTCACTAAAATCGGTTTTTTTGCTTTGATCTGCGGCAGCGTTGGTCTGCCCTTTAAGCAGATTGATTTTGCTTTTGGCATCTCGGATGGTGCCTGCGAGGTCAAAGCCTTTAACGGCGCCATCGGCCATTTTCAAATCAACCGAGCCGCCTAGTGACTTTTTTAGCGCTGACACCGTATTTCCTTGTGCGGTCACATTCACATTGAGCTGACCGTTGCCTGAGAGCATGTCGTTGTTAATGGTATCGACCAGCAGCGGGCCGACAGCAATATTCTGCAAGCTTTGTTGAATGGCGACCGCAGGGGTCGCGCGCGCATCGAGCTTGACTGTGCCACGCACAGTGCCTTGATAAACATCGACATTCAATGGGTCTAGGCTGGCCAAGCCATCTTGCGCTTTGAGACCGACATTTAGGTTTTTGGCTTCTGTTTTGCCATATTTTAACCAACCAATTCGGATGTTGCCTTGTGCGTTCAGCGCTTTCAACGCAGACATATCAATTGCTTGCTCAGCATTGTCCGGTGTTTTTTCAGCCGGTTTGTTGTCGCTGGCACTCGCGGTCGATGGCGGCAGGTAACGATTCAAGTCGAGCTTATCGATATTCAAATCGAAGCGATATAAGGGTTTGCTAAACTGGCTGATGCCCACACTGCCTTGAATACGGCTGTCGTCGAGTTTAACATCCAGCCCTTGCAACGCCAGCGTTTGTCCATCCGCCTTGATACCCACATTTAGGCCCGTGAGCGTATATGGGCTGTAGAGGATTTTGCCGATATGAATGCTGCCGTCCAGAAACAAGGTTTTTAAAGCGCTCAGGTCGGCAGGCTTATCTGATTTGGCAGCCGTTTTAGCACTGTTCGTTTTCACGTCTTTTTTAGCATGACTATTGCCCAGCAATGCATTCAAATTGAGGGTATCCGCATGCAGCTTGAAGCCTATATGCGGCGTACTGAAACTGGCTACACTGACATCTCCGTTAAGTGCGGTCTCAGCTAAACGCAAATCAAATGTGGTTTTGAATTGTTCTTGCTTGAGGTTGGCATTGGCTGCTAGCTTGAACTGGCCCTGCATGGCCCCTTTCGGTAATGCAGGGTCTTTAATATCAAACTTGCCGGCCAATGCAGGCACCTCAAAAATGCGGTCAGCAAGATTGGCTTTGACTGGGGAGGCGAAATGCCCCTCCACCTTGCGTGCACCTGCATGAATGTTCACATCAGCGGTCAGCCCCTTGCTTTCAACCCTTTGCTGATTGCCTTTGAGCTCGGACAGCACCACAGCCACGCTGAGGTCGCCGTTTGCATCTTTCTGTTTGAGCAATAGAGCGACTTTTTCGCTGCTGATCGCTTGCGGGCTGACCGCCACCGCGGGGGCCTCTAAGCTGACCTCACGCTGCACGCCTTTAAAAGTGCCTTGCATGGCGAGTTTAAGCGCAGACACATCGAGTGCGGTTTTCGTCGCATCGGCATCGATTGAGCCTTGTGCGGTCAGGGTGACATCTTGGCCATCGAGTATTGCGCCTTTGAGTTGCGCATCGAGACCTTTCACCACGAAATGTTTTGCTTCAGGGTCCGCCATGATATTGGCCTTGATGAAGGCCTGCGCATCCACGGCGGGCTGATTAGCGACCAGATGAAAATCGGTCGCAATATCGAATGGTTTTTTAAGTGCAATCTGGCCAGTGGTTAAATTTAGCTGGTCAACCGCATACTGCGCGCCGGTGCCTTCATTGCTAAAGCGTGCTTGCGTGTGACTGATTTGAATGCCTTGCACATCAAAATTAATCTGCTCAGAGGCTTCTTCATCTTTGCTCAGCAAATCATCAAAGTTGAAACTGCCATCAGCATGTTGAATCACATTGACCTGCGCACCATCGAGGTAAATGGTGTCAACCACGATTTGCTTTTTCAATAAGGGTAATACGGCCAGTGCCACTTTGGCGCTTTTGATAGCGGCAAACTGTTTATCTGACTGATGTTCTGACAAGGTGATTTCACCCAAATCAGCTCCGATTTTGGGCCAAAAGCTGAGTTTAATATCGCCTTTAATATCCAGCGTGCGCTGTTTTTTATCTTTCACCAGTTGAATCACGGTGGGCTTGTAATCTTTAGGGTTAAACGTGACCGCCAGGTACACCAGCAATAACAGCAAAACCGCAAACAGCGCAGCGAGGCCTAAGGCAATTTTTTTAAACAGCGCACCATTCATGATTCAAACCTTAATCCGTTAATGTGCAAAAAAGACCAACACCAAAATCCCGAATACGATGCGATACCAGGCGAACACCGCAAAAGAATGTTGAGCCACAAAGCGAATCAGCGCGCGAATCACCATCAGTGCAGTTAAAAACGACACTATGAAGCCGATTAAAAAAATCAACGCATCATCCAAGGACAACAAATCACGTGCCTGATATAAATCGAGGCCTGTGGCCGCAAACATAATCGGCAATGCCAAAAAGAATGAAAACTCGGTCGCGGTTTGGCGGCTAAGACCAAAACACATCCCCCCCATGATGGTCGCACCCGAACGTGACATGCCCGGAAACAGCGCCAGTGATTGCGCGAAACCGATTTGCAATGCCTGTTTAGCCGTAATGCGGTCGACTTCAGTGGTTTTGCCCTCGGGCACAAACTTTTCGATTAACAAAATCAATACCCCGCCCACCACCAGCGCAATGCCGACCGTAAACGAAGAAAACAAATACTGTTTGATTTGATGATGTAGGGCGAGGCCGATGACCGCCGCTGGTAAAAATGCAATGATGAGATTGCGCACAAAATGCTGGGCATTGGTATCGGTTTGAATACGTTGCACGGTTTGCCACAGGCGTTGACGGTATTCAACACATACCGCGAGCACCGCGCCTAGCTGAATAATAATTTCAAACACATCTCGTTTGTCTTTAGAGAGAAAATCGAGCCACTCTCCGGTAATGATCAGATGTCCAGTACTACTGACAGGAATAAACTCGGTCGCGCCTTCGACCAGGCCCATGATCACGGCCTTCAGCATCAAATAAATATCCATGGGGGTATTCTAGCAGACACTGCAAAGGACTTGCGGCCGTGTTAAGCAAAATTAGCGAATCCTGTAAATTCGCCTTGGCGGTGCAAAACAAAATGCAGCTTGCCCTTGTTTAGGCAATCAGAAGTTTCATGGCCGGGCACGCGCTGATCCTTTTAAAAAATAAAAAGCGCCTTGATTGCTCAAGGCGCTTTGCTAGGTGTCAACGAGATTATTTCAGATCAAAACGGTCCGCATTCATGACTTTTACCCATGCTGCGACAAAGTCATGCACAAACTTTTGCTTCGCATCGTCTTGTGCATACAGCTCAGCGTAGGCGCGCAGAATCGAGTTTGAGCCAAACACCAAGTCAACGCGGGTAGCCGTCCATTTCACCAGCCCTGTGTTGCGCTCACGTACCTCATACAGGTTTTTACCTGTTGGCACCCACTGATAACGCATATCGGTCAGGTTGACAAAAAAGTCGTTGCTCAGCACGCCTGGCTGGTGGGTAAATACGCCATGTTTACTGCCAGCGTAGTTAGTATCCAGCACACGCATCCCACCAATCAACACCGTCATTTCTGGTGCAGTCAGGCCCATCAGTTGCGTGCGATCAAGCAACATTTCTTCGGCGGTTGGCACGTAGTCAGCCTTCAGCCAATTGCGGAAACCATCATGCACAGGCTCCAAAAACTCAAATGAAGCTGCATCAGTCTGCTCGGCTGTGGCATCGCCACGACCTGCAACAAATGGCACCGTTACTTCAACGCCTGCGGCTTTCGCTGCCTGCTCTACGGCAGCCGAACCGCCAAGTACGATCAAATCCGCCATGCTGACTGGTTTGCCAAAGGCTTTTTGCACGGCCTCTAACGCAGCCAATACTTTCTGCAATCTGGCAGGTTCATTCCCTTCCCAATCTTTTTGCGGCGCCAGACGAATACGCGCGCCATTGGCGCCGCCACGATAATCAGACGCCCGGAAGGTACGCGCACTGTCCCATGCCGTTGCGATCAGTTCCGCTTGGGTCAATCCACTCGCCAAAATCTGCACTTTTAAGGTCGCGATGTCGGCTTCACTCAACGCAAACCCTGCCGGCACTGGGTCTTGCCAGATCAGATTTTCTTGTGGCACATCCGGACCGATATAGCGCGTTTTTGGCCCAAGGTCGCGGTGTGTCAACTTAAACCACGCCCGCGCAAACACCTCAGAAAAGTACGCTTGATCGTCACAGAAACGTTCGGAGATCTGACGATAAATCGGGTCTTTGATCATCGCCATATCCGCATCCGTCATGATTGGATTATAACGAATGCTCGGATCTTCGACATCGACTGGCTTGTCTTCCTCTTTGATGTCGACCGGTTCCCATTGCCAAGCGCCTGCCGGGCTCTTACGTAATGCCCATTCGTGATTAAACAGCATGGCAAAATAACCGTTATCCCACTGCGTTGGATGCGTGGTCCAAGCGCCTTCAATGCCGCTGGTGACGGTATCCCGCCCAACGCCTCGGGTGGTGTGATTGTTCCAGCCCATGCCTTGCTCGTGCACATCGGCGGCTTCAGGGTCTGCGCCTAAATTGCTCGCCTGGCCGTTGCCGTGGGCTTTACCCACGGTATGCCCACCTGCGGTCAAGGCCACCGTTTCCTCGTCATTCATCGCCATCCGCGCAAAGGTTTCACGGATATCGTGCGCAGTTTTCAGGGGATCAGGATTGCCGTCCACCCCTTCAGGATTCACGTAAATTAGCCCCATCATGACTGCTGCCAGCGGGTTTTCAAGCTGACGCTCACCTGTATAACGGCTACCTACACTGCCAGTTTTGGCCAGCCACTCTGTTTCGTTGCCCCAGTAGATATCTTTTTCAGGATGCCAAATATCTTCACGGCCAAAGGCAAAACCAAACGTTTTCAAGCCCATGGATTCATATGCAATGGTACCGGCCAGCGCAATTAAATCCGCCCATGACAGTTGATTGCCATATTTCTTTTTCACTGGCCACAGCAGGCGACGCGCTTTATCAAGGTTAACGTTGTCAGGCCAACTATTTAACGGCGCAAATCGCTGGTTGCCCGTGCCCGCACCGCCACGGCCATCCGCCACACGATAGGTGCCTGCGGCATGCCAGGTTAAACGGATCATCAAGCCACCATAATGCCCCCAATCCGCCGGCCACCATTCTTGGCTATCCGTCATTAGAGCATGCAGATCTTTTTTCACCGCAGCCACATCAAGGGTTGAAACCGCCGCACGGTAGTCGAAGTCCTGCCCCAGTGGATTAGTCTTGCGATCGTGCTGGTGCAAAATATCCAGATTGAGCGCATTTGGCCACCAACTGGTATTGGATGCCGCGTTTGTGGTTAACGCACCATGGCCGAAGGGACATTTGCCGCCGCTTTGTTGTGTACTATCCATTATTTAAACTCCTTATTTAGTGTCATCATTCAGCCACCTTGCATCACAAGGTGATCAATATAATATTTATCAATTGTTACGATAGTAGTTTAATGTCAATGCAACTACAATATGATTGCTTATAGTTAAAAACAGGCAGCGTAGGCCGCTAGTGCTTCTTTTAGGTCTGGCGGATCTTTGTATAACCAAGCCAACATATATTCTCCTTTTTCGTTCAAGTTCATTGTGTGCATGCGTTGCATTCTACCCAGCGCAATTTAATTTGGATAATTGTATGTTCTGATATGATTGATTAATAAAATTAATGCAATTAAACTAATCACCACCTCTAGCGAGCAAATCCTCATGACCCTCATTGAATTAAAGTTTGTGCTGGCCGTGGCCCAAGAACGCAATTTTCGCCGTGCTGCCGAAAAATGTTTTGTGACGCAGCCCGCGCTTAGTTTGGGCATTAAAAAGCTTGAGGAGGAGTTAGGTGTCTCATTGTTTGAACGCAACCGCAATGAAGTGACGCCAACCGACATTGGTGCGCAGATTATTGCGCAAGCCAATATTGTGCTGGAACAAGCAGCCAAAATCAAAGACATGGCTAAGCACGGGAATGACCCGCTTAACGGCCTATTTAAATTGGGCATGATTCACTCGGTTGGCCCTTATTTGCTGCCTGAAATCATCCCGCCTTTAATTAAGACAGCGCCACAAATGCCGCTCGAAGTGGAAGAAAACATCACTGCCACGCTTGAACAGCAATTAAAAAATGGAGTGATTGATGCGGCGGTGATTGCCTTGCCATTTGACGTGCCGGGGATTGAGATCATCCCACTTTATGATGAGGACTTTAATGTGGTGGTGCCCGTGAGCCATCCTTGGGCCACGCGCAAAACGATTGATGCCGATGAATTAAGCAACGAAAAAGTATTATTGCTGAATACCGGTCACTGCTTCAGCAATCAAGTGACCCAAGCTTGCCCAGAGCTCAGCCGCAAAGGGGAAGTGCTACAAGGCAACTCACTAGAAACGATCCGCAATATGGTGGCATCCAACTTAGGGATTACTGTGTTGCCGGCCATGGCCACGGCTTCGCGTTATCAAAACCCATTGATACGTGTGATTCCGTTTAGCAAACCTGCGCCGAGCCGACGCATTGCGCTGGCTTGGCGCAAAAGTTTTGTGCGCACAGCAGCGATTGAGGTATTACGACAAGTGATGGTTGAAGTAGGGTCTGGACAGGCAAAGGAATAACTGCACCCTGTGCCGTATCCTTTTAATAGGCAATGGCGACGCGAAAACCTGTGACCAATTTTTCATCCACGCCAAGCAAGACTTTAACCGCCTGCTCTTGTTGCGGCAACAGCCCAGCTGCCAGATTGGCCGAGGCGGGCAAATACTCCGCGGGACGTAGCGTTTTACGCAATACAGGTTCGTCAGCCATATTGGTCAACGTTAATTCGATCTTAGGATAGGCTTGCGCCACTGGCCCATGATTCATCAGCACGCTAGAAAACGTCAGCACCCCCTGACGTGTTTTATGCTCTTGGATATCCGCGTCATCAATGGTTAAC
The DNA here is from genome assembly GCF_006363955.1 of Methylophilus medardicus. Classification (GTDB taxonomy): domain Bacteria; phylum Pseudomonadota; class Gammaproteobacteria; order Burkholderiales; family Methylophilaceae; genus Methylophilus; species Methylophilus medardensis. The sequence goes on from NZ_CP040948.1 coordinate 2,519,970, forward strand.
TGCGCAATGTCCTGCGGCATGTTGACCACACAATGCAATGTCTCACAGAAACGCTGAAACAGCGGTTTGGTTTGCGGGTAATGGGCGGCGAGGCTGCTACGCATGAAATACATCGATTGCAACAGCAGCACTAAAAACAGGCCACAAGCAAAAAACACCATCAAGCGTTGACTCGCTTGAGTCTCCGGCGCAGCAGGCCGTTCATCAGCCAACGATATATCACGCAAAAAGGCCGGAATGTTCGCAGCGTGATCGCTTGCCTCTGGATGATGTACTGGCAATTCTGCTGACAATGGGTCTGGCAGAGGCAGATCAGGCACTGCTGAGGGCGGCTCAACGGCATGCGCCACTGCAGCACTTAGCTTAAAGTAGAGCGAGGCATCGGTAGCGGATTCTGTGGTACCTGAATCGGTTGAGGCGGCAGAGAGGGGTTCTAATAAATATGAACGGGCGTCAAACACATGGTCACATTCGCCGCAACGCACCTTACCGGCATAAGCTTGTAACTGCTCGTCTGTGACTTCAAATTGTGTTTGGCAGGCCGGGCAGGCCGTAATCAAGGGCATCTTCTGGTTCCCGTCAGCAAGACCCATCCATCTTGCTGGATGGGGGCATCCATTTCAAACCACGTGGCGTAATGGGCCAACAATATCTCTTGCTGGCTATCCAATATGCCAGATAATGCAACTTTGCCACCACTTTTACAAGAGCTCGCAATCACCGGCGCCAACACCATTAAGGCACTAGACAATATATTGGCGACGACGATTTCAAATGGTTCGTGCAAATACTCTGCAGAATCATAGAAAATAGCATCCACCTGATTGTTCAGCGCATTGTCACGACTGGCAATCACAGCTTGGGTATCAATATCCACGCCGGTTGCACTTTGTGCACCAAGTTTTTTTGCGGCGATGGCCAAGATACCGGAGCCACAACCGTAATCAAGCACATTCGCTGTGGCTAATAAGGGTTTCGGCAGTTGCGCCAACCAGCTCAAACACAAATGCGTGGTCGGATGGCTACCTGTACCAAAAGCAAGACCCGGATCGAGTACGATATTAATCGCATCCGCATTGGGGGCTTGGTGCCAGGAGGGCACGATCCAAAGATCATCCGTCACGCGTATTGGGTCGAACTGGGCTTGCGTCGCGCGCACCCAGTCCTGCTCCTCAATCTGTTCGAGCTGATATTTCAGCCCATCCAGCCCCAGCTCGGCTTGTACGTTAGCCAGCAAGGTTTGAATGTCTGCATCAGCCTCTAGCATCGCAGTGACTACATTTTGCTGCCAAATACCCGGCGGCGGATCGCCAGGTTCGCCAAAAATAGCCTGCTCGGCCAAGGTGTCCGCATGCGCATCTTCGATACTCACAGACAGCGCGCCGTGCGCCATCAGCACATCGCTGAGCGCATCTGCCTGCGGTTCGGTCGATTGAATTTTAAGTAACAACCAATGCAAGATTATTTCGAGCTGATACCCAGCTTCTGCTCCAAATAGTGAATGCTGGTGCCGCCTTGTTGAAAGGCCAGATCAGCCATCAGGTCAGCATGCAATGCAGTATTGGTTTTAATGCCTTCGACATACATCTCGGACAATGCCACACGCATTCTGGCAATCGCTTGTTCACGGGTGGCGCCATGTGTAATCAGCTTACCGATCATCGAATCATAGTGCGGAGGCACGGTATATCCGCCATAAACGTGCGTATCCATGCGCACACCTGGGCCGCCGGGCATATGAAAACGGTTAATAAAGCCTGGTGAGGGAACGAAAGTGTAAGGATCTTCAGCGTTAATACGACACTCGATGGCGTGGCCGTTCAGTACGATATCACGCTGACGGAATGGCAGTTTCTCACCTGCTGCAATGAAGATTTGCTGTTGCACCAGATCAATCCCAGTGATCATTTCAGTCACGGTATGCTCTACCTGTAAACGGGTGTTCATTTCAATGAAATAAAACTCGCCGTTTTCATACAAAAACTCAAAGGTGCCTGCACCACGGTATTTAATTTTGCGGCAAGCTTCCGCACAACGCTCACCAATCTTGTCGCGCACGCGCTCTGGCAACAAAGGGGATGGCGCTTCTTCAATGATTTTTTGGTGACGACGTTGCATCGAACAATCGCGGTCACCCAAATACACGGCGTTTCCATGCTGGTCCGCGAGAATCTGAATCTCGATGTGACGCGGGTTCTCAAGAAACTTTTCCATGTACACCATGGGGTTACCAAATGCGGTTTGTGCCTCTGCTTTAGTCATATTGACCGCGTTGAGCAACGCCGCTTCGGTGTGCACCACACGCATCCCACGACCACCACCGCCACCAGCCGCTTTGATGATCACCGGATAACCCACACGTTTGGCGGTTTTGATGATCTCTACTGGGTCGTCATTCAGCGCACCATCCGAACCAGGAACGCAGGGCACGCCCGCTTTTCTCATGGCTTCTTTGGCCGATACTTTGTCGCCCATTAAACGAATGGTCTCTGCACGCGGGCCAATAAAGACAAACCCACTTTGCTCAACACGTTCGGCAAAATCCGCATTTTCAGATAAAAAGCCATAACCGGGGTGGATGGCTTGCGCATCGGTCACTTCAGCAGCGCTAATCACCGCCGGAATATTTAAATAGCTCTTAGCGGAAGGCGCGGGGCCAATACAAACTGACTCATCTGCCAGCTTAACGTATTTGGCATCACGATCGGCCTCAGAGTGCACGGCGACCGTTTTAATCCCCAACTCACGGCAGGCACGTTGCACACGCAAGGCAATTTCACCGCGGTTGGCAATGAGTATTTTCTCAAACATAGTGGCTTAACCAATCAGGAACAATGGTTCGCCGTATTCGACAGGCTGACCGTTTTCAACAAAAATCTTCTTAATCACGCCGGTGTATTCGCTCTCAATTTCGTTGAGCAGCTTCATGGCTTCAATAATACACAGCGTTTCACCGGTGCTCACACTACTGCCAATGTCGACAAATGATTTTGCATCCGGCGAGGAAGCACGATAGAACGTGCCCACCATCGGCGATTTGACGACCTGGCCTTCAAGCACTTCAGCTGGTGCGGCAACAGGCGCAGCAGCAGCGACTGGCGCAGCGGGTGCTGGTGCCGGCGCGGACACGTATTGCGTTACCGGCGCAGCCGTTGGCGCCATGGCGCGACTGATACGAACTTTTTCCTCACCTTCGGTCAGTTCCAGTTCGGAAATCCCCGATTCCTCTACCAAATCAATCAATTTTTTGAGTTTGCGTAAATCCATAAAAGCCTCGAATGTAAGTGTTTTAGTGTTATTAGAGTTGTTGGATGTAGCGATAAGCGGCGAAGTATCCCTCTGCGCCCAGGCCGCAAATCACGGCCGTTGCAATATCGCTGAAGTAAGAATGGTGTCGAAAAGACTCACGTGCATGCACATTGGATAGATGCACCTCAATAAAAGGTATTTTGACTGTTGAAAGTGCATCTCGAATGGCTACAGAAGTGTGTGTGAATGCGGCTGGATTGATGATGACATAATCGACGCGATTCACTGAGAGGGCATGTATTTTGTCGATAATATCGGCTTCTGAATTACTTTGAAACGTATCCAGTCGCGCATGATCGGCATGCGCAAGGTCTTGCAGACGCTGGTTGATATCTGCAAGCGTTTGGCTACCATAATGCTGCGGCTCACGGGTGCCTAGCATATTCAAATTGGGTCCGTGAATCACCAGGATAGATTTGGCGCCCATTTCAAATGCCTCTCATCGAGAAAAATACAACCTTCATGGCGTCGAAGTTTGCCGAAGTTATTGCATTTTGTCCAGAGAAATTCGCAGTTTAAAGAAAGTTGAAAGTCGCCAATCTTTCCTAAAACGTGGGTGGTATTGCAGCGAACAGGCGGGAATTCAGGGGGCGCCGGTAGAAGAATTTATACCAAAAACAACTACAAATTTAGTGCATCTTGCAGCATTTTACGGCTGACTCGACCAAAGAAAATTTGCTTGACCTCCCCTTGCGCCGAAAGGATGACGGTATAAGGCAACACCCCCTTGTGGTTACCCAAGGCCTCAGCCAAAGGCAAGCCTTCGTTTTCAGCGATCAGCAGCGGGTAGCTCACCGGGGTGCTGGCTGCAAACTCATGCACTGCGGCGGCTTCATCTATTGCAAGCCCCACGACTGAAATCTCTGGATGGGCGGTGGCTAAGGCAGAAATTTCGGGCATCTCTTCGCGGCATGGCTCGCACCACGTGGCCCAAAAATTAACGATGAGTGGTTTGCCTTTAAATTGCGATAATGCATAGGATTTCCCAGCTGCATCAGACAGGGTAGATGCCCAAAACGGGGCGACGGCTTCGAGACTTGGTAAGGCAGATTGGGTCGCCATGAACTGATCGCGATTGAGATAAAGCCAGCGAAATCCGCTTCCCAACACAACCACCAATAATAGCGTCATCACGACACGGGCAACATTACGCATTGGGCGATCTTTCTATGGATGTTAAGGGCAACGCGCGTACGCTGCGCAGAAAGCGCTCTGCGTCTTGATAGCCTTTGATCACGGGCGACGAGGCTTGACCTTGCGCGTTAAAAAAGACAATGCCTGGCGGACCAAATAAGGCAAATTGCTTCAACAATGCTGCATCTTCAGGCAAATTATCAGTGACATCTGCCTGCAACAAGACAAAGCCTTGTAAAGCATCGCGCACCTTGCGGTCTGTGAACACAAATTGCTCGTACTCTTTACAAGACACACACCAATCTGCATAAAAATCTAGCATCACTGGTTTGCCGTTTGCAGCTTTCAATTGCTGCGCCAGCGCTTCGACGCTGCGCACACGCTGAAACACCAATGGCTGCACCTGTGCAGAGGGCGCAGCGGTCACATTTTGCAATGGTTGCAGTGGCGAGCGGGCGCCTGACAACGCGCCAATGAGCAGCGCCACGCCATATAGCAACAACATCACAGCAAAGCCTTTAAACAAACGTTGCGTCGGATGTGCTGCCTCAGGCAGCGGATCCATCGCGCGTAAGTAGATCGCCGGCAGAATACACCAAGCCGCCCATAATCCTAACTGCACTGCGACCGGCACGATGGGGCTGACAATCCAAATCGCGACACCCAGCATCAGCACCCCAAACAGCCGACGAACGGTATTCATCCATTCCCCCGCCTTTGGTAATAGCGTGCCTGCAGAGGCGCCAATCAATAATAATGGCACACCCATGCCCAAAGACAATGAGAACAGCGCCACGCCGCCCAGCACCACATCGTGGGTTTGGCTGATATAGAGCAAGGCCCCCGCCAACGGGGCGGCAACGCAAGGGCTGATGATCAAAGCAGACATCGCGCCCATTAAAAAGTCACTGAATAAATGCCCACCTTTGAACCGGTTGCTCCAGTGAAAAAAGGTATTCTCGATCGCACTGGGCAGTTTCAACTCGTAATAACCGAACATCGAAAACGACAACACCACAAAAATCAGGGCCCCGATGACAAGCGCAACCGGCGTTTGCAACGCGTTACTCAGCAACTGGCCAGACAAGCCCGCGGCCACGCCCGCCAGGGTGTAGGTCAAGCACATACCTAAGGTATAAGCCAATGAGAGCGTAAAGGCCTTGCCGCGCGACACGTGCGCGTTTTTACCCACAATAATGCCGGACAAAATCGGAATCATTGGGAACACACAGGGCGTCAATGCTAGCAACAGGCCTGCGCCAAAGAATCCAGCCACAATCTGCCACCAGCGACCAGAGGATAACAACCTACCAGAAAAATCCTCCTCTTCTTGCGGCGCCACCGATGATGGCATTGGTGATGACTTTGGCGCTGCGGCCGTTACGTTGGTAGAGAGTGCTAGTGATTTGATTTGCGGCGGGTAACACAAGCCTTTTTCGCTGCAACCCTGATAACGGATTTGAATATTTGCTGGCGGCGAACGATGAAACGTCAGCGTCGCGAGGGTGTCATGATGAAACACTTGCTGCTCACCAAAATTCGGATCTTTTTTTATCTCGCCAGCGGGCAGACTTATGCTGGCCGCATCTGCAGCGGGGGCGATCAGCTGAATACGTTCACGGTATAGATAATGGCCAGGTGCGACAGAGAACTTGATCTGTGCATGGTTAGCATCCACCATCGCCGCCTCCACCTTGAAGGCCTCATCGACCGGCAAAAATTCCTCGCTGTCATCCGCCGTAAACAGTTTCGAGAGCTGTGTTGCCGCATGCAGTGGGGATAGGGCGCACAATAGCGCCACCAGCATGACCCAGCTTCTTAACCAAATTGTGTTCAACGATTCACTCCTGCACCTTTTGTTTCTGCCGCGACCCATGCCAAATATGCTGGCAAACCTACGTCCACATGGATGCCTACAATCTCAGGAAGTTCATAAGGATGCAGCATCCGTAGCTTAGTCTCACATGCGGCATAAACCTTACGCGATGTTTTAATCGTGAGGCCAATTTCTTCTGCACGCTCTATTTGTCCCTGCCATTGATAGATCGAAGTAACGGGGCTTGAAATATTGACGCATGCCGCCAACTTCTCTGTAAGCAGTGTCTGTGCGATCTGCTCCGCACAATGCCTATTCGGTACATGCGTAAACACGATTATAATTTCTTCTGTAGGCGTCATCGGCGCTGACTCATAGACAGGATTCTGACATGCGTTTTCTCATCTTTGCTATTCTACTGGCTTTTCCGTTTGTGGAGATAGCTATCCTGATCGAACTCAGTCAGCGCTATGGCTGGTGGGTGCTTGCCTATTTGATCATCATTGCTTATCTCGGGATTCGGCTCATACGCAGTGAAAAAGACTTGATTGCAGCACGTATGTTTCAGCAAATGGGGTCAGGTAGCAATCCGATCGTCGCCTTGTTTGCGACCGCCAGAAATATGTTTGCGGGTGTGCTGTTGCTGATTCCCGGGGTGATCAGCGACCTCATTGCTGTCATACTGTTACTGATCCCGGCCAAACAGCCGATGGGCGGCGGACAGGCCCACCAAAATAGCCACGCGCACCACCGCGCCAGCGCCAATGATGCGGTGATTGAAGGCGAGTTTACCGAAATTGATGAGTCCAACCCGCACCGATCCAAGCCAATCCCGCATCAGCCAACGAATAATGTGGTGCATCTGCCACGCAAAGATTAACCCACAGAAATCCATGCATTATGAACCATGTCCTGATTGAAAATAGCGGCCATACGTTTGACGTACGTCCCAGCCAAACCGTCCTCGAGGCAGCCATTGAGGCAGGCATCAACCTGCCTTATGGTTGTCGTAACGGCGCGTGTGGCGCATGTAAGGGCAAGATTCTGACGGGCAAAGTCATGCATGATGATTTTCAGGGTAGCGCATTGTCGGAGGCAGAACTGGCGGCAGGCATGTCTTTGTTTTGCTGTGCACGCCCGCTTGAAGACCTGGTGATCGAATGCCGACAGATTGACATGGTGCAAGGCATCAAACCACGCATATTACCGGTACGCATTCAGCACAAAGCGCAAATTGGCGATGACGTCATGGTGCTACATTTACAGCTTCCGGGCACCGAGCAGCTCAGTTTTATGGCGGGTCAATATGTTGAATTTTTGCTCAAAGATGGCCGTCGTCGTGCCTTTTCCATTGCGAATGCACCCCACGAAAAAGGCTTTCTCGAGTTACATATCCGTAAGATTTCAGGCGGTCATTTTACCGAGCAAGTATTCAATGACATGCCGCTGAAAACCATTTTACGCATTGAGGCACCGCTGGGTAGCTTCTTTTTGCGAGAGCAGAGTGACAAACCCATTCTCATGGTCGCCGGCGGCACGGGCTTTGCGCCGGTCAAAGGCATGATAGAACACATGATTTTCAACAACATCCAGCGCCCTGTGTATCTTTACCGCGGCGCGCGACAAGTCAGCGATCTATATATGGACGACCTTTGCCAGCGCTGGACCCAGTTCATGCCAAATATTCAATACATCCCAGTGATTTCCGAGGGACACACGGCAGATGCCTGGACCGGGCGTGGCGGTTTGGTGCATCAGGCGGTGCTTGAAGATCACCCTGATTTGAGCGGATTTGAGGCATATGTTTGTGGCGCTCCGGGCATGGTGGATATTGCTAAAGAGACATTTGTGAAGCAAGGATTACCAGAAGAAGCGTTTTACAGTGATGCGTTTACGTTTGCGCCTAAATGAATGATATTTGGATTGGGCCATCTGTTCCGCAGATGCGTTTTTTCTGCAGTTTAGACTGATCAGCTAGGCTATTTAAAGCTGACTAGATTGATGAATCATTTATTTCGCCTTTAGGCGACCGTTCTTTCTTATGCTTGTCCATAAGAAAGAACGCAAAGAACAAGACACCCTAGCTTCCGCTTGTTTCCTGCGTTGCTCGCCAAAATAAGCGCTCGCGTAACTCGACCTTGCAGCGCACAAAATGCATGCGCTGCTGCGGGACTCGGACAGCCGCTCGCTTCACCTTCTTTTGTCTGCGCTACTCGGGGCGGCAGATAGGGGCCCGAAACACCATGAGCGCCACCGTTCGTAGATTCAAGAAAAGAATTTGAGTTTTTAAACGTCCAAACTTCTACGCCGTGAGTTTGGCGAGAAAAATCCCATCCCATCACGCTCAGTAGCGGAGACGAAGTGCCTAGGGCGAGTTTCGTTAACCGCCCACACTGATGGGCAACGCAGGAATCAGGCGGAGGCTAGGGTGCATTTCTTTTACTAACTTATTATTTGGGCAATCAAAAAAAGTCACTCGCATAAAGCGAAAGCTTAAGCACCTTCTTTGTAAAGAGCTTATTTCAACCATCTCGCGATATCCATCGCATAGTAAGTCAACACACCATCTGCCCCGGCACGTTTAAAGCCAAGCATCGCCTCGAGAACACAGGCTTTTTCATCCAGCCAGCCATTTTGCGCAGCGGCTTTGAGCATGGCGTATTCACCACTCACATGATAAGCATAGGTGGGCACGCCAAACTCGTCTTTGACGCGGCGCACAATGTCTAAGTAAGGCATGCCTGGCTTGACCATCACCATGTCAGCACCTTCTTCTAAGTCCAGTGCGACTTCTTTCAATGCCTCGTCAGTATTCGCTGGATCCATTTGATAGTTGTATTTGTTGCCCTTGCCCAGATTGCCGGCAGAGCCCACTGCGTCGCGGAACGGGCCATAGAACGCAGAAGCGTATTTGGCGGAATAAGCCAAAATACGTGTATAAATGTAACGATGCTCTTCGAGCGCGTCACGAATGGCGCCGATCCGGCCATCCATCATGTCCGAGGGCGCCACCACATCGGCCCCAGCTTCTGCGTGACAAAGTGCCTGCTTGACCAGCACCTCAACCGTTTCGTCGTTGAGCACGTAGCCGGTATCATCAATCAATCCATCCTGACCATGCGTGGTGTAAGGATCGAGCGCAACATCCGTAATCACCCCCAACGCAGGAAACGCCTGTTTCAGCGCACGCACGGTGCGCGGCACGAGACCCTGCGGGTTATAGGCCTCTTTGGCATCCAGACTCTTATACGTTTGGGGCACCACCGGAAACAACGCTAACGCCGGAATACCCAGCTTGACACATTCGGCAGCGGTATTGAGCAACACATCGAGGCTTTGTCGCTGCACGCCCGGCATCGATTTGACGTCTTCAACCTTGCCTTCGCCTTCCAACACAAATACTGGATAGATCAGATCATCCACGGTCAGAACGTTTTCACGCATCAGACGGCGTGAAAAATCATCTTTGCGCATGCGGCGAGGACGAATGGCGAGAAATTGATGGCTCATGGCAGTCCTTTCGTGATTATCCAAACACTCTTGCCAGTTCGGCACCAGGATCATCTTGACGCATAAACGCCTCACCCACCAAAAAGCCGTTGACATCGTGGCTGCGCATCAACGCCACATCTTCTGGGGTAAAGATGCCAGACTCCGTGACCACAAAGCGGTCTTCCGGCGTTTTTTCTAGTAGGTCCAGCGTGGTTTGCAAGCTCACATCAAAGGTACGCAGATTGCGGTTGTTGATGCCGAGCAAAGGCGTTTCAAGCTGCAACGCCAGCGCCAGCTCGTCGGCATCATGCACTTCAACCAATACGGCCATGCCGAGGTTATGTGCGGCCAACTCCAATGCTTGCATCTGTGCCAACTCAAGCGCGGCCACAATCAACAGTACACAATCGGCCCCCATGGCACGGGCTTCGAAAATTTGATAAGGATCTATCATAAAGTCTTTGCGCAACACGGGGAGTTTGCAAGCCGCGCGCGCCTGCTTAAGATAAGCGGCTGACCCTTGGAAATATTGCTCGTCGGTGAGCACGGATAAGCAAGCCGCACCGCCTTTTTCGTAGCTTTTGGCGATCTCAGCCGGATTAAAGTCCGCGCGGATAATCCCTTTGGATGGGCTGGCTTTTTTGATTTCTGCAATCACCGCGGGTTTATTAGCATCCACTTTTTTCACAATATTGCCGATAAAGTCCCGGCAATCTGGTTGATTCAGGGCTTCTTCACGCATGGCTTCGAGTGGTTTGAGTGCTTTCGCTTTGGCGACTTCATCGCGTTTGGTCGCTAAAATTTTATTCAGGATATCGGACATAATCTGCTTGCATGCCTTATTCGTAAGTGTGATGTTGATGTGTAATCCAGCCGTGCTGCTGACCCTGCGGATCGTGATGTGTCCAGTGCATGATGCCGCCTTTGGGGTTGTAAATATACTCCCCTCTAAATTCCACCCTTTCGCCGACGGCCAAATGTTCAATCCTGGGCGCTAAATCAATATTATGGGCAAACAACAGCGTTTGCTCAGGTGAAATACTGACCAAAAAACGCTGATGCTTGGCGCCCTGCTGATCATCTGGCAGCAGTTTCTTCACCACGCCATGGCCTTGCAACCAAACGTGGCTTTGTTTTTGGGCAAACGCTTCTGCCACCGCTTGCGTGTCTGCCAGGCGAGTATTCGAAAGCGCGGGTAGGCTCTGCGCTTGCGCTGACGACTTAACCTCAATCGCGGATTGCGGAGCGTTGTGGCCGCTCTCTGGCGGCGCCGACTGCACACAACCCGTTAAAGCAACAAGCCATAGCCAGCTGATCGCTTGTTTCATGCGGCTTGGCTCAAGGCTTTCAGTTGCTGCAATTTGGTTTGCGCAGCGCCTGAGTCAATCGACTGCGCGGCTTTGACTAACCCCGCCTTGAGATCGCTAGCCAATCCCGAAACATAGATCGCTGCGCCCGCATTGAGCAAGACAATATCTCGTGCCGGCCCTTTTTGGCCTGCAAATACTTCAAGGATGATTTCGCTAGAATGCTGCGCACTCTCGACCCGGATACTGTTGATATCATGCAATGGCATTCCAAATTGCACCGGATTCAGTGTGTACTCTGTGATTGCACCGGCTTTGAGTTCAGCCACGTAGGTGTCTGCAGAAAAAGAAATCTCATCCATGTCATCCGCACTGTGCACCACCATCACGTGTTCGCTGCCCAGCGTGTGGAGTGTCTGCGCCAACAGCGGTACTAAATCACGATGAAAAACACCCAGCACCTGCCGTTTGGCGCCCGCTGGATTGGTCATGGGACCCAGTAGGTTAAACAAGGTACGCACCCCAAGCTCGCGGCGGACCGGTGCTGCATATTTCATGGCGGCATGGTGGTTGGGGGCAAACATGAAGCCTATCCCCACTTCGTTCACACAACGGGCCACCTGCTCAGCACTCAGCCCAATGTTAACGCCCAATGCTTCTAGTACATCGGCAGAGCCACTTTTGGACGAGGCGGCGCGACCACCATGCTTGGCGATGCGCGCGCCGGCACCGGCGGCAACAAAGGCCGAGGCGGTTGATACGTTAAATGCTTTGTTGGGCGCACCGCCAGTGCCGCAGGTATCAATTAAATGCGCACGGTCATCAATCACCACTTTGCTAGACAGCTCACGCATCACTTGAGCGGCGGCGGCAATCTCGGTGACGGTCTCCCCCTTGACGCGCAGCGCCATTAAAAACCCGGCAATTTGCGTCGTCGTAAATTCACCGCTCATGATCTGACGCATGATCTCTAGCATGTCTTCATGGCTAAAATCCGTGTGGTCAATCAGTCGCTGCAGCGCAATTTTAGGGGTGATGTTCATCAGTACCCCTTCAAAAAATTATCCAATAACTCGTGACCATATTCGGTGAGGATAGATTCGGGGTGAAACTGCACGCCCTCGACAGCCAGCGTTTTATGTTTGACGCCCATGATCTCGCCGTCTTCTGTCCAAGCGGTAATCTCCAAGCAATCCGGAATGGTTTCGCGCTCAATCACCAAAGAGTGATAACGCGTCGCCGTATAAGGATTGGGCAGATTGCGAAATACCCCGGTATTGGTATGGTGGATCAATGACGTTTTACCATGCATCAAGGTCTTGGCTTTAATGATGTTGCCGCCAAACGCTTGACCGATACTTTGATGGCCCAAGCACACCCCCAATAAGGGGATTTTCCCAGCAAATGCATGAATCAGCGGCACTGAGATCCCTGCTTCGTTTGGCGTACAAGGCCCAGGGGAAATCACGATCTTCTCTGGCTGCATGGCTTCAATTTGCGCCAACGTGATTTCATCGTTTCGGTGCACGTGGACATCTTGTCCCAACTCGCCAAAATACTGCACGAGGTTGTAGGTAAAAGAGTCGTAGTTATCTATCATCAACAACATATCAGGCTCCATTTCCTGCATGGGTTTGTATGTGGGCGGCCGGATTATCCAAACCCGCTTGCACCAGTTCGGCGGCGCGAATCACCGCTTTCGCTTTGTTTTGGGTCTCGTCCCACTCCGATTGCGGCACCGAGTCAGCCACAATGCCTGCCCCTGCTTGCACATAGAGTTTTTTGTCTTTAATCACTGCCGTGCGAATGGCAATGGCCACATCCATATCGCCATTAAAACCCAAGTAACCGACGGCGCCAGCATAAATCCCCCGTTTAGAGGGCTCAAGCGTCTCGATAATTTCCATCGCCCGCACTTTGGGTGCCCCAGACACCGTGCCGGCTGTGAAGGTCGCTTTCAACACATCAATGGCATCGAGCCCGGGCCTGAGCTGGCCTTCGACGTTGCTGACGATATGCATGACATGCGAATATCGCTCAATCGTCATGTTGTCGGTGACTTTCACCGTGCCCGTGAGCGCGACGCGCCCCACATCGTTGCGCCCCAGATCCATCAGTTGCACATGCTCGGCCCGCTCTTTGGGATCGGCGAGTAACTCTGCCTCAAGCGCCAAGTCATGGTCGCGGTTTTTGCCACGTGGGCGAGTGCCGGCAATTGGACGAGAAGTGACGGTGGTGTCCTCAAGACGCACCAAAATCTCAGGTGAAGCCCCCACCACATGATGGTCATCCATGTCATAGTAGAACATATAAGGCGAAGGGTTGAGGCTACGCAATGCGCGGTAAAGGCTCAGCGGGGAGGCATCAAAATCTTGCACCATGCGCTGGCTCAATACCACCTGCATGATGTCACCCTCTAGGATGTACTGTTGCGCTCTTTGCACTGCAGCTTTAAAGTTAGCCTCGCCAAACTCAGACACCGCCTGCGTTTTGCCAGTCGGCAACGCCAACGGGATATCGACTTGTTTGCGTAGCTTAGCCAACAAGGTCAACATGCGCGCGCATGCAGCCTCATAGGCATTGGGCGCCGACGGATCGGCATAAACAATAAAATATAATTTTCCAGACAGGTTATCGACGACCGCAATTTCTTCGGACACCATCAACAAAATATCCGGCACGCCAATCGCATCTGGCTTTTTGTGCTTGCCCAAGCGCTTTTCAATGTATTGAATGGTTTCATAACCGAAATAGCCGGCCAGGCCGCCGGTAAACCGTGGCAGGCCTTCGTAAGGCGGCGTTTTAAAGCGCGCTTGAAAAGTCTTAATAAAATCCAGGGGATTTTGATCTGTGTGCGACTCAATAACCTGACCGCCTTGCATCACCTGCAAGGCATTGTCTCGCACCACAATGCGGGTGGTGGCTGGCAGGCCAATAATCGAATAACGCCCAAAACGTTCGCCACCTTGCACGCTTTCGAGCAGATAAGAGTAAGGTTGATTGGCCAGCTTTAAATACAATGACAGCGGGGTGTCTAGATCGGCTGAGGTTTCCATGACCAGTGGAATGCGGTTGTAACCTTGCGCAGTGAGCGCGTCAAATTCGGTTTTGCTTAGCGTACTTAACATGATGCTTTTTCCAGTGTAATTCGTTGAGGTTGCTGCGTAAAAACATTACAACAGCGTGGTGCAAATGGCGTACACCTGCGCGTGGGGCAGGGCTAGCCTCGCCACGAACGACGCCAGCTTAATACTGGCCAACTGGAAGAATGATGAGCACAAAACATCATGATATATAGGTCATTTTTTTGGTATGCCCGCTTAAGAGAGCGGGTAACTCCAGCAAGTTCACCAACTCGGTGAGTTGCTTCACGGTGGCATCTACCGTCGCGACATCAATAGCGCGACCTTGATTATACCCATAAGGAACGGTCACGACAAAGCATCCGGCGGCTTGCGCGGCCTGAATATCGGTTTCTGAGTCGCCAACCATCATAGCCTCGGCGGGCAAGATGCCTAAGGTTTGGCAAATATGCAACAAGGGCAATGGGTCAGGTTTTTTCTTCGGCAGGCTATCGCCCGAGACCACCACCTCAAAAAAATCTGCCAATCCAGCCTGCTGCAATAGCGGCAACGTAAATTTTTCAGGTTTGTTGGTCACACAGGCCAATCGGTAGCCTTGCACTTTTAACTGTGTTAATGCGGGCATCACACCCTCAAACGCCTGACTCAAGTGCGCATTGGCAGCATAAAAACCATGATAAAGGCGCTCAGCGTCGGCAAATAAGGTGGCTGAGGGCGCAACCGGCATGCTATCGGCCAGACAGCGCTGGATTAGCCGTTGCGCCCCTTCGCCGATGTAGCTGGTAATTTGCGCTTGCGGCAGCATCGGCCTGCCTAAGCCCACCAGCATACGATTGGCCGCCTCGGCGATTTGAGGCGCGGTATCAAGCAAGGTGCCGTCCAGATCGAACATCACCAGCCTCACTTGAAACCGCATGTTTCTACCCCTGCAATGCTTTAAATTTACACCGTTGCGAGCGCAGCGCGTAACTGACCGACAATGGTGTCATAACGGTTAGGGTCGGTATCTTTACCCGCACCAAACACGGCACTACCTGCAACGAATGTATCGGCACCCGCTTTGGCGATATCAGCGATGTTGTTTGCATTCACACCACCATCGACTTCAAGCCAGATCTGGCGGCCTGATTTTTCGGTGTAGGCATCAATACGCGCACGCGCTTGTTTCAGCTTATCCAGCGTCGCTGGAATAAACTTTTGACCACCAAAACCTGGGTTAACAGACATCAGCAAAATCATGTCGACTTTATCCATCACGTAGTCAAGATAATGCAATGGTGTAGCAGGGTTAAATACCAAACCAGCCTTGCAACCGCTGTCGCGGATCAATGCCAGACTGCGGTCAATATGATCAGAGGCTTCTGGGTGAAACGTAATAATGTCAGCACCGGCTTTGGCAAAGTCGGGAATAATGCGATCGACCGGCTTAACCATCAGGTGCACATCAATCAATGCGCCTGCATTGTGAGACAGTTCGCGAATCGCGTCGCAAACCAGCGGCCCAATGGTTAAATTGGGAACGTAATGGTTATCCATCACGTCAAAGTGCACGATATCTGTGCCAGATTTGATTACGTTTTCGATTTCCTGACCCAACTTTGCAAAGTTGGCAGACAGAATACTGGGGGCGATGCGGAAAGTTTTGTCCATGCGCGAATGTTCCGTGAATTAATCTGAATAAATATTTAACAAAACCAATATTTTAACGCCATTTTATGCCAAATTGACAGGATTCTTGCTTGTGTCGCGTGAATATAAGAAAATGTCGACACTTTAGCCATGGATTTTAACGCCAACCGCTCATGACCAGTTTGCAAGCGCCGATTAGTTTGTCTTTTCAACCTGTCCCGCAGGTAAAATAGCGCCATGCAACTGTATACCATTGGTGTCAATCACACCACCGCGCCCATTGCCATTCGCGAGAACGTTGCGTTTAATAACGACACCCTGCCCCATGCTTTGGCAGATCTGGCTAGCCACAACGTGGCAGAAGTGGCGATTTTATCGACTTGTAACCGCACCGAAATTTATGTGCAATCCATTCGTCCTGAAGAGGTGATCGAATGGTTGGCGAACTATCACCGCCTCACGCCAGATAGTTTATTGCCATACACTTATACCCTGAGTAGCCACGAGGCAGTCAAACACGCGTTCCGGGTCGCAAGCGGACTCGACAGCATGGTGCTCGGTGAGGCGCAGATTCTGGGGCAGTTCAAGCAGTCAGTGAAAATTGCGCAAGACTCCGGCACTTTGGGCACGCTGCTGCACAAACTTTTTCAGCGCACTTTTGAAGTCGCCAAAGAGGTACGCACTAATACCGACATTGGCGGTAGCTCCATCTCGATGGCAGCGGCGGCCGTCAAACTGGCGCAACGCATTTTTGGTGATTTAAGCGCACAACGCGTCTTATTCATTGGCGCTGGCGAGATGATAGAGCTGTGTGCCGATCATTTTGCCGCGCAAAAACCGAAAAAAATCACTGTCGCTAACCGCACGCTAGAGCGCGGCGAACAACTGGCCGACAAAATTCGCAGTCAGGGCTTGAATGTGCAAGCCATCCTGCTCAACGACCTGCCAGAGCGCTTTCAAGAATTTGATATCGTGATCACCAGCACCGCCAGCCAACTACCGATTGTCGGCTTGGGCATGGTTGAGCGGGCGATTAAAGCACGCAAGCATCGCCCAATGTTTATGGTCGATCTAGCGGTGCCTCGAGATATCGAACCAGAAGTATCTGCGCTGGATGATGTGTTTTTATACTCAGTGGACGATTTGGCACAAGTGGTCACCGAAGGACTGGGCAATCGCCAAGAGGCGGCGGTGAACGCCGAGCTGATTGTCAACGCGCGTGTTGAACATTTCATGCAATGGCTGAAGCAACGTGAAGCAGTGCCCACGATTAAAGCCTTACGTGACCAGATCGATCAAGTGCGTCAGACCGAGCTTGAAAAGGCACTGAAACTATTGCAAAAAGGCGAGTCGCCTGAGAAGGCTCTCGAAGTGCTGAGCAATGCGCTGACGAATAAATTTTTACATGGCCCCAGCCATGCGCTCAACAACAGCCAGGGAGACGCGCACGCCCATCTCGCACACCTGGTAAAACAACTATTCCAAATCAAAGAATGATGTTTTCAAGAGATGGGTGTTCGCCCACTCGCTGAATACCAGTCGTTGAATATTAGGTAAATACGATGAAACCAAGCATGTTGCAAAAACTCGCTAATTTAAGCGAGAGACTCGAAGAACTTAACCGCCTGCTTAGTAGCGAGGGCGTGACAGATAACATGGATAACTACCGTAAGATCATGCAAGAGCATACGGAAATTACCCCGATTGTTGAGCAATATCATATTTATACGCAAACCGAATCTGATCTTAAGGAAGCACATCTCATGCTTGCCGACCCGGAGATGAAAGCGTTTGCCCAAGAAGAAATCGACAGTGGCAAAAAACGACTAGAAGAAGTGGCACTGGCCCTGCAGACATTGTTGTTGCCCAAAGACCCAAGTGACGACAAAAATATATTTCTTGAAATTCGCGCTGGCACCGGCGGGGACGAATCTGGATTATTTGCAGGCGACTTGTTCCGCATGTACTCCCGTTTTGCCGACCGACAGGGCTGGAAGGTAGAAGTCGTCTCAGCCAATGAGGGCGAAGTCGGTGGCTATAAAGAAATCATCGCCAAAATTATCGGCTATGGCGCCTACTCAAAACTCAAGTTCGAGTCCGGCGGTCATCGGGTACAGCGCGTGCCCGATACCGAAACGCAAGGGCGTATCCACACCTCGGCTTGTACCGTGGCCATTCTGCCTGAGGTAGAAGAGGTGGGCGACGTCGAAATTAATCCGGCAGATATCCGTATTGATACTTTCCGGGCCTCTGGCGCGGGCGGCCAGCACATTAACAAAACCGATTCTGCGGTGCGCATTACTCACGCGCCGACCGGCATCGTGGTCGAATGTCAGGATGGCCGCAGCCAGCATGCCAACAAGGCGCAAGCGATGCAGGTATTGGCCGCGCGCATTAAAGCCAAGCAAGTAGATGAGCAACAAAGCAAAATTGCCTCCGAGCGTCGCAATCTGATTGGCTCAGGCGATCGCAGCGAGCGCATCCGCACCTACAACTATCCACAAGGCCGCATCACTGACCATCGCATTAACCTGACGCTGTACAAAATTGAAGCGATCACCGAAGGCGACATGGATGAGTTGATTCATGCATTAGCCACAGAATATCAAGCAGATTTGCTGGCGAGTTTGGGTGAAGAGGGCTAACAGGCTGTGGTTGCTTTTCGCATTCCAGATGCCCCACGCAGCATTCAAAAAGACCAGCCGCTCAAGTTTTTGCTCGATCGCGAAGCGGTTGACTGCCTAGCACACAATATTGCGCTGGTGCATCCTGCTTTTGACGCGCAAACCTTTAAGCAGTTAGCGCTCACCAACATCGTGCCGCTAGGCATCATGGATCGCGCGGCACACATTGCCGCGGCCTTACGCGCAACCTTGCCCAACAAATTCGCTGATGCCATTGAAATTCTGCTCAACACGCTTACACCGCCCAATGCGCATACTGAGCGCTTGGGCTTAAGTGTTTTTTTCTATCTGCCGCATACGCGTTTTGTGGCTGATTATGGCCGCGATGCCTCACACAATCACGGTGAGGACCCTTTTGAAACTGCCATGCGTGCGCAATACGCTTTAACGCGGCGCTTTACTGCCGAGTTTTCAATTCGTCCCTTTTTGATTCATGATTTTGAACGCACCTTGCACCAGCTCACACAATGGGTCACGGATCCCGACCCGCATGTGCGCCGCTTATGTTCGGAAGGCTGCCGACCACGCCTGCCGTGGGGCGCGCGCATTCCGCAATTAATTGTCGACCCGACGCCGGTATTGCCGATTCTGGAAGCCTTAAAAAATGATCCAAGTCTGTATGTCAGGCGTAGCGTAGCCAACCACCTTGGCGACATTGCTAAAGACCATCCAGCGCTTGCATTTGCGGTATGTGAGCGCTGGCTTACAGATGCCGACATACACTTGAAATGGGTCATTCGCCATGCCGTGAGGCATCCTGCCAAGCGCGCACATGCGACGGCCATCGCGTTGCGCAAAGCCGCGGGGGCACGATAGTGTCATTGCAAACAGAGCTCATTCAGGTGCAACAGTGGCTACAAACGGCGCGGCAACAACTTGCGCAGCACGTGCCCGCAGACGAGGCACGCATTGAGGCACAATTACTGCTCATGCATGTGCTCAACGTCAGTCGCGCCTGGCTCATCGCCCATGCGACCGATCACATCGAACCAACACAACTCAGTGTGGTGGCGCATTTATTGCAGCGTCGGTTACAAGGTGAGCCAGTGGCTTATCTTCTGGGCAAGCGAGAGTTTTTTGGCTTAACACTCAAAGTGACCACAGATACGCTTATTCCGCGACCAGACAGCGAAACTCTCGTAGAAGCTGCGCTGCAAAAAATCTGCGCGGGGATGCGCATTTTGGATCTAGGCACCGGCACCGGCGCCATCGCACTCGCGATTGCGAAGCATGCGCCGACGTGTCAGGTGGTGGCCGTGGATGTCTCAGCCCCAGCATTGGCTGTGGCGCAAGAAAATGCGCACTCCCTGCAACTACCTCATGTGCAGTGTTTACACAGCCACTGGTTTGATGCTTTGCCGACAAGCACATTTGACCTGATCGTGAGTAACCCACCCTACATCGAGCACAACGACCCCCATCTGCAACAAGGGGATTTGCGCTTTGAGCCGTTTT
The DNA here is from genome assembly GCF_006363955.1 of Methylophilus medardicus. Classification (GTDB taxonomy): domain Bacteria; phylum Pseudomonadota; class Gammaproteobacteria; order Burkholderiales; family Methylophilaceae; genus Methylophilus; species Methylophilus medardensis. Next base: position 2,539,879 of record NZ_CP040948.1, read on the forward strand.
CGGCACTGGCCTCGGGAGAGGACGGCTTAACCGCGATCCGGCAGATCATTTCACAGTCGACAGCGCACTTAAATTTGGGAGGCTGGCTACTCCTAGAGCATGGTTACAACCAAGCGCAAGCCGTTCAACAACTGCTACAGGCGCATGGCTTTACAGACGTTGAGACCCGACACGATTTGGGCAATCAACCGCGAGTGACCCTCGGTAAACGATCCGCCGCCGAACCAGTATGATTTTTGCTTGAGTCTGCATACACCTAACGCTAGGGAGTTGTAATGCGCGCTATTCCGAATATTAAAGCGGTGCTGTTCGATCTGGACGGTGTGTTATACATCGGCGATCAAATCATTCCGGGCGCCTTGGAGGCGGTCGCTCAACTCCGCGCAGCAGGAATGGCCGTGCGGTTTGTCACCAACACCAGCACCTTGTCTTTGCACGCCCTGCAAGCAAAACTGAATGCGCTTGGCTTCAATGTAGTGCCTGAAGAAATCATGAGTGCACCACAAGCGACCATTCAATATTTAAAAAGCAAACCGAATCCGGTGTGCAAGTTGTTATTAGCCGAGGATGTGAAAAAAGATTTCGCTTGTTTTGACCAATCTGACACCGCCGCCAATTATGTGGTGATTGGCGACATTGGTGATGCCTGGTCTTACACATTACTCAATGCGGTATTTCATTGTCTGGTGAACGGCGCACAACTCATCGCGATTCATAAAAACCGCTTTTGGCAAACGGATAGCGGGCTACAGATGGATATTGGCGCATTTGTGACGGGGCTAGAGTATGCCAGTAACACCAAAGCAATGCTGATGGGCAAACCGTCTGCGCACTTCTTTCATCTGGCAGTCGATGCCTTGCAACTGACACCCGCAGAGGTGCTCATGATCGGCGATGATATTGATGCAGACGTGGGCGGCGCGCAAGCAGCCGGGCTGCATGGCGTGTTAGTCAAAACTGGCAAATTTCGAGAAACCTACACCCGCTTATCCGCCGTTGAGCCAGATGCGATCATTGCATCGGTGGCTGACCTGCCAGCCTTGCTTGGCTGTTTAAGCACCGCCAATTACTAAAAGCGAGGCAGGCGTGCCCTGTCTCGCCGTTTAGGCATGCTGCATAGTATAATTAGGGTATGTCTGAATCGAATTCTGTTGGTATCGTTAAAGCGCAAGTCGCGCATTTTACCCAGCCACTGGCCCTGAAAAGTGGGGCAGTGCTGCCACAATATCATCTGACCTATGAGACCTATGGCGAACTGAACGCGGCCAAAACAAACGCCGTGCTCATTTGTCATGCGCTCTCTGGTAACCATCATGTCGCCGGCCGCTACACCCCAGAGGATAAGTATCCGGGCTGGTGGGACAACCTGATCGGGCCAGGTAAGCCGCTAGACACTAATAAATTTTTTGTGATTGGTCTTAACAATTTGGGCGGCTGTCATGGCAGCAGCGGCCCGTCCAGCGTCAACCCGTTGACCGATAAACCCTACAGCGCCACGTTTCCAGTCGTCACGGTCGAGGACTGGGTAGAATCTCAAGCCCGCCTGTTAGACCACTTGGGCATTGACCAACTAGCGGCGGTGATCGGCGGCAGCTTGGGTGGCATGCAAGCATTACAGTGGAACATTGCCTACCCAGAGCGGGTGCGGCACGCATTTGTGATTGCCTCTGCACCCAACTTAACGGCGCAAAACATGGCGTTTAATGAGGTCGCCCGACAAGCAATTATTACGGATCCCGAATTTTTCGACGGTGATTATTACAATCACGGTACGGTGCCGCGTCGCGGCTTGCGGATTGCGCGCATGCTTGGCCACATTACTTACCTATCTGATGATGTAATGGGCGAGAAATTTGGTCGCAAATTGCGCCATGGCGATGTGAAATACAGCTTCGACGTCGAGTTCGAAATGGAATCCTACTTACGCTATCAAGGGGACAAATTTGCTGGCGAATTTGATGCCAACACCTATTTGCGCATGACGCGTGCCCTCGATTACTTTGATCCAGCGCTAAATTACGGCGGCGACTTAAGCCTCGCACTCAGCCTTGCGCAAGCCAAATTTTTGGTGATTTCATTCACCACTGATTGGCGGTTTTCACCGGCGCGCTCGCGTGAAATCGTCAAAGCATTGCTCGACAATGCCTTGCCAGTGAAATACGCCGAGGTCACTTCTGACCATGGCCATGATGCATTTTTGATGCACGACCCCTACTATCACGACATCATGCGCGCGTATCTGGAGCAAGTTAAAGTATGATTAATGCAAAAATTACAAATATTCGTCCAGATTTTGCATTAATTACAAACTGGATATCGCCAAAAAGCAAAGTGCTCGATTTGGGTTGCGGCGATGGCACGCTATTGACCCACTTGCACGACACCTTAAAAACGACCGGTTACGGTATTGAAAAAGAGGATAGCAATTGGCTGGCCGCGCTCAAAAATGGCGTAGATGTGATTCAAATGAACTTAGAAGAAGGCTTGTCTGGCTTTGAAGACCAGTCTTTTGACACCGTGATTTTGTCGCAAACATTGCAAGCCATGCACAATACCGAGAGCATCGTGCACGAAATGTTAAGGGTTGGGCGCGAGGTGATCGTCACTTTTCCTAATTTTGGCTACTGGCGCAACCGCATGCAGATTACCTTTGGCACCATGCCAGTGTCCAAAAGTTTGCCCTATCAGTGGTACGACACCCCCAATGTCCACCTGTGCACGATTCACGATTTCGACGCATTTTGTGCACAACATCGCATTCAAGTAATCGAACGCAAAGTCATCACCGGTGGCCAAGATGTGCATGTGTTGCCCAACTTAATGGGCAACTTAGCTATGTATCGCCTCAAAAGCGAACCTTAATTCAACTCTAAGTCTTTCAAACGGCGATAGAGGGTGTTTCTGCTCAATCCCAACTGCCTTGCCACCGCCGAAATATTACCGCTGTGTTGACGCATGGCTTGACGAATAGCGGCCTCAGATTGCGACTTCAAACTCTCGTTCGCCGAAGGCAACGCCGTGGCTGGGGCATGCGCTGGACCATCCCATTCGTCGATAAAGTCTTGGGTGAGATGCTCGCGCCCAATCTCGCCACCATCCGCCAACGCCACCGCCGTGCGCAATACATTATGCAACTGCCGGATATTGCCCGGCCAGGGATGGCGGGTAAAAATAGCCATCACCGACGCGCTGAGCGTCACCTGCGGCGCTTGCTCAATCTGAAGAATCATCTGAATCAACCGCGCCAGATCCTGCCGCTGCCGCAAGGCCGGCAATTGCACCGTCAAGCCGTTAATGCGGTAATACAAATCGCTACGAAACTCACCCGCCGCGACTTTCTCTTTTAATGCTTGGTTGGTCGCGCTTAACAGCATAAAATTCACAGGAATCGACTTGCTTGAGCCCAACGGCGTCACGCTTCTGTCTTGCAGCACACGTAACAATCGCGCTTGTAGCGTCAACGGCATATCGCCGATTTCGTCCAGAAACAAGGTACCGCCATCAGCTTGTTGAATTTTGCCGATATTGCCTTTTCGCTTGGCACCGGTATAGGCGCCCTCTTCATAGCCAAACAGTTCGGCTTCGATCAACCCTTCTGGCAATGCGGCACAATTCACCGCCACAAAAGGCTGCTGCTTGCGCGCACTGGCGTCATGGATCGCGCGTGAAAATAATTCTTTGCCGGCACCGGTCTCACCCAATATCAGTATCGGAATATCGCGATCTAGCACTTGTTTCACTTGCTTAATCGCTAAGCTTAATTGTGGGTCGCCACTATCGAGCATTGCCAAGCTGGCGGCAGATTCCCGCGGCTGGTCAAGCACCGGTGTGCGACCAGGGGACGGCGCATGCTTGGCTGAAGCCTTGGCAAACAAGCGGGCACCATTGCGTAACCGTAAAGGGGATAAAACCGCTGTCGAACCTGCACGTTGCTTAAAAGCCAGCCAAGATTCATCAAAAATGGCTTCAAACGAGGGGCGTCGCGATGACAGTAAATCTTGATCTAGCGGCAGACCAAACTGGAATTGGCCGCTGCGATTAATCGCTTGCAGTTGACCTTGCGCATCAAATAGGGCGACGCCCTCCCACAGCGTGCCAATAAATTCTGGCCGCGCATGAAAGTGCACGCCAATTTCACCCTCCGCAGTGGCATGAAACAAGCGGTTTTCAACCATTTGTGCGGCCATTTTCACCAGCGCCAGCGTATGCTGTTGCGGCGCATTTAGGTCGTTAGATACATCCAGCGTGGCCACTAAATGGTTGTTTGCTGCAAAAATGGGCACGGCAGAACAGCTGAGGGAACGGTGATAGGCCATGAAGTGCTCAGCGCCTTGCACGCTGATCGGCAATCGCTCGACCAGTGCAGTGCCGATCGCATTGGTACCGCGGTGCTCTTCACTCCATGAGGCGCCGGGCAATAGCGAGGCTCTGACCTCGTTGGCATCCACGCCCTCGCCCATCGTGCGCAAAATCACCCCGTCACTGTCTGTCAGAATCACCAAACTGCGGGTGTGGGCAATTTGCTCACTGAGCGTGATCATTTCAGGGTCAGCATGCGTCAGCAATAAGCGATTTTTTTCTAGCCGATGTGCCAGCGCTTCTGCAGTGATGATCTGATCCTCAGCTGGCGCCTGTTCATCTACACCCTTGACCATGCAGCGGCGCCATGAGCGCGCGATGGCCTCGGCAATCGCGCGTTGATCATCACGCAAGGCCGCTTGTGGCATTTGGGCGGGAGAGGAAGAATATTGATTGGGCATTGAAATCTGTGCACCTGTCACTGAACATTGAACAACTGTACCAGTATGACACACCCGTGAACACTTTCCGCGACGATGCGCATCGTGACCAAGCGAGACATACTTTATTAAGCAATTGATTTTAATTCATTTTTTCTAATTTCCAAAATGGTCTGCGCGGTTGGCACGCGGGTTGCAATATCAGACCAGGAGTCACAAAAGAAGCCTTTGTGAACCGCTTGCAACACCATACATTCCAGCTTCACAGCAACCATTTTGGAGGTTATTTATGCAACAACGTATCAAGCTTGCGATCGGCGCATTGCTGATGGGCAGTCTCAGCACCAGCGCATGGGCAAATGCCGAACTGGACGCATTGATGAAAGACGACAACCAGTGGGTCATGGCGCGTAAAGATTACGCCAATCAAGGCTATAGCCGCTTGTCGCAAATCAACAAAAGCAACGTCAAGAAATTAAAATTGGCGTGGACTTTTGCCACCGGGGTCAACCGCGGCCACGAAGGGGCGCCGCTGGTGATCGGCAACGTGATGTACATCCACACCGCTTTTCCTAACAATGTGTACGCATTGGACTTGGATGACAACCAGAAAATTATGTGGTCCTATTTTCCTAAACAAGACCCAGATGTGCAGTCTGTATTGTGCTGTGACAACGTCAACAAAGGCTTGGGCTACGGCGATGGCAAAATTCTGCTGCAACAGAATAATGGCGTGTTAGTGGCGCTAGAAGCTAAAACCGGCGCCAAATTGTGGGACGTGAAAGTCAATGATCCAAAAACCGGCTCAGCCAATACCAACGTTCCGCATGTATTTAAAGACAAAGTGATCACCGGCTGTTCTGGCGGCGAGTTTGGGGTGCGTTGCCACATCAGTGCTTACAGCATCAAGGATGGTAGCCTGATCTGGAGAGCTTACAGCACAGGCGCTGACAGTGAAGTGATGATCGGTAGCGACTTTAACAAAGAAAATCCGCAATACAGCGCGTTGTCTTTGTATGAAGACGTCAATGGCGGCAACAAAATGGGTGGCTCATTCAAAAATCTGGACAAAGCACAATTGAAATTCCCAGAAGCCAATCTGGGGGTTCGCACTTGGCTCAAACCACAGCAACAGAAAGACGGTTGGCAAAATGGCGGCGGCCCGACTTGGGGCTGGTACTCATACGACCCTAAATTAAACCTGATGTATTACGGTACCGGCAACCCAGGCACTTGGAACCCGGACGTTCGCCCAGGGGATAACAAGTGGTCGATGACGATTTTTGCACGCGATCTCGACAGCGGCATGGCACGCTGGGGCTACCAGATGACGCCGCATGACGAGTGGGATTACGACGGCATGAATGAAATCATTCTGTGGGAGGCGAATGGCAAACAATTGGCCTCACACTTTGACCGTAACGGCTTTGGCTATACCTTTGACCGCACCAACGGCACCTTGCTGGTGGCTGAAAAAATGCATCCGTTTGTCAACTGGGCCAGCAAAATTGATCTGAAAACCGGGATTCCAGTCAAAGATCCCAAGTATTCGACCCACCAGGATTACAACGCGAAAGGAGTTTGTCCGTCTGCCTTGGGTGTGAAAGACGAGCAACCAGCGGCTTATTCGCCTAAAAACAAAACCTTCTATGTACCGTTGAACCACGTGTGTATGACCTACGAACCGGTGGAGTCTAAGTATGTCGCGGGTCAACCATGGGTTGGTGCGACCTTGACCATGTTTGCCGGTCCAGATGGTGTTATGGGCGGATTCATGGCATGGGATGGCCTGAAAGGCAAAACCCAGTGGTACAACAAAGAGAAGTTTTCCGCTTGGGGCGGTGCGCTGGTGACTGCATCTGACTTGGTGTTTTACGGCACCCTAGATCGCTGGGTAAAAGCACTCGATGCCAAAACTGGTAAAGAGCTGTGGCGCTTTCAGGTTGGCTCAGGCGTGGTTGGCAACATGATCACTTATGGGCATAAAGGCAAACAATATGTGGGTGTCTTGTCTGGGATTGGTGGTTGGGCGGGCGTGGCCATGAACTTAGGGCTGACCAACGACACTGATGGCTTGGGCGCGGCGGGCGGCTACAAAGAGTTGACCAAGTACAATGCTGCCCCTGGTGGTGGTGGCATGAATGTATTTAGTTTATAAGAAAGGGCAACACATGCATTTATTTAATCAAACCTTGCTCGCGTCGGTGTTGCTAGCTGGCACTGCCTCAGCCATTGCGGGCAGTGGCGCCGAAGCCCTGGCACAGAAAAGTGGCTGCTTGCTCTGCCATGGGGTCGATAAAAAAATAATGGGCCCCGCCTACAAGGAAGTCGCTGCGAAATACAAAGGCGACAAAACCGCAGAAGCCAAACTAATCCAAAAAGTTAAAGCCGGTGGCGGTGGTGTTTGGGGAGAGATGGCCATGCCGCCCAACAGCCCTCAAGTAAAGGACGAAGATATTAAAACCATCGTCCAGTGGGTGCTGAGCCTATAGTTTTAGTTGATTAACCATTGATCTCCGAGTGTGCCAACCCGCAAGGGTTGGCTTTTTTTTTGCGGGCCCACGACGCCTAGAAAAAAGCGTTTACAATGCGGACATGAATCTCGCGCAAACCCTTTTTAATCGCCGTATGCTGATGTGTGTGGCGCTTGGCTTCAGTTCTGGCTTACCGCTTTATCTGTTGTTGCAATTACTCCCCGCTTGGTTGCGAAGTGAGGGCCTCAATCTCAAAACCATCGCCGCCTTTGCCTTTATGCAGTTGCCCTATACCTGGAAGTTTTTATGGGCACCGTTGATGGATCGCTATACCCTGCTAGAACGCTTTGGCCGACGTCGCAGTTGGATTCTGGCCACGCAAATAACGTTATTCGGCGCCATTATCGCGCTCGGGGCATCCGATCCAACATTGGAGATTGGCACTGTTGCAGTGTTTGCAACCTTGGTGGCCTTGTTTTCTGCCAGTCAGGACATCGTGATTGATGCCTACCGTCGCGAAATTTTAAGCGACGATGAACTGGGTCTAGGCAACAGCATCCACGTCAATGCCTACCGGATTGCCGGACTGGTGCCAGGCTCACTGGCACTGATACTGGCCGACCACCTGCCGTGGTCACAAGTCTTTTTCATCGTCGCATTGTTTATGTTGCCCGGCATAGGCTTTACGTTATGGTCACAAGAGCCGGCCTCTGTCGGCAAACCCAAAACCCTACTCGAATCGGTCATTGAGCCATTTAAAGAGTTCATCCAACGCAGTGGCTGGCAGCATGCTTTCTGGGTGTTGCTGTTTATCCTGCTTTATAAACTGGGTGACAGCATGGCCACCGCACTGGCCACTCCGTTTTACCTGGATATGGGTTTTAGCAAAACGGATATCGGTGCGATTGCCAAAGGCAGCGGTCTTGTCATGCAAATTATCGGTGCACTTGTGGGCGGTTTATGGATGCTCAAACTCGGCATCAATCGCGGTCTGTGGGTATTTGGCGTCGTGCAGGCCCTGTCCATTCTCGGCTTTGCCTGGCTGGCACATAGCGGTCCGTTTGCCAGCATCGATGTGGCCGAGCGCGGCATGCTAGCATTTGTGATCGGTTTTGAAGCGTTCGGGGTTGGCTTGGGCACCGTGGCCTACGTGGCCTACATGGCCCGCGAAACCAATCCGGCCTATACCGCCACGCAACTTGCATTGTTTACCAGCTTGTCGGCTGTGCCGCGCTCTGTTTTCAATGCGCTGACGGGCGGGATGGTCGAAACGTTGGGTTGGGAGCAGTTTTTTTATGTGTGTACTTTGCTCGCGATACCGGGGATGTTGCTGCTGTTTAAAGTAGCAGGCTGGCGGGCGCGGTAATTGTTTGCGCAAAACAAACATTCTTTTTCGCCATTAGGCGCAAACAAGCCTCGCAATACTGATCACCCTCAGTAAGCGTGCCCTGAAAGTGATCAGCACTGGCTGGGCCAATTAAGCGGGCCAGAGCATCATTTTTTACTTAATCCGTATAATCCACAATCAGCGGCGCATGGTCACTAAACTTTTCCGTCTTATAGACGTCAGCCGCAATCACTTTAGCCCCTAAGGTAGGGGTGGCCAGTTGGTAATCAATCCGCCAACCCACATTTTTTGCATACGCCTGTCCGCGGTTACTCCACCAGGTGTAGCATTCATCTGTGGTTTGCGGATGCAAAGTCCGATAAGTATCGATCCAGCCGACACGTCCCAGCACATCGCTCATCCAAGCACGTTCCTCTGGCAAAAAACCCGAATTTTTTCGATTGCCTTTAAAGTTTTTTAAATCAATGTCTTGGTGCGCAATATTCCAGTCACCACAAATCACCACTTCGCGGCCACTCGCAATTAATTGTTCCAAGTGCGGCAGGAATAAAGCCATCACCTGAAACTTGAATTGCTGGCGCTCTTCCCCACTGGAACCACTTGGCAAGTAGAGGGAGACCACACTTAAATTGCCATACTGGCACTCGAGATAACGCCCTTCGGCGTCAATGTCTGCATGCCCCAAGCCGATGATGACCTTATCTGCTACTTGCTTGCTATAGATGCCTACTCCGCTGTAGCCCTTTTTTTCGGCATAGTGAAAATAGCCATGATAACCGGGCGGTTGCAACATCTCCGCTTGCATGTCAGCCACTTGTGCTTTGAGCTCCTGCAAGCACACGATATCGCCACCACTATTGGCCAGCCAGGGCAAAAATCCTTTGTTGCAGGCTGACCGTATGCCATTCAGGTTCAAGGTTATAATACGCATTGTTTAAATACTTTCTGCTTTTTTAAAAATGACTGCAAACGCTCTCAGTGCTGATTTTATTGCTTTTTCCATCCAGAAACAGGTGTTGCGCTTTGGTGAGTTCAAAACCAAAGCCGGTCGCTTGAGCCCCTATTTTTTCAATGCAGGTCTGTTTGACGATGGCGACAGCATGCTCAAACTTGGCGAATTTTATGCCAACAGCATTCTACAGTCTGGTCTGCAATTCGACATGCTATTTGGTCCGGCTTATAAAGGCATTCCGCTAGTCACCGCGATCAGCATCGCTTTTGCACGCATGGGTCATAACTATCCCTATGCCTATAACCGCAAAGAAGCCAAAGATCATGGCGAGGGTGGCACGCTTGTGGGTGCGGCCTTAAAGGGACGGGTACTGATTATTGACGACGTCATTTCAGCCGGCACATCGATCCGTGAATCTGTCGAAATGATCCGTCAGGCAGGCGCGCAGCCATGCGCCGTGAGTATCGCCCTTGACCGTCAAGAAAAAGGGCTGGGCACGCTCTCTGCAGTGCAAGAGGTGGAGCAAACCAATCAGATGCCAGTGGTCAGCATTGCCAAACTGGCAGATTTATTCGCCTATTTGCAAGGCAATGCACAACTCGCACAATACTTTCCAGCGATTGAAGCCTACCGCGCCAACTATTGCGTCAGTTAAGACTGCGCATTCGCCCCGCGTGACTGCCAACCCATTAAAAGGGGTGGCCTTAGTTTATTTCATCATGCCCATTAAACGGGACATGATCAGCGCGGGATTATTTTCGACGGCCCCATTAGGGGTTAATTGATTCACCACATCGGGTAGATATTCAGCAATTTTCTGCGTGAGGTCGCTGGCAGTCATATTCAGTTTGCCTGCCATCCCCTCGAGCACATGACTGCCTAACGCAGCGCCGATTTGCTGCGCATTGACCCCCATATTGGCGCCGGTGCCCACCCATGAATCGACCTGTTCGGATAACCCGCCATTTTTCAATGCCTGCAAGATGCCTGGCAAGCCGCCGTACTGCTGAAACAACTCCATCGCCAACGAGGCCAACGGGCCTTTGTCACCCATCACTTTATTAAGCATGGCGCCAGCAACGCTATCAAATAGTCCCATTTTTTTATCCTTTTTATATTTGTGGTTGATCAAATAGAGCGGCGTTTAACAGCCGCCGAGCGCTTAAGGCTGATCTTCGGATCGCTTTTTTAAGCTTTTGAATCTGTAGCAACCCTTAAAAGCGCTCGTGTTCAGCCAAATAACGCCATTGGCCGGGCGGTAACTTGCCCAAGTTAATGCTGCCGATGCGAATACGTTTTAACCCCACCACATGTAACCCCACCAGCTCGCACATCCGGCGAATTTGCCGCTTGCGACCTTCGCGTAATACAAAGCGCAACTGTTCTTCATTCTGCCAAGAGACTTTTGCCGGTTTCAATGTCACACCGTCTAGGCTTAGGCCATGATTTAATAGCGCCAACCCATTGTCAATCAGTTGGCCTTCAACGCGGACTAGATATTCTTTTTCAACGTTGGAATCATCCCCAATTAGTTTACGCGCCACCCGTCCATCTTGTGTCAGCACCAGCAACCCGGTGGAATCGATGTCAAGACGCCCCGCAGGTGCCAAACCACGTAAATGTCCGCGCTTAAAACCGATGCCACTCGCATCTTCTGCCCATTGATTGTCCGGATTGAACAGCACCACGGCTGGCTCATAGCCATCCTCAGCTTGGCCACTGACATAACCCACCGGCTTATGTAGCAACACAGTCACGGTTTCTGCCTGATGCTCGCGGGCATACGCGCTGATCACAATGTCGGCATCGGCATCGATGCGGGTGCCGAGGGTTTCGATAATTTCGCCATTGACCTTAACCCAGCCATTGGCAATCCAATCATCTGCCTCGCGACGGGAGCACAAGCCACGATCTGCCATCACTTTAGACAAACGCGGCTGTTGATCATTGTCTGCGACCGATGGCGCAGATTGAACCGCTGGCCGAGCCGCTGGCCGAGACTCTCGCTTGGCGGCAAAGGATCGATCATGATCACGCGGTTTGTCACTGCGCCCCGTCCGCGCTGCTGACGAGCGCCCACCAGCAGTTCCTGGCTTGCCCGCAGGCTTGCGTGAATCTCGCGATTTAGAGCCACTCTCCGACCTAGGCGAGTGCGCTTTAGATCGGGGCGCTTGTTCTGTCGACTGCGGCGCAGCCTCGCTAGGTTTGTCTTTTTTGAGCATAGGCGCCTTGCTGCGATCGCGCAGCTCGGGCGCTAATGGTCTGACCGGCTTTTGCTTTTTTTGATCGGTGGTGGCGGGGGATTTATTGAGTTTTAGCGTAGACAAAACAGTTGTCTCACAAATGAATAAGGTGCTATTGTAATTTATTTAGCCGCAGGCGCACGAAAATTCAGGCTACCCGGCTGTTTACGGGCACTCTCCGGCATGTAGTGCAAAATGCTCTCCGCGCGCTGCAAATCCGGCTGTCTCGCCATAAATTGGCGTTTCCAGGCGCGATGTGGATTTTTAATAATGCCCGCCAACCAAGCCGCTTGTATCGGGTTGATCTGCGCGGGTGCCAGGCCAAAATAATAGTGCGTCGCAGCATAAGCCCCACATAAGCTTGGCCCCCAATCCACCGTATTCAAATACACGTTAAGAATTTGTGTTTTGGTCAGCGTGTGCTCCAGCTGCACGGCGTAAAGTAGCTCTTCGATTTTACGTTTCCAGGTACGCTCGCCGTTGGTGAACATGTATTTGACGACTTGCTGCGTGATGGTGCTGCCCCCGACCGCTTTGTCTGTGCTCTCTTTGCCGAGTAACTGCTGCAACTGGTTGAGCACGTACCCGGGGTGGTGCCTAAACTCAGCATCCTCAGCAATGATCGTTGCCATCGGCAACCAGCGCCCCATTTTGTCTTCGCTGAGCCAGTGCATTTTTTCTGGATGCTTTTGCTCATCGAGTAATGGGCAGTCATATTGCACAGCGGTGGCAGTGACTTTACTCAGATCCAACCCGCTGACTTGCAATTGATCTAATTGTGGTTGCGCACTCCAACTTTGCTTGGGCCAGCGCAGGGTGCCATTCGCCATCAGCATGCCAGAGACCTCTGCCTGCGCAATGGCGGCAGAATGGGCACGCAAAGGTGCCAGCAGGTGAGTGAGTGGTGTGACAGGCAAGGTCCAGTCCAGCTTCAGTGCCCGCATAGTGACTTTGCCATCAAACACAATTTTGAAGCGCTTTTGCGCCGAAACTGCCAACAAATAGCCATTTAATTGCTGACCATCGAGCTTGATCCATAGCTCCACCGTGTCTAGCATGAGCGGTTTTTCACTGACTGACTTTGCAACTAACCAACAATGTTGGCAATGCACGCGCAAGCCATCTGCATCATAGAGCCGGATTTCACCTTGGTGTAGACTAAACTCTTTGTGATCCAACCACCAGCGACCAGCCGGTGAAGTCGCCAGCATCAGCAGCGGCAACACCCGCACTTGAATCCCCGCATTGCCCAAAGGCAACTTAACGCGCCAAGCGGTGGTGTCGTAAGGCTGCCAGATCCAAGCAGCAAGGCCAGTCACCAACAACAACATGGCGATGAGCGCAGCAAAAAATAGGCGTTTAAACCAGTGTATCCCCATGCAGCAAAGCCCTAAACCAGCAAGCGCTCCACGACTTTACCCTGATGAAAGTGGCTGTCGATGATGTCATCGATATCGCTCTCATCGATAAAGGTATACCAGACGGCATCCGGGTAGACAACCATCACCGGGCCGACTTCACAACGGTCTAAGCAACCGGCACGGTTAATACGGACTTTACCGGCGCCAGCTAGCCCCGCTTGTTTGACTTTCTTTTTCATGTAGTCAAACGCGGCTTCAGCGCCTTTATTCATGCAACAGTCTTCGCCATTTTCGCGTTGATTGAGACAAAAAAATACGTGATATTGAAAGTGACTTTGGGTCATAACGATTGCCTTGTTAAATCTCGCACTGCATCGCAAGCTTACTCAGTGGAGAGTTGGTCATCTCTGGTAAATGTCCAGGTACGGGTGATACTGAGTACATCGGTATCCTGGCGAATATCTGCCGGAAACACCGGAAAAGGCGCAGCCAGCTGCACGATGCGCCGCGCAGACTCATCCAGCAATCGGTGCCCTGAACTTTGGTGGATGCGAATATTTTCAATACTACCATTGGCTTTAATAGACACCGTCATTTGCAATTTGCCATATAGCTTTTGCGTTTTAGCCGTTTGCGGATAATTCAGGTTGCCTACTTTTTCGATCTGTTGTCGCCATTGCTCTACATAATTCGCAAAACGATATTCACGTGTACGGGCCCCTACAAACTGTCGCTTTGGTCGCATTTCGTAAGCTTCTTGTTGCTTCGCAATCAGCGCCTCGAGTTTGGCCATTTCTTGCATAGCGGCCGTGGTTGGCTGCGACTGGACGGGAACATGTTTATCCATCTGCTGTTTCGGCGCCGTTTTCGGCTGCGTCAATGGCGGGGTGGATAGACTTGTGACCGATTGACTCGCTTTGAGTTGCGTCAATAAAGCTTGCGCCTCTTGCTCCAACTGGGCGACACGTTGTTTTTCACGCACAAGTTCAGCGGCATGCGGGCTGGCAGCGGTGGTCGCCGAGGGCAGGGTGGCCTGTGCGGCGGCTGGCATAGAAGGCTGCATTTGCTGCAGACTGGGCAGCGGGCTCTTCATTTGACGTTTTTCATCGGTATTACCGCCCCGATCAAGATTGGCCTGCGCCAAAGCGTCTGCCTTCTCTGGCGCACTGCGTGTCTTGCTGTTAACCAGCATCACTTGCAAAGACGGAATCTGGTCTTTAAGGGCTTTGAGTTCGGGTTGAAAATGCAGCGTCAACAACACCGCATGTGCGAGCAACGAAAACCACAAAGCCCACACCAATGGTGAGCGTTTACGGAACGTTTCACTCAGGCCCATGCGGCGTCGGCCTGCTTATACCTGCAGCGCTTGCAATAACTTTTGGTGCACGCCACCAAAGCCACCATTACTCATCACCAGCACATGGTCGCCCGGTTTGGCACTCGCAACCACCGCTTCGACCAATGTCTGTAAGTCCTCAAAGGTGTGCGCCTTGTGTTGTATTGGGGCGAGTGCCGCGGCAGCGTCCCAGCCTAATTGGTTGGCATAACAAAACACCGCATCGGCATCGCGCAAGCTGTCTGGTAAAGCATCTTTCATCACGCCCAACTTCATGGTGTTAGAACGCGGCTCTAGTACGGCCAGAATTCTGGCGTTCCCCACTTTGGCACGCAAACCAGCCACCGTGGTCGCAATTGCTGTGGGGTGATGCGCAAAATCGTCATACACCGTCACGTCATTGACCACACCCTTGACCTCCATACGGCGTTTGACATTTTTAAACGCGCTCAAGGCCTCAATCGCAATACAGGGTGCCACACCAACATGGCGCGCCGCGGCAATCACGGCCAGCGCATTCGTACGGTTGTGTTCACCCAGCAAGGCCCAACTCACGTTGCCCTGCCGCTCGCCGTTAAACAACACATCAAATCGGCCTTGGCTATCCACATGTTGCACTTGCCAACCTTGCGCACTATCGATGCGTTCCAAACCACTCCAACAGCCGCGTGCAATCACACGGTCTAGGCTTTGCTGCTGGTTCGCAACGACCAAGCCTTGCTGCGGTACAGTGCGCACCAAATGATGAAATTGTTTCTCAATCGCCGCGAGGTCTTCGAAGATATCGGCATGATCAAACTCAAGATTATTCAACACCGCCGTGCGGGGGCGATAATGCACAAACTTGGAGCGTTTATCAAAAAACGCCGTGTCGTATTCGTCAGCTTCAATCACAAAAAAAGGCGACACAGACTTGGTGTCTTGTGGCGGGGTTTGTGGCAAGCGTGCAGACACGCCAAAGTTTTCAGGCACACCGCCAATTAAAAAGCCCGGCGCTAAGCCAGCATATTCAAGCACCCAGGCCAGCATCGAGGCGGTGGTGGTTTTGCCATGTGTGCCAGCAACCGCCAGCACCCACTTGCCCTGCAAGACATTTTCTGCGAGCCATTGCGGGCCAGAAATATAAGGTAAGCCTTGATTGAGAATGGCTTCCATCAGCGGATTGCCACGGGTGACCACGTTGCCGATCACATAGATATCTGGCGCAAGGCTGGTTTGTGCCGGATCAAAACCCTCGATCAGCTCAATGCCTTGCGCTTCGAGCTGCGTACTCATGGGAGGATACACATTCGCATCGCAGCCAGTGACCCGATGACCGGCTGCTTTTGCCAGCACAGCAATGCCGCCCATAAAAGTGCCACAAATACCAAGGATGTGAATATGCATAAAAATATACCGGATCAGATTAACGCATGCATTTTACCAAACAACGTCTGGTCACGCGGTAGCGATTGCCGTTCAATGTGATGTAAATAAAGACTGATACTGCTGACAACGAGCCGCGATATCGCTGGCGCTAAAAATGTCGGTAATCACAGCCAGCGCATCTGCGCCCGCAGCGATCAAAGGTGGGGCATTGGCCACCGTGATACCACCGATGCCCACCACAGGCACCGACAATGTTTGTTTGGCTTGCGTGAACAGATCCGGCGATGCCTTTGGTGCCTCAGGCTTGGTGGATGAGGGATAACAAGCGCCAAAAGCAACATAATCGGCGCCCATGGCCTGCGCCTGCACCGCCAGCGCAAAGCGGTTATAGCATGAGGCGCCAATCATTTTGTGTTTACCCAACACTGCGCGCGCCTCTGTAATGGCGCCATCATGTTGGCCAATATGCACACCATCTGCATCAAGGGAGGCTGCCAATGCTACATGATCATTGATTAAAAATGGCACATTGGCCTGACGACAAAGCGCTAACAAGGCCGAAGCTTGCGTATAACGCAAATCAGCACTCGCGGTTTTATGACGGTATTGCACAACGGATACACCGCCCTGCAGCGCGAGTGACACCTGTGCGCAAAGCCGTTCAGTATCATCACAATCTGGCGTGACCAGATATACCCCACTAATGCTGGAGTTCACTCGCTTTTTCCTGCACATCAGACTCGCGCGCCCAAAAGAAGCGGTCAGGAATAAATTGTCCCATGCCAGGACGGAAAGCATAACGCAAAGTTTGCCAAGTGAATTCTTGGGCTTCATGCACGGCTTCTTCCATGGTCAAGCCGTGGGCCAGGCAGGCCGTAATGGCGCTGGTTAAGGTGCAGCCAGAGCCATGATAGCTGCCAGGCAAGCGCTCCCAATGATAATCCTTGATCAAGCCCGGGACCTCGTTTTGCACGCCGTATAAACTGTTGACGACATCGTTTGAGCGCTCATGGGTGCCTGTAATCATCACATACTCGCTACCCATGGCGAGTAGGCGCATCGCACATTCTTGCAATGAACTGTGTTTGACCTCGTCGCCCTCATCGTAATAAGCCAGACGTCTGGCTTCAAGACTGTTTGGCGTAATCAGGGTTGCTTGGGGAAATAACAATTCGCACATGGCGGCCTGCATTTCTTCGTTGGACAATTCATCCCCGCGACCAGACGCCAAAATCGGGTCTATGATCAAAGGCACATCCGGATAATCAGCTACAATTTCAGCAATCACCGCGACATTTTCAACACTGCCCAACAAGCCCAATTTAAATGCACTGACGGACACGTCCTCGAGAATGGCACGTGCCTGATCATTAATCCAGTCTGCATCCAGTGGCATCACACTCTCTACACCCACCGTATCTTGCACCGTAATGCCCGTAATCACTGAAAGCGGATAACATCCAATACTGGCGAGCGCCATGATGTCTGCCTGCACGCCGGCGCCGCTACTGGGATCGGTGGCTGCAAAGGTTAAAACGGTGGGAGGGGTGATGGCCATGAAAATTCCTTTGGAGCGGCTGACGGGAATCGAACCCGCGTATCAAGCTTGGGAAGCTGGCGTTCTACCATTGAACTACAGCCGCGAACGAATGACCGTTATTTTACTTGCTGTCTCGTCGAATACAAAACATTATTGCGCATAAAAACAAAAGCCGGACAATTGTCCGGCTTTTGTTTAACTCACTACGTTAAATACAATTCGAGTTGACGCCGTCTGGCAGTTTCACACCAGAACTCAAGATTGGCGTGCTACCCAAATGATCTTCAGGCGTTGGGCAAGCCACCGCATCCAGATCTTCCTCATCACCCGCCGCTGGGTTCAGTGACACGATAAACATCGTATTCAACAGCGGATTGTTTGGAATCAAGCCCCCTAAGCCTGCATCATCACGCGGCGTAGCAAATCCGGCAACAGTTGGCGTCACTGGCAGAGCAATGATAGACCCTGTCGCAGTGGAGTCATTGCTGACCGTCGTATAAGCGTTGTAGATCATTTTGCCTTCGTTGGTCACCGCACTGGTGATCGTGGTCGGGACGGTAGTAATCGCTTTACCCGTGCCCACTGCTGCGTTATCGAACGCAGCACTATTCAGCGTCGATGGCGAGAAAGTCACTACATCGTTATCGAGCACGCCACTGGTGGTGAGCGTGAGGCCACTTAAATCGGTAACCGTATTGTTACCATCAAACACTTTGCTGGATGTACCGCTCAGCGTTGCGGTCACGGTTGGGCTCACTTTGTGCACAAACCCATTGCCTGTACCTAATAATGCGCCACCAAATGCGGTGCCGTATTGTTTGTAGTCATACGACGCCAGCAAGTTACTGCCCTTAACATCCCCGGTTGGGTCGTTACTGTAAACCGTCCAACGGCCAGTAGCGCCCGTCGTGATGCTTGAATCTGCACCATTAATAAAGTTACGCCCGGCCACCAATTGCACCGCAGTCGCCGCATTGCTGTTGCTGGTCACATTGCCATTCATGTTCACATCTTGGCCAGCTTTCACCAGCACGTCAGCACCATTGCCTGCAATGCCTGAACCTGTTTTAGCGCCTGACACTACGGTGATCGGCCCAAAGCTGACATCGCCGGTGGTGCTTTGTAAGGTCACCGCACCGGCATTGCCACCCGCTTTATTGGTGCCGTTACCATCAGCACCCGAAGCAGTAATGGCTTGCGTCGTGATGCTAGTGCCTGCAGTGATATTCACAGCACCAGCACTTTTACCATCGGTATTGCTTCTGGTAGCGCCAGCACTTGAATTAATGGTACCTGAGGTCACTGCGCCATTAGCCGCCAGGGTCACTTTGCTACCGATAGCGTTAAAACCACCTTGCGTCGAGACATTGCCCACCGACACATTGCCAGCACTGCTCTTCACATTCACTTCACCAGAGGCCACAGAAACAATCGAATTTCGGCCCGCTGCGCCGGCACCGGTATTAATATTGCCAACCGAAGCATCGCCTGTGGTTGCAATATTGACATTCCCACCCGCGCCACCTCTACCAATTGGCTGTGAAATACCGTCAATCATCGTAGGGGTAGTCGCGCCGTTTCCAGGCGCACCTGATCGGCCGCCAGAAGTATCTATAGTACCGGTCATATTCAAACTGCCGGCCTGAATGATCACGCTGCCGCCATTAAAGCCGTTCGCATTACTAGAAGGAACACCACCCGTTGCGGTGATGTTTGCATTGCCTAAATCCGCCAGGCCCGCCACGGTGATTTTTACACTACCCGCATTACGATTCCCATTCGCAGTGAAGGCATCTGCGCCAGTGGTAATAATATCGCCTGCTGTGTGTGTCAACGTAGCTGCTGACAAGTTAACCGCGCCGCCTTTCGCAGTAATATCTGCGCCAATGGCTAAATTACCCACATTATTACCGTCAGCATCCGCCGTTAAAGTAATGCTGCCACTGCCAAGGGTGGTGGTATTCGCCACCGTATTAATCGCAGCATTAACGTTGATATCGTTATTTGCAACCAAGCGGATGCTACCGCCGTTGTTCATGGTCAACGCGCTGGCAACAGTGATATTGTTGCTTGCCTGCAAAAACAGCTCGCTAAAGCCTTTTACGTCATCAATCTGAATGGTGGTCAAATTGCCTGCGTTATCGGCAAATGCAACATCTGCGGTTCCGTTTGGATTGTTGCTAGGGGAAGGCTGTGCGCTGTTATCAAGCACGATATTTTCTGGGTCTAGCAGCACTGAACCACCGACACCATTTAACGCTGCCACATTTACCTTGCCGATGAAAGCGAGGTTTTGCTTGCCAGACACTTCAACAAAACCACCGTTGCCGCTGAGGGCGCCGCCTTGTGCAGAAATTTGTCCATAGTAACGGGTCAAATCATCCGCCCAAACAATCACCTTGCCGCCATCACCTTGTTTAAGTGCGTCGGCTTTGATGGTGGCGCCGCTGGAAACATACGTGGTTCTGGCATTGTAAACCGCGTCATTTTTGCCTTGGTAATCACCGCCAACCAATACTTTACCGCCACCGGTATCGCCTGAGGCATCCAAGACCGCTCCGTCCATCAAGGCAACTTGCTCACCGGTGACTTCAATGCTACCGCCAGTAGTGCCCTGACCTTGTGCGATCAATTGGCCAGAGACTTCTACCTTGGCGTGATCGCCGCCTTCAAGACGGATCATGCCGTTGCGCTCAACCAACTGGTTGGCTTCAACAATCCCTGAAATATTAATGGCTGCTGCACGCGCATTGGTGGCCATTTGCACAAAACCGCCATCGGCGTAAATATTGCCGCTGTTTTTAATATTGGCTTCAAGTGCATCGCCAGACAATTTTGCCTTGACCAAGCCGTTGCCAAAAAAGTCTAGCGTAGCCGTTTGCGCAGAACCTAGTACCACACTGCCGTTATTGGCCACCAAGGTGCCGCTGTTATCGACTGTTTTGCCTAACAAAACAATGTAACCCTCACCCTGCGTTTTGATCACGCCACGGTTTTCGACGTTGCCGATCAGGTTGCCGGCGTTGAATTGATAATTGCCCTGCAAGAAGGCTTCATTGGTAATGTTTAAACTTGAAGCCACGATGTTGCCAACGTTCACCTCTGCACCCTGACCAAACAACACGCCGTTCTGGTTCACCAGAAACAAGCTACCGTTAGCGTTGAGGGTGCCCATGATTTCAGAACGGCTGTCACCAATCACGCGGTATAGTGCTCTACCAGCGTCGGGCATGATGACGTCGAGTTGGTTACCCTTCATCACACCAAACTTATAGAAATCCACAATGTTGACGTTAGCCGTGTGCACATATTGCGTATGGGTGGCGCTGACTTCTTTCACGGTGAGGTCACCGGCAATGACACCAGCCACCACATTGTTATCGGCAAAAGAGGAGAGTGGCATGATGGCGGCGGCAAATGCACTCGCCACAACCAGCTGCCGTTGCGTGGCGGCAGTCAGGGCCACACCCAAAGCGGTTTTGGTCGTGGCTGCTGCGCTCACTTGTCCGTTCACATGCGACTTACCATGGGCACGGGTGGTTTCGGCAACGGCGACCCAGGCTTGCTGAAGCTTGTTCCAAACAAGGCGATACACATGGTTTAAGGATGCTGCTTTCATGACACTTCTCCTATGATAAGCGACGCCACGGGTCGGTGACCAGTGGGTTGCTATGACTTCTCTCGATTCCTGATATGTGTGTAATTTTGGTTCAGGAAGTTATATTTGTATGTAGCCCACTATGACTAATCAAATTCCACTTTGACGCATCAACCACAAGCAGGCTATTTTGTGTCCGGGCGATCGCCCGGATCATTTACGACTAAAACATGAAACGACTAGAAATTTTTTCTTAGCTGAGCCCACAGCTGAAATTCGGTGTTGCTGGCGGCATTATCAAGATCGCGTTTCTGCTGGCTGTAAGTGGTGGTCAGTATCCATTGACCAGGAAACTGAATGTCCGTCCCCAAACCAACCATATTGGATCTGACATAGGTACTGCTGCCCACAGGATCGTGGTTCAACTTGCCGCGGCCTGCATCAAAAAATGCAAAAGGCGTCACTGACTGAATATAAGGCGTGACATCGGCGCCAGTGGTCGCAAAAGTTTTGCGCACATCGGTGCCCACCATCCAGCCCTGATCGGCCTGACTTGGGATCTCTGAAAACTGACGCCAACGGTTAATCGCACCAATACCAAAGCGTTCAGCAATATCCAGGTTATTGCCAGCCCCTTGATAATCCGCACGGACAATCCAGTTCACGCCATTATCAAACACTTGTGTGCGGCTGGAGGTCCAGTTCCATTTGATGAAACTACCTTGCGTGTCTAACAGCGAGCGGTCAGTGGCTTTTGCCTGCGAATCTTTATAAGAGACATTGCCACCCGTGGCCAGTAAGCTCCACTGATACACCACGTTGCCAGAGTCATTAATCCAATCGCCGACAAAACCCAATTCTAAGCTACTGATGTCACGGCGGTTGTTGATGGCGAATGCCCGCACATCATCATCTAAAATTTTATAGTTAGAGCCGACTTTAAAGGCAACACCTTTTTTAGTCTCACGCATCAAAGGATGCTCTAGAGAGGCGAAAAAATAATGCGCATCGCCAGAGGCATCAAACTGTTTAAAGTCACTGCCGAGCTTGTAATCTACATAGCTGTAGGCCAGATTCATGATGGTGCCCGCGCTACCGACCGGCGTAAAATACAAACTGCTGAGTGAGCGCTGGCCCTCATCGCGCGACACTTTACCCACCACCGCCAACTGGTCACCGCGACCATTCAGGTTGTTGAGCGCCATGCCAAAGCCCAAGGTCTCGCGATTGGTAAAACGGTTGCCGTAATTGTTCGCACTAACAAAGCCGCTAAAACGGGTGCGGGGTTCAACAGACACCGCGACATCGGAGCTACCGACTGCTTCACCGGGGTTGAGTTGTGAAGTGACTTGTATGCCGGGCAGGCCGTTCATGACCATGATGTTGCGCACCAAGTTGCGCTCGTTGAGCACATCGCCCTTGTTCAAACCATATTCTGACAATGACTGAAAATAGGCTTGATCCAAGCCTTGTCCCGCTTCGGCCTTGACCTCGCCCAAGGTGCCTTCCAAAATAGAAAGCTCAACCTCTGCGCCGGCATCTGTGGTTTTTTGCAAATCCTGCGTTGGCAAATAGACCTGTGTCAGCATATAGCCGCGCTGACGGTAATAATTTCGTACCGTTCCCACCGCCTCATTCAACTCACGCATGCCAATTTCGCGGCCAGTGAGATGCGCTAACTGCGCGGACAGAATTTCATTTGAAAATTGCTTGTTGCCTGAAAACTTAAACGCATTCACCACAATTTTCAGGCTGGATTTTTTCTGTTTTTTTTCTGGCGCAGGGGTTTCGTCCGGCACTTGAATGATTGGTCTTGGCTCGGGCAATACCGGCCGCGGCAAATTTTGCTGAATATCTGGCAAAGATACCCCGCCAGCGAACACTTGCGATGTCACACTTAATGCTAGTAGCGATAACCAGCCCGTGCGCTTCAATGGTTTGTTCAAAATAATTCCCCAAAACTGAATAAAAATCTATGTATATCAATATTATATCAACACTAAAATTTACCCAAAAAAACAAGCAAAGCCTAACGTTGTTTTACAAGCCGTTGGGCATTTCGTCGCATATTTGAGACTTTTCTTAGTATTCGAGCGCGTCGACGTCTATCACCCAGCGAATTTTTGCTTGCAGCGGATGTGTTCTGACCCAAGTCACGGCGACCTGTAAAAACTGCTGCAAGGCGCCCCGATGTGCAGACTGCAACATGACATAGCCGCGCTCCATGCGATTGAGTTTGGCAATCCCGGGCCGCACTGGTTCATAAATCAGCGGCAGGTCTGGCAGACTGGTAGCGTGTGCTTGCACGTAATCACGGGCCGCCTGACTAAAATCACTTAAGAACGCGTGCACCAAGTGATAATCCGCTGCTTCTGCTTTCATCACGGCAATGTGCGTTGCGGGTGGAAACTGCATGGCCATGCGCTCTTCCAACAACTCATCAGCAAACGCTGCGTAATTTTGCTCACGCAACGCGGCAAACAAGGCATGCTGAGGAAAAGCCGTTTGAATCAACACTTCGCCCGGTTTGTCTCCGCGACCGGCCCGGCCGGCCACCTGCATGAGCTGGGCGAACAGTCGTTCGCTCGCGCGATAATCAGGGCTGTGCAACGCGCTGTCGGTATCCAACACCCCGACCAAGGTCAAATTGGCAAAGTCATGCCCTTTTGCCAGCATTTGGGTGCCAATCAAAATGTCAATTTCGCCGGCATGTACCGCGGACAACAGCGTCGTTAAAGCATCTTTGGCCTGAATCGTGTCGCGGTCCACCCGCGCCACCCGCGCCTGCGGAAACATGTGTTGCAGGGTTTCTTCGACACGCTGCGTGGCCTGACCCACCGGGCGCAAGTCAGGGTTACCGCAACTGGGGCATTGCACGGGCACCGGCTGCTCATCGCCGCAATGGTGACAACGCAATACGCGCTGCCGCAGGTGTAACACCGCTTTGGCTGAGCAGCGGCGGCAATCGGCTAACCATTGGCATGCCGAGCAATGCAAGACTGGCGCATATCCCCGTCGGTTAATGAACAATAGACTTTGCTCGCCGCGTTGCAGCCGCAGTTCTATCGCCTGCTTTAGTTGCGGCGTCAGTCCGGCCTCGGGTGGGCTGTGGGTGGTATCAATGCAAAAAATCTTGGGCAACTTGGCTTGCGCTGCTGCGCGTTTCTTCATGGTCAACAAGCGGTAGGTGGGCTTTCTGGCAGGAGCCATGGCTTGCCCTTGATCCCCTATCGCGTTATACCAGCTTTCGAGCGAGGGCGTTGCACTGCCCAGCACGACTGGAATCCCGCATTGCTTCGCTCTCACCAACGCAACATCGCGTGCATGATAGCGCATGCCGTCTTGCTGCTTATAAGAGGTGTCATGCTCCTCATCTAAGATCATCAGTTTGAGATGCGGCATCGGCGTAAATACGCTTAAACGTGTTCCAATCACAATACGGGCAGCGCCAGATTGCGCAGCTTGCCAGTTTTGCAAGCGCTCACTTTCGCTCAAATGACTGTGCAGCGACACCAATGGAAACTCGCTCAGCCGACTGCGAAAGCGACTTTCAAGTTGCGGCGTAAGGTTAATTTCGGGCACCATGATCAGTGCTTGCGCTTGGGGCTCTGCGAGCACGGTTTGTAACAATCGAATGTATACCTCGGTTTTGCCAGAGCCGGTCACCCCAAATAATAGCCAAGGCTGAAAGCGATCCCGCTCGGCTAGCACGGCATTGACTGCATGGGCTTGCTCGTCATTGAGCGTAGGCGCCTGATCGGAAGCAGGCAACGAGGGGCGCGTCGCAATCACCTCACGACGAGAGACAAAACCGTCATCCATCAACAACTGCATGGCTTTTCGCCAGCCTGCCGAGATCTCGGCCAACATGGCCTCACTACATTCCCCTTGCTGCAAGCGCGCAATCACCTTAGCCAATACTTGTTGTCGCTTGCCGACAAAGTCTACCGGAACCGCTTGTGTTAACTGATATAACCACATTTTGCGCGTCACAGCTGGTTTAATCTGCCGCAAACGTAACGGCAGACTTGCCAACACCGTTTGGCCAAACGGATAGTGATAGTAGTCAGCGCAAAAGCGTAACAATTTAAGCGTAGCCGCATCAAACGGCACGTCCTCAAATACCTGCAATATCGCTTTCAGCTTGTGTTCTGGCACATCAGTTTCTGTTGCTAATGCCATCACGATGCCCACCAGCTGCCTACCGGCAAAAGGCACCACGACACGATTACCCTCGCGCACGGTCAGGCCGGGGTTCAGATAATCAAACCAGCGATCCAACGGCACATCCAGCACCACTCGCACAATGCTGGCTGAAGAACTGACCTGAGGAAGGGCGCTTGTTGAACACATGGGTGAAAATGCTTAATTAGGTTAAAATGGCGGTTTAATTATTCGTCCCCATTTTAACCTTGAAACAAACGATCACAGAACTCATTCTACAAGCGGTAAAACCACTGGTAGAAGACACCTCCAGCCTGAATGTCATTCTTGAGCGGCCAAAGGTTGCCGATCATGGTGACTTTGCGACGAATATCGCCATGCAACTGGCAAAGCCATTGAAACAAAATCCGCGCGCAATCGCGCAGCAGATTATTGAGGGGTTGCCTGCTAATAATGTGATCTGCAAAGTTGAAATCGCTGGCGCAGGTTTTATTAACTTTTTTGTTTCAGCGGATAGCAAGCAGGCGGTTGTTCAGCAGATTTTGCAACAAGGCTCAAGCTTTGGTCAAAACCAGAGCGGCCAAGCGCAAAATGTACAGGTTGAATTCGTGTCTGCCAACCCGACTGGACCGCTGCATGTCGGCCATGGCCGCGGCGCCGCCGTGGGGGATTGTTTGTGCCGCTTGCTGGATGCAAATGGCTGGACAGTCACCCGTGAGTTTTACTACAACGATGCCGGGGCCCAAATCGACAATCTAACAAAATCCGTCTTGGCTCGCGTACAAGGGATTGCGCCTGAAGATGCCGGCTTCCCAGAAGATGGTTATCGCGGTGATTACATTCTAGATATTGCCCAGGCCTTCTTAGCCAAGGCCACCGTCACGGCCGACGACATGCAAGTCACGGCAAGCGGCGAGGTGACAGACACCGAATCTATTCGCAAATTTGCCGTGGCCTATTTGCGCCACGAGCAAGACCTTGACTTGCAAGCGTTTCAGATCAAATTTGATGTGTTCTCACTTGAAAGTGCGCTGTATAGCGAAGGCAAGGTCGATCATACGGTGTCGGCATTAATCGCCAGCGGCCACACCTACGAACAAGAAGGTGCTTTATGGTTGCGCACCACCGATTTCGGTGACGACAAAGATCGCGTCATGCGTAAAAAAGAGGGTGGCTATACCTATTTTGTGCCTGATGTGGCTTATCACCGCGAAAAATGGGGACGTGGTTTCACGCGTGTCATTAACGAACAAGGGGCCGACCATCACAGCACCATCACCCGTGTGCGTGCAGGCTTGCAAGCACTCGACGTCGGCATTCCACAAGGTTGGCCAGAATATGTCTTGCACCAGATGGTGACGGTGATGCGTGGCGGTGAAGAGGTCAAACTTTCTAAGCGTGCAGGCAGTTATGTCACCTTGCGTGACCTGATTGAAGAAGTCGGCTGTGATGCTACGCGTTATTTCTTGGCAGCGCGCAGCCCTGACTCACAATTAGTGTTTGATATCGACCTTGCCCGCGCGCAAACCAACGACAACCCGGTGTATTACATTCAATATGCGCATGCCCGTATTTGTAGTGTGCTCAATCAGTGGGGCGGCGACGTTACCAGTTTGGCGGGCGCAGAAATGTCGCCTTTGCAAAGTGCGACCGAGGCAGCCCTGATGCAAGCTCTCGGCCAATACCCTGAAGTGGTCAGCAATGCTTGCGAGGCGT
Organism: Methylophilus medardicus; assembly: GCF_006363955.1. Taxonomy (GTDB): domain Bacteria; phylum Pseudomonadota; class Gammaproteobacteria; order Burkholderiales; family Methylophilaceae; genus Methylophilus; species Methylophilus medardensis. The sequence continues at coordinate 2,566,718 of NZ_CP040948.1, forward strand.
TAGCCCCGCACATGATTGCCAACTATCTCAAGGAACTAGCCAGTGCCTTGCATAGTTATTACAATGACACCAAATTTTTGGTGGATGAGCCGCAGCTTAAATTAGCACGGTTGGCATTGATTACCGCCACCCGTACCGTCCTGCGCAATGGCTTAACTTTACTGGGGGTCAGCGCCCCGGAAAAAATGTAAGCGTTTAATCAATGCTTCAATTAAATGGTAACCACTCCCTATGAGTCGCGACTACAAACCCTCACAAACCAAAGCAAAAACCAAAAATAGTGGCAGTACTTTTTTTAATGGCCTGCTAGTCGGCCTGTTTTTGGGCGTCGCATTGACGGTGGCCTTAATTATTTACATTAAAGGTGACCATAGCCCATTCTCAAGTACTTTTAAAAAAGATGAAGGCGCTCAAGAGCTGCCGATTAAAAACACGGTCACCGAAGAAGAAGTTAAACCGGGCAGCCCGTCGATCGAAGATCCAAACAAGTTTGATTTTTACACCATTCTGCCTGATACCGAGAGCAAGATCAGCGAACAGCAGGTGAAAAAGAATCCAACCATTAAACAAGAGAGTTATTTTGTACAAGTGGGCGCATTTGCCAAAGAAGATGATGCCAACAACCTCAAAACCCGCTTGGCATTGGTTGGCTTTGAAGCCTTTGTGCAAACAGCGGAAATCCCGAATAAAGGCACCATGCACCGCGTTCGCATTGGTCCGCTCAACGATTTGGCCAAAATTAGCAAGATTACTCATGACTTGGAAACCAATGGCTTTCAGGCCAATCTGATCAAAGTGAATATTGAATCCTCAGCCTCGCATTGACGCTGTCATCGTTACGGCCGCTGTCACGTTAAATCATTACTTTCCACCAATTAGGAAACTGCGTTTATGAAAAAAATGTTGTTAAGTTTGATGTTTTGGGCAGGACTGACTGCCACCAGTGCTTGGGCAGACCCACAGATGGGCGAGCAATTCGACCAAGTCGCCCAACAAATCACCACTGATCAGCCAGCCAAGATCGAAGTGCTCGAACTGTTTTGGTACGGTTGTCCACACTGCTACCATATGGAGCAGCCACTGGACGCTTGGGTAAAAAAATTGCCGGCAGACGTCTACTTTAAGCGTATGCCTGCCTTGCCAAATGCAAACTGGGCCCCAATGGCAAAAACCTTTTTTGCGATGCAAGAGCTAGGTGTTCTCGACAAACTGCACAGCCAGCTGTTTGACGCGATTCATAAAACGAAAAGCCTCAATCCTGCCGATGAAGCCGCAGCGATGGATTGGGTCATCAAGCAAGGCGGTCTAGATAAAATCAAAGTTGAGAAGGCATTCAAATCATTTGCAGTCAACATGCAAATGAATAAAGCGATGCAGACCTTTCGTGCCTCGGGCGCAACAGGCGTCCCTGCACTGATTATCGATGGCAAATATATCACGGGTAGCTCTATGGCCGGGGGCAACGAGACAGCCTTGCAAACGGCGGATTTTATTATCAACAATGTGCGCAAAGACCGCGCCGCCAAAAAGAAATAACTAAAATAAAAAGCCCTGTAAATACAGGGCTTTTTAATCATCTGCCATTCGACTCGCGACGTTTGATTCAGACGCTATGCGCAATTGACTTACTTTTCGCGAAAAGCCAACTTGCGAAGACGTTCTAATGAACGACCAATGGCAATCACTTCTTCCAGCGGAATATAACGCATCACGGTTTGTGTTTCGACGTTTATTGCCATCACCACCACGCAACCATCAGACTCAGCGATAGCAAAATGAGTATTTTGCAAAACAGGTGAAACATAATCATTGAGCGCTTCTACCGCCACCCCAAGTTGCATCAAATCTATCTTGGGTGAATCTGGCAAATCGATCAGCGCATCACCACTGATCTCCTCATCCTCATCTGATATCCATTTCGCATCGGATTCAGGCGCTACTTGAGGACGCTTTGGATCAGGCAATGACATGCAAACTCCTCAATCATTAATAAAAGCGAGCGTGGCATTCAACATCTAGACACCTTAATTGCTGAAAAGTCGTCCAAAGCAACTCCACCCATAGATTCCAACAAACCCAAGTGCCTCTGTCCTTTGATAAAACTCATTGGCCTAACTCACCGCAATATGCATCAGAGGCTTGGCAAAGGTAGTTAACGCTCATTGAAACGGCCACAATGCCAAATATTCAGAAAAACCACTTTTTTAAAAAGTCCTTGATGCGGCTTGGATGAACCACCTGCACGTGGTGACCGCATCAAGGAAAGCTAAAAAAGTGGCGAACAGTGTTCAAACACACACGCCATCAAACACAATGCAATCAAAACCGAAAGCGTTACGATCATGCAAAACATCCATGCAATTAGTACTGTATTAAAGTGAGGCAAACGACTAATTCTTTTTGTCAGGGTAAAACACCAATTTCTCATTCAAATTCTCTTCAGATTGTGGATCGTATGTTGCACAGAAAAAATACTTACTGCGTACTCACAACCCCATCAAATTCAATACTCTTTACCTCGATCACTTCTAGTCCAGTGGAGGTGTCCAACAGATGTGGAATACCAGTCAACACAACCTCTTGCCCAATATATTTGGACAGCATTAATGCGCCAGCGTCTAACTGATAGTCTTTTACTAAGGCTTCACCGCCATTAATCTGCTTGCCATGCAATTGATAAGTCATCGGATGATGATCATCAGCCCCAGCAGCCTGTACGACCCCACTGTAAAAAATGGGCGCTAGCCCCATATCACAATTGGTTGGTGGCGTTGAGGCACCCGCTGAGTTGTCTGCGTTGGTATTGCAGGGCTGTAATTGCTGTTGTTGACTGTCTGCGACAGTGGTTTGCGGCTTGTTCTCAGCGCTGTCATTCTGGCAACCAACCAATAACGTTCCAAACAAACAGATAAGAATAGGGGTATATCTATTCATTTTTTTCCTTCATTTTTATCATTGTGAATCACCGCCAGTTGACATGAGCTTCAAGGTCGTTCGCTGTTCAATCAAGCGGTACTCTAAAGGTTCACTTTGCGGGTTGCTCAACAATGTTCTTACAATCCTCGCGCTTCCAAGATAATTGGCTGACACGCCTCTCATCATCAAACCGGAGTTGAAATTGGCAAGTCAGCCAATTGTTTTTAGTTTTTTCCAGTTTAAATATGTAGTTCCATTCAGTGACATTAAAAAAGCCTTCTTCAAAATGTGGTTTGTCAATTAATGCGTATACCTGCTGCTTAGCTAAACCCAAATTCACTTTTCTGAGATTTTCCATATTGACGTATGCGCCCTCTGGGATCCAAGAGTACTTAGGCGTGGGGAAAACCACCGGCTTGACTGAGGAAGACTGACTATGCCCCGTCACACAAGCAGTGACTGAAGCCACCATGAATACAATGGCTGTTTTAGCGAGCAAGGATGAAAAATTGAATTTCATGCACCGTTTTCCTAATTTGATGATTACCATTGGATTCCCACCCCGACGCCGACGCCGAATTTGTTGCGGGTATTCCCTGTTGCCCCAAAATTCAATGTGACACGCCCGTTTTCCGACATTCTGGAAACCCCCATTGAGTAAGCGGATTCACCTTGGTAAGTGGCTGCGCCCATCGATGTAATCGTCTTATTAGGCTCCCAAGCTTGCGGCATTGAAGCCATGGCCATGGCAGAAGCTGAGCCAGCATTTGCATCACGCGCCACATTCGTGATGCGTCCATCCAAATAATTTAAAGTCTCATAAACACTGCCAATGCCAGCTTGTAGTGTTTCAATCGCCTGATTGGTCGCATAGAGTTGGCTACCATTAATGGCATCTGTACTGGAGTTGCTAATGCGGCCAGCAGCCACATTTTGAATTTGACGCTCACTGCCAGCACGCCCAACACTGACGGTTGATAGTTCCGCACCAGAGCCAGCAAATGCGAAAGTACTGCTGCCAATAGAGACACTTTGCGTTCGAGCATAATTGCCAGTGACACTAAAGGCCCCTAAGGCCACACTATTTGCCTTTGTTGCTTGAGCGCCAACGCCTAAGGCTACGGTACGTGTTGCAGAAAGGACTGAGTCACTTCCAACACTAACTGACTGATTTGCCGATGCTGATACAGTATTATTGTTACCTATAATCGTAGTATCATCAGCACCAGCCTCTAGCTGACTAGGGTCTCCAATGACGATCGAGCGGTTACTCGCAACTGTATTACCAACCCCAATCGCGATCGATTTTTCACCGGTAACCGTATTATTAGTCCCGATCGCAACGGATTGTTTAGCTGCTGTATTTTGATAACCAACCGCAACTGCCTCTTGACCATTTGCGGTTGACCTGAAGCCTATAGCCGTGGCGTTTTCAGCCGTTGCTTGCGCATTCGAGCCAAGTGCTGTGGTGCCCTTTTGGCTCGCTTTTACACATAAGCCCACGCCGGTGGAGTCAACACCATTCACTGTTTGGCAATCAGATGCTTTGACTGAGCTAGTAGTGGTGTTATTAAAACCATATGTTTGCGTCATGAGTCGGCCTGGATTTGCAGAATCCACACCGCCTGCAGATGGGGGCAATAAACCAACCTGCCCACCACCGCCAGCGTCGAGCAATGGACTCAGCACGGTCTGAAGAACATGTAACTGACTACCATTGATCGCATCCGTACTGGTGGCATTCACTCTACCGGCTGCAACATTGGTAATTGTTCTTTCGTTATCAGCACTACCTACGCTCACCGTACCTACCGGGGTCGTTCCAGCATATTGATAGTCTTTTCCTCCCAAGGATGTTTTGCTGGTAGCCACGACATCCACGGTTTTGCTGGCTGCACCAATGGCGACACTGTTGAATGTATCTGCTGTGGCGCCTTTACCGATTGCTATCGCATTGTCTTTAGAGGCAATCGCGTCTTTACCCGATGCAATGGCGTCAGCGCCGGTAGCACCATCATTATTAAGGTTGCCACCACCTGTAGAATTCACGCTGTAATATTTGGTTTTAGCAGCCGCAATTGCAGAAGTCATCTGATTCAGGTTAACCGCATCTGATCCAGCAGTGCCGGCAGCCACATTTGTGATTGCATTGCCGCCCATATTGAGGGTATTGCCTGCCCCCATTGCAATGCCTGTACTACTCAAGGTTGGGCCGCCATTGATACCAACAGAAGTTAAGCCTTTCAGTTCAGGGTTTACCGCCAGCTGCACCTCTTTGCCGATTTGTGTGACGATGACATTGTTACCCGCCGTAAATTTTGCAGTATCTCCAGGGGCGATGTTTGCCACTGAACTGCCTATGGCAACGCCACTTCCCACCGCGTTGGTAGTCATATCCCAACCGCGTCCAGCGGTTTGTTTAACTGCATACAACTGTGAGCCATTGACTGCATCTTTGCTGTCTTCTGTCACCGCACCGGCTTCCACATTTCTAACTACCTTGTTGCCTGCATCCACACCGGATTCAGTTACGCTAGGTCCGCCTTCGATGACTAATCCAGTTGCGCCGAGCTTCACATTGCTGCCCACCGCCACACCTGTACTATCCATTGTGGTATTACCCGTTTTGACAGAGTTCAAGTTAAGCTCCTGAGCAATATCCACTTTTACATTCGTACCTACATTCGATACGATGACATTACTAGATCCCGCGGCAATATCCACTGTTGCGCCAGGTGCAACATTAGAGCTATCCCCTCCATTTGTAGACAAATTCCAACCTTTTGATGCAGTCGTATTTACAGCATTAATTGCTTCAGCAACGGATCCATAGGTGCCCGCATTTGTTGTAAAACCTGTTTTCAATGTACCGTCTGCGTTATAGCTAACATTCCCTCCCAAAGTCGTTGTTAACTGGCCAATATTCACAGCATCCGTCGTTGCCGTACCGACACCCACATTGACGATCTTCTGACCACTCGCATCAAAGCCATTGGCTTTCACCTGACCAGCAAATACTGGCGCATCCGCCAATTGAATATCGATTCCATCCGTCCCGTTGGCAACCGTCTTAATGTTGCCTCCAGAGTATGAGCCCGCTGCGGTTGCTGCACCTTTAATATTGAAGGTCTGACCTAATTTACGATCAACATTAGTGCCGCTATTACCAGCAAATGTCAGCGGTGTGTCGGCAATCGCTTTGGTGGTGCCTGCAATGGCATCCGCCACGTTATTGTAGTCTTTCCCGCCTACCGTAAAGCCGCCCGTGACCTTACCCGTCGCAGGGTCGAATGTCGTGCCGCCACCAAGTTTGTCGGTCACAGAGCCAAGGGCTGTGTTTAATTGACCGCCGTTGACCCCATCCGTCGAGCCCATTGCCAAACTACCAGCGCCTACATTAATAAGCTTGCCACCGCTAAAGTCCGCTCCCTTGAAGGTCGGCGTCTCTTTGAACGAAATCTCAATCCCGTCGGCTGTGGTGGTTGTCTTCAGGTTGGTCGTGGCCGTACCCGTCGCATTCCCTGAGATGATCTTCAAGGTTTCGCCCAGTTTACGGTCAACCTTAGTCCCACTGTCGGCGGTAAAGCCCAGTGGTGTGTCGGCAATCGCTTTGGTGGTGCCTGCAATGGCATCCGCCACGTTATTGTAGTCTTTCCCGCCTACCGTAAAGCCGCCCGTGACCTTACCCGTCGCAGGGTCGAATGTCGTGCCGCCACCAAGTTTGTCGGTCACAGAGCCAAGGGCTGTGTTTAATTGACCGCCGTTGACCCCATCCGTCGAGCCCATTGCCAAACTACCAGCGCCTACATTAATAAGCTTGCCACCGCTAAAGTCCGCTCCCTTGAAGGTCGGCGTCTCTTTGAACGAAATCTCAATCCCGTCGGCTGTGGTGGTTGTCTTCAGGTTGGTCGTGGCCGTACCCGTCGCATTCCCTGAGATGATCTTCAAGGTTTCGCCCAGTTTACGGTCAACCTTAGTCCCACTGTCGGCGGTAAAGCCCAGTGGTGTGTCGGCAATCGCATTGGTAATTGCGAATAACTGGCTACCGTTAATTGCGTTTGTGCTGGTAGCTGATACTTCGCCATCAGCCACACCTTGTATTTGTCTATTGCCCACAGCGACCACGCCGTTAGTGGGCGCCTGATTTACTGTGAATGTCCGGCCTTGCACCACGCCATTCGCAGTCGTCCAGTTTGTTGTTGCAGTCGTCGCTGTTGCGGATGAATCACTCCCCAACGCAACTGAATTCGCCAAGGTCACGCTACTATTGGCACCTAATGCCAGCGCATTGATGGAATTGGCATTTGCAGCCGCACCAAGTGCAACTGCATTTTCAGCTCTAGACGCCGCATTGCCACCTATGGCTACACCGTTACTTGTTCCGCTTGTGGTGATCGTACCCGCACCAATTGCAACACCATTGTTTGAAGCAGAGTTTGAGCCATTTGAAATAGCAACCGCGTTTTCCCCGGATGCATTGGCCAAGGAACCCAAGGCTGTTGCACGTGTACCAGTCGCATTTGAGTTGTACCCCAGCGTTGTAGCACCTGTTTGTGTGGCAGACGAACCGTTCCCCCCAATCGCAATTGAGTCTTGCCCACTTGCCAACGTGCCACCACCCAGGGCCGTGGAATCAATACCTATTGCCCTCGCGCCATCGCCAATGGCCAGCATATCGCCATCACTTGCTTCGGCCTGCGCGTTCGTGCCGATAGCAATTGCGTTCCCGTTTGCCGTCACCGCTCTTACGTTTGCACCAATACCGATGGCACCGGTACCACCAGCTTGCACAACGCATGTGCCAGTATTAGCACCTATACCAATCTCATTAAGAGTGCCCCCCGTTGGAGTACAACCACCCAAGGCTGTATCAGCATAAGAACCATTTGAAATCCCAATTGCAGTGATTGCGGCCAAAGCGGCTACTACCGATGAGCATCGTTTACCACGTGAAGATACTAATTCACTGACGACCACCCAGATGCCGCTGTGGCTGTTAAAGATAATTTTGTAGGACTTATTCATTCCGACCTCTCACAGGGATTGGCAATTTTTAAGCTAATAACTTATTTTTTCTTGGATTTTGATTTTGACTCGGCACTGTCAGACATCGACTGGGCTGGCGCTGCCGCGCTCGGCGGTGCAAATCCACCTACAGGATTTGTAATCGATGGCGGAACCAACAACATGTAGCCAGCAAAATACCAAGTGCCGTTTTCATTGACGTAGGTTACGGATTCACGTGCGGGCTCTTTTGAGCCTGTAAAGCCACTTGCAAACAGAACATTGATGTAGTTGCCTGGGGCGACATTTCCTGGCTTGGTGATTTCGACGGACTCGACAGACAACCATTTTCTGCCCGCAATATCACCCAGCGGTTTGCGCGAATCAGCAATACTTTTTGCGAATACATCGCGGGTTTGATATTTTTTTGTTTGCTGACTAGCGCTATCCCAGACTTGCTTTGCCGCGCCACCGTCGAATGCCTTGACAATGTTGACCGCATTGGTGACTAAGCTATCCAGTGAAACAGTAGCGGTGGTTTGTGCTGGTACTTCCGCGGCATAAACAGTATTAGCCCATAGCATATAAATAAAACTGCCGATCAACAGCGTGATGGATAAAACCAAACTATAAAAAAAACGCATGCAAGCCTTTCGCACATTGAGTTTTTGAATCCAGCACCAAAAGTTGCCGCCGTCGGCATTGAAGGTGCTAAAATTACGAATTAATTTATTTAATTTTTGGGCGAATAAAAGCCTTACAACCACAATGCACAACCAACTCCCTTAGGGAAGGTGTGTTTTTGAGGTGTCCGCTGATATTTGAACGTGTAATTTTTAAAACTTAATACTCAGGTGTTCAGTTTTTTCTACCCAAAAATTAGTTTTGTTTAACGCAACTGATTTAGATCGAATTTTTGTCTGCTTTATAGGGTCAGATTCAGAAAATCGGTCAATCAACTGAATTAAACGGTGTTTATGTGTTTTTTCATCTGATTAAACACCTTAATTAAGACATATATTTGATGAACAGTCAACAATCATCTTAATTTAACACTATAAATTTGATAGAAATCTAAAAAATCGACTTAATTAAGACAAATTTAATTTATACTCAATAACTCATGTCCCATACTAACGCTGTAAAACTTTACAGACTCTTCCCCTCCGCGGATTTGTCTGACGGTCCCTCGGAAACCTCCTCGAGCATTTAATATGTCGGGCATTTCATCAAAACTCATCTCACTCATCGGACAGAGATCCATTAATCAATGGGCTAGGGAGCATGGACTTGCACCCCAGACTGTGCACGAATGGATCAAGAATGATCGGTTACCGAGAGAGTCTGCCCTCAAAGATCTCGAGCGCAAGACTGGCCGACCTGTCGCATGGTGGATAGGGAATACCGATGAAGATGCCTCTTTGCTGGGAGCCGCTCCCAGCGCAGCGATAGAGGAAAGTGAAGCAGACATGGAGTACATTAAGTATTTCGAGCCAGGTAGCTCGAACGACTTGAATAATAACAACTATTTATTAATGCAAATCTCGAGAAATATGCTCGATGTTTCAGCCGTGACCGATGTGGACCCGAGTCATATCATTACGATTACGGTCAATACGGACACGCTGAACCCCAGTTTTAAATTGGGGGAGCAGGCACTGGTAGATACAAGTTGCCAGCACATCCATGAAGACGGTGTGTATGTCATTCAGCAGGGCAAGACGCTTAGAATTAAGCGGATTAAACTGCGGCTTGATGGTCAGATCGAAGTTCGAGGAGACGCTAGCGATGGGTTTACCCCCGAGATTTACACGCGAGAGGAAGCCGAGAAGTTTTTAATTGTCGGCAAACTGCTGCCATACCGATTTGGTAAAACAGACCTGTAGCTTGCATTATGACGTTTAAAAAACCAGCCTACGGGCTGGTTTTTTATTGCCTACAATAAAAATTGTCATCTTAATTAAGACATATATCGGACAGTATGCAATAATCAGCCAAAAAACAAACAAATAAGAAAAGGTCGGGAGAGAAGTGATGCTAAATCTAATCCGTAAATATACGAGCCGTGTTCGCAGTAACAATCCTGAACAGACGGCGCTCAAAGTCAGCCTATTTGCAACAGCGCTACTTGGTTGCACTGCAACACTATTTGCAATATGGGCTGACTCGGCGGCGCTATTGCTGGATGGGGCATTTGGCTTATCTGATATTTTATTTTCTTGGGCCGCCCTTAAAGTCAGCCGTTTGATTCAGAATGGGCACTCAAAAAATTATCCTTTCGGCTACCATGCATTTGAGGCTTTTCTCAACCTAGTCAATGCATTAATGGCCATGGCTTTATTAGTGTTTTCTGCGCTGATGGCTTTGATTGCGATCTCGCACGGAGGTAGGCACCCGCATTCCTTGGCGGTCGCTATTTTTGCGCTATTTTCTGCGATAGTGTGCCTGCTGATGTGGCGATTTACAGATGCAAAAGCAAAAGAGTCTGGCTCTGCACTCCTTAAATTGGACGTGGTGAACTGGCAAATTGATGGCCTAATCACGCTGGCAATTTCGATCGGATTTTTTATGGCCACCCTCATTGAACACACGTTTCTTGCCCGTTTTGCGCCTTATTTTGACCCGATGATTGTGCTATTTGTCTGCATCATTGCGTTTCCGGAACCGTTAAGTATTTTCAAACGGTTTTTAAAGCAACTGTTGGGTGCCAACACCATGCCTGCACTCTCAGCAAGAATTAATAGTCTGTATACATTGGCTTTTTTACAAAATTCGCCCACTTTTCATGCCTGCATCCACGAAGATTTAGATATTGAGTGCAAGTCACTAGAACTGGGCCGAATGATTTATATTTGGATAGAATTAAAGGTCCCATGCGACCACAAATTGGCACAACTATGTCATCAGTTCGAATTAAGAACAGATCTTGAGCGCCTGTATAGGCACAACTTTAAAGATAGAAATGTGTGTGTCGATGTCATTTTCACGCCCGCTAAGCAAGATTTGCAGTTTTTACAATTTGCCTAACCGCATCGCCCCGACGGGCAAGCGGATGCCACACGCCTGATACGCAAGCCCTGTATTTTGTGTCATGCTAAGTGTTTTATTTAGACAGCCGAAAGCTATGCCCGCCAGCGCCCCAGCAATGACACGCATTCTGATTACCGGTGCTTCAAGCGGGTTGGGCGCTGCGTTTGCCACCGCTTATGCCAAAAAATTGGGTGCCAATGCAATGTTGGCGCTTTGCGGCCGAAACGAAGTGGCGTTGCATCGACTAGCAGATCAACTAAGATCGTCGTTCCAATCAACTTGTGTGGTTTATCCGGCAGATGTACGCGATGCGGGAGGGATGCAAGCGATCGCAAACAATTTTATGGTGGCGCATGGCACGCCCCATATCATCATTGCCAATGCCGGCGTTAGTCGCGGGACCTTAACTGAGCATGTAGAGGATATTTCAGCGTTTCGGGCAGTGTTTGAGACCAATGTCCTCGGCATGGTACATACCTTTCAGCCCTTTATTGAGGCGATGAAACTAAGCCGAACACTTGGCGAGCCCGCGCAATTGGTCGGCATTGCCAGTGTTGCTGGCATTCGCGGCTTGCCAGGCTCAGGGGCCTACAGCGCAAGCAAAGCGGCCGCCATCACCTATTTAGAGAGCTTGCGGATTGAGATGCAACAATACAATATCCCAGTCACCACGATTGCCCCTGGTTATATTCGTACGCCGATGACCGCGGTGAACACTTACCGTATGCCGTTTTTAATGGACGCAGAGACGTTTGCAACCCATGCCTTGCGCGCAATTGCTGCACATCGCCGCTTCACCATCATCCCCTGGCAAATGGGCTTGATTGCCAGACTGATGCGGCTTATTCCTGCCAGCGTGTGGGATGCCATCATGAAAAATGCCCCGCATAAGGCGAGGCAGACTTCTGAATAGTGTTAACCGGCTGTCAGGTCTTTGATGACTTTAGAGGCGCCATAATTTTTGACTGACGCAATCCCTTTATCACGCGCCGCTTCTGAAGCATACATTTGGCTGGTACCAATAATTTGATGGTTACCGGCGAGCAGATTGAAATAAGGTCTACCGTCTTTTGCGGCCAATGCTTGATAGCGCGCATCCAACGCACTATTTGTTTGTACCGATGTAATACCATTGAGCGCCGCGGCTTTCGTGGTGTACTGCTCACTCCTCAAAATCGGCTCACTATTACCTGCTTTTAATACAAAACTAAATTGTTCCGTCTTGTCACTTTTTGTCAGCTCAAACCAACCTGCCATACTTTCTTCTCCCCAAAATAGTGCATCTAAAAGGTTTTTGTAAATTGCAAAATAATCTTGCATGCATCGCATACCCCTTGTAAATAAGGAGTAAGGGTTAAACGTTCATTTACTGCTGTTTGTCTTTTATTTACAACAGGGCTCAGTGATAAAAAAAGCCCATCCGTCAGAATGGGCTTTTGCATTAACGCGTAATCGGTTTGTATCGAATGCGTTTGGGTTTTGCCCCTTCTTCACCAAGGCGTTTTTTCTTATCGGCTTCATATTCTTGATAATTGCCATTAAAGAAGGTCCATTGTGAGTCGCCTTCTGCCGCAAGTATGTGCGTGGCAATTCTGTCCAAAAACCAGCGATCGTGAGAGGTGACCAACACGCAACCCGAATATTCTAACAAGGCGTCTTCTAACGCCCGCAAGGTTTCGACATCCAGATCATTAGAAGGCTCATCTAATAGCAAAACATTGGCGCCAGAGATGAGTGTTTTAGCCAAATGCAACCGGCCACGCTCACCGCCTGACAGCTGGCCAACGATTTTCTGTTGATCACCACCTTTGAAATTGAACCGGCCAATATACGCTCGGCTAGGCATTTCAAACTTGCCCACAGACAAGATATCCAACCCACCAGAAATCGCCTCAAACACGGTTTTATCGTTATCCAAGCCATCACGCGTTTGATCCACGGCAGCCAATTTGACCGTGGGGCCAGTGATAATTTCGCCGCTATCTGCTTGCTCTTTACCTTGAAGCATGCGGAAGAGGGTAGATTTACCGGCACCGTTAGGACCAATCACGCCCACGATTGCCCCGGGCGGAATGGTGAACGATAGATCATCGATCAGCAGCCGATCACCAAAGCCTTTAGAAACATTTTTAAATTCAATGACCTGATTGCCTAGACGCTCACCCGGCGGAATGAAGATTTCTTGCGTTTCATTGCGGCGCTGATACTCAACACTAGACATTTCTTCATAACGCGCTAAACGCGCTTTACTCTTGCTTTGACGTGCCTTGGCGCCTTGACGCACCCATTCCAGCTCTTGCTTCATGGCTTTACGGTGCGCATCCTCCTGCTTTTGCTCTAAAGCTAATCGATCTTCTTTTTGCTCAAGCCAACTGGAGTAGTTCCCTTTCCATGGAATGCCTTCACCACGGTCTAGCTCCAAAATCCACTCGGCGGCGTTATCAAGAAAATAGCGATCATGGGTCACCGCAACGACGGTGCCGGGAAAGCGCACCAAGAATTGTTCCAGCCATTCAACGGATTCAGCATCCAGGTGGTTGGTTGGCTCATCCAGCAACAGCATATCGGGTTGGGAGAGCAGCAGTTTACACAGCGCAACGCGGCGTTTTTCACCGCCAGATAACGGCCCAATCATCGCGTCCCAAGGCGGTAAACGTAAGGCATCGGCAGCGATTTCAAGTTGCTGCTCGACATCGCTTCCACTTGCAGCCAGAATATTTTCATATTTGGCTTGCGCTTCAGCGAGCTGATCAAAATCGGCATCTGGCTCAGCATATGCTGCGTAAATTTCTTCTAGCTTTTGTTTGGCTTCCATGATCGCGCCAAGGCCTGCCTCAACTTCTTGACGCACGGTTTTATTTGGATCTAACTGCGGCTCTTGCGGTAAATAACCAATCGATAGATTGGGCTGCCATTGCACTTCGCCTTCATACTCTTTGTCAGCGCCCGCCATGATACGAAGCACGGTAGACTTTCCTGAGCCGTTTAACCCGAGCAAACCAATTTTTGCGCCGGGGAAAAAAGACAGTGAGATGTTTTTGATGATTTGCCGTTTGGGCGGCACGACTTTGCTCACGCGGAGCATGGACATCACATATTGCGCCATGAGAGATTCCAGGACAAGGGTTTGAAAGGCCCTATTTTAATACGCACGCTTGAAATTAGCTTGTATATAAATACGCAGCAACAAAAAAGGGCCCAAAGGCCCTTTGGCTGGCGAGTTAGGCGGCCGCCTTTTGTTCGATAAAAGAGGCTGGCGCATGCTCTGTGGTGCCAATTTGAATTTTGCGCGGTTTGAGCGCTTCAGGAATCTCGCGTAATAATGCAATGGTCAATAAGCCATTTTCGAGATGGGCATGGGTGACTTTAACGTGATCAGCCAGCTGAAATTTATGCTCGAAGTCACGCGTGGCAATGCCTCGGTGCAGATAATTGGCTTGTTGCTCTTTTTTAACTTTACGGCCGGTGACGCGTAAAGACTGATGTTCACTTTCTATGTCCAACTCGTCTTGATGAAATCCGGCGACAGCCATGACAATTTTGTAAGTGTTTTCGTCGACCAGTTCAATATTGTAGGGTGGGTAGCTGATTTCATTTTCATTACGCTGATTTTCGTTAAGCATTTTAGCTAAGCGGTCAAAACCAATCGCAGTTCTGTAGAAAGGGCTTAAATCATAAGTACGCATATCGTTGATCCTTTTAAAATGAAGCGATGAACACATTGCACAGGCCTCAAACAACAAGCGCCTGTATTTTCAATATGGGCATACGTTTTATTTTTTCAAGCGGGGGAGAGGTGTGATTCTCCGGATCAAATTCCCAAGGCTTCAGTCCAAGCGAGCGCATCCATATGACACTGGTTCACCTTGTCAGGGTTGAGTTGTAGCATGGCCGCTAATTGCAAAATCTCTTCGTTATTGGCATCTTCGCAGGCCTCTGTCAGCTTCAAAAATGGACCAAAAATGCCTTCACGCCTCACTAAGGCATCGACGATCGCCTCTGGCAATTGCAATTTTTCGAGCACATTTTCCATCGGCACCTTGAGCATGATGTCGAGTAATGAAAAAACACCGACCACGAATAAATTATCGCGATCACGCTTTTCAAAGAAAGGCTCCCCGAGCAGTTCAGTGAGTCGGCCACGTGTGATAGACGTTTTCATCAGGGCAGGGGAGCTACTATTATTGCCAGCCGTCACCATCAACAAAGTCAACCAACGATAGAGCTGGTTACGGCCCAAAATCGTCAACGCGTGTCCGATCGACTGCACCTCGCACGACAGGCCAAAGCCTACCGAATTAATGTAGCGCAGTAATTTATAACTCAGGGTGGTGTCGCGCTTGAAGCCATTTTCTATGGTTTTGTTTTCCGCATCCTGGCTCACCAGATTCAGCAAATGCAATACACCGTCAAAACTTGGATTAATCACTTTGCTATTCAGGTTTTCTGGTCTGGCATAAAAATAACCCTGAAACTGTTGATAGCCCGCCTCTAACAGAGCAGTAAATTGCGCATTTTGCTCGACTTTTTCGGCAATCAACTGGCAACCGGTGGCTTGGTATTTTTTTAACCATTGTGTGGCTTGTACAATATCTACATCGCGCATGTCTAGTTTGATGTAATCGGCATAAGGGATTAATGCCTCTAGCTGCGCGTGATGCTGTGGGTTGTCTAGCGCAATTTTAAATTTGTTTGTTTTAAGCTCGCGACAACGCTCAATGATTTCAGCAGTGACTTCTACTGAATTCACCACTTCGAGGACGGTTTTTTCTGCCGGCATTAACTCCAAAAACACGCTACTGAGCATCAGGCGGTCAACGTTGATAAAGGCTAATTGCTGGCCGAGTAACCAATTCTCATGCATCTCATCCATCGTTGTGGACAAAATTTTGGCGCAAGTTTGAATATCCTCTTCAAAAGGCGCATTGGTGCCATTCTGATCATTTCTGAAAAAGAACTCGTAACCAATAATCTCTTGCTGACTATTCACAATTGGCTGACGACCAATAATACTATGTTGCGACGTAGACATGACTGCTTTCCTGATGAGCACCGAATATCATTGTAAGCGAAGCGGGCTTTTTTCTTGTTTGAAAAAAGCCCGGAATGTGTCTGCTTTTCTAGTCTTTACGTTTGTATTACCCGGCTTTATCGTCCACCAAATATGCCGCGCCTTGTGCTGCTCACGCGGCAGATCGCCAGTCACAAAAAGCCTACAGGCTTATTCAACCGTCACACTTTTAGCAAGGTTTCGTGGTTTATCGACATCCGTGCCTTTAAGTAGGGCGACATGGTAAGCCAGCAATTGCACTGGAATCACATGCAAAATGGGCGACAATACGCCAACATGGCGCGGTGTGCGGATGACATGTACGCCTTCTGACTCTTTAAAGTGGCTATCGGCATCGGCAAACACGAACAATTCACCACCACGCGCTTTTACTTCTTGCATGTTGGACTTTACTTTTTCAAGCAACGCATCATTGGGTGCAATCACCACGACAGGCATATTGTTATCCACCAAAGCCAACGGCCCGTGTTTCAGCTCTCCAGCTGGATAGGCCTCTGCGTGAATATAAGAGATTTCTTTCAGCTTGAGTGCGCCTTCCATGGCAATTGGGTAGTGAATGCCTCGTCCAAGGAACAATGCATGCTCTTTATCACCAAAGCGATGTGCCCATTCACGAATCTGCGGCTCTAAATTTAAGGCAATCTGCACGCTACCGGTTAGCTGGCGCAGGTCAGACAAATACTGCTGTTCTTGGGCTTCAGTTAACAGGCCGCGCACTTTGCTCAGTGTCACTGCAAGCACAAATAATGCAATCAGTTGGGTGGTGAAGGCTTTGGTGCTGGCAACGCCAATTTCAGCGCCAGCCCGCGTGTAGAATATTAAGGAGGATGCGCGTGGAATCGCACTTTCTTGCACATTGCAAATCGCCAAGCTGTGACGATGGCCGAGTTTTTGGGCATGCTTCAGCGCTTCCATGGTGTCAAGGGTTTCGCCCGACTGTGAGATAGTCACAATCAATTGATTCGGATTCGGCACCGATTCACGATAGCGATATTCACTGGCGATTTCTACTGAAGTGGGTATCTTTGCAATACTTTCCAGCCAGTATTTTGCAGTCAACCCGGCGTAATAGCTGGTCCCAGCAGCGAGGATCAATACACTATCGACTTTGGACAGCACTGCCGCTGCCGATTGGCCAAACAATTCACTTCTAAAAGCACCATCATCGATCAGTGCCTCAATCGTATCGCTTATTGCACGTGGCTGTTCGTAGATTTCTTTTTGCATGAAATGGCTGTATGGTCCCAACTCAAGGGAGGCCAGAGACACATCGCTCAGATGAATTTTGCGCGACACCACTTCATCCTGTTTGTCGATAATCACCACCGAATCTGTTTGCAACGTGGCTACATCGCCATCTTCCAGATAGATCACTTTGCGGGTCGCTGACAACACCGCCGAGACATCAGAGGCCACAAAGTTTTCGCCCTCACCCAGTCCTATTAACAAGGGACAACCGAGGCGCGCAACCACCATTTTGGTCGGCTGATCCAACGCGATCACACTAATGGCATACGCACCGGTCAACTCTGCAATGGCTTTTTTTACAGCGGTTAATAAATCATGAGATTGTTGGTAATAGTGATGCACCAAATGCGCAATCACCTCGGTATCCGTTTGCGAATAAAACTGATAGCCGAGTGCTTTTAAGCGGTCTCTTTGTTCATCGTGATTTTCGATAATACCGTTATGTACCACTGCGATCTGTGCCTGATCTTGCGCAGGGGATACGTGTGGGTGCGCGTTCTGTTCAGTGACACCCCCATGCGTTGCCCATCGGGTATGGCCAATGCCAACGGTGCCGTGCATGCCTTCTGCTTTTAGCGCCAACTCCGAAACGCGACCTACCGCCCGTGCACGCTCTATGTGCTGGTTGAGTATTGCGATCCCTGCCGAATCATAGCCACGATACTCTAGTCGACTTAACCCCTCAATCAAGAGTGGAACGATATTTCTAGTTGAAACCGCACCGACAATCCCACACATACGCTTATTTTTTCACCTTTTGTGGACGTTTCCATCCCTGAATTGATCTTTGCCCGCGCGCACGGCATAAGGTTAACGTCTCTGCCGGCACATCTTTGGTAATCGTCGAGCCTGCTGCAATGGTCGCCCCATGACCAACGGTTACAGGAGCCACTAATTGGGTATCTGAGCCTACAAATACATGATCTTCAATCACTGTTTTATGTTTATTGGCACCATCATAATTGCAGGTGATGACGCCAGCCCCAATATTGACATGAGCGCCAATGCTGGCATCACCCACATAACTCAGGTGATTCACTTTACTGCCTAAGCCGATCGTCGCATTTTTAATTTCAACAAAATTGCCAATATGCGTATCCGCCGCCAACTGGGCGCCAGGCCGCAAGCGAGCAAAAGGGCCGATTTTACTGTCTTTGCCGATATTCGCTTGGTCGACATGCGTAAAAGCGGCTATTTGTGTGCCTTGTGCAATCGTTGCATCGCGAATGACGCAATGAGGTCCAATGTACACACCATCTTCTAGGATGACGTTGCCCTCAAACACACAGTTAACATCAATCACCACATCTCTACCACATTGCAATGCGCCCCGAATATCAATCCGCTGTGCATCTAACAAGGTGACGCCCTGTGTCATCAGCGAATTGGCTTGGCGCTGTTGGTACTCTCGTTCGATTTGTTGCAGATCCAGTTTCGAATTGATGCCGGTAACAGACCAGGCATCTTTCACCACATAGGGTATAACTGGGCGACCTTCAAGCACGGATAGACTGATGATATCCGTCAGGTAATATTCTTTTTGAGCGTTTTGATTGGTGATTTTACCCAACCAAGTTTTCAATTGCGCATTTGGCATCGCCATAATGCCAGTATTAACCTCTTTAATTTGGCGCTGCGCCTCGCTCGCGTCTTTATGTTCGACGATGCCTACCACCTCATCTCGCGCATTACGTACGATGCGGCCGTAACCACAAGGGTCAGCCTTAATAAATGTCTGCACCACCAATTGCTGGTCTGCATGTTCCAACATGGCTCGACAAGCGGCAACATCCACTAAAGGTACGTCTCCCAGCAAAATGAGCGTTTTACCCTCGGCAGGCAAACTCGGTAACGCCTGCTGTACTGCGTGCCCAGTGCCTAATTGTTCAGCTTGTAATACCCACCGCAAATCGGTACCGGGTGTTTGTTGTTGGACTAATTCGCCACCAAAACCATACACCACTGTTATGTTTTGTGGTTGCAATTGTCTCGCCGCATCAATCACATGATGCAAAATAGGCTTGCCACCTACCGCATGCAGTACTTTAGGCAGGGCAGATTGCATTCGAGTGCCTTTGCCCGCTGCCAAGATTACAATATTTAAATTACTCATATGCTTATTTTATCTCAGAAACAAAAAAGGCGGCTCGAAAGCCGCCTGTTTTATTACTAGTCCCGTGCGCAATCTAGTGCACAGATTTACGCAATTTTTGGATTGCCTGAATTTGCGCAATTGCTTCAGCGAGCTCAGCTTGTGCTGCGGCGTAATCAATATCTGATGAGCGGTTACGCAAAGCTTCTTCAGCAGCTTCTTTTGCTGCAACAGCTTTCGCTTCATCTAAATCTTGACCACGAATGGCTGTGTCTGCCAATACTGTTACTAACCCCGGTTGCACTTCTAACATGCCACCAGAAATGTAAATCACAGTTTCATCTTGCTCGTTAGCTTGCTTGATACGCAAGGCACCCGGCTTGATCGTTGTAATCATAGGTGCGTGATGTGGATAAATACCCACTTCGCCTGTTCCCGCTGGTGCCACCACAAATTCGGCTTCACCAGAGAAGATAGACGCTTCGGCACTCACAACATCGATATGCACAGTATTTGCCATAATGTTCTCTTTTCTATATCACTGAAATTCGTTTAAACAAGCAAATCTTGCTAGATCTGCTTGTTTCCACCTGCATTAGTTCAGTGTTTTAGCCTTTTCAACCGCTTCTTCAATGCCACCCACCATGTAGAACGCTTGCTCTGGCAGATGATCGTATTCGCCAGCAACAATGGCTTTAAAGCCTTTGATGGTTTCTTTCAGTGGTACGTATTTACCTGGTGCGCCGGTAAACACTTCAGCCACGTGGAAAGGTTGTGACAAGAAACGTTGGATCTTACGTGCACGACCCACAGCCAATTTGTCTTCTGGAGACAATTCGTCCATACCCAGAATCGCGATAATGTCCCGCAGTTCTTTGTAGCGTTGCAGTGTTTGCTGCACGCTGCGTGCAACCGCGTAGTGCTCTTCACCAACAACCAATGGGTCTAACTGGCGTGAGGTAGAATCTAACGGGTCAACCGCTGGATAAATACCCAATGATGCAATGTCACGTGACAATACAACGGTGGAGTCCAAATGTTGGAAGGTCGTCGCTGGTGATGGGTCAGTCAAGTCATCCGCAGGCACGTAAACGGCTTGAATAGAAGTAATAGAGCCCACTTTTGTAGAGGTAATACGCTCTTGCAAACGACCCATTTCATCAGCCAACGTTGGTTGGTAACCCACGGCTGATGGCATACGGCCTAGCAACGCTGATACTTCAGTACCAGCCAATGTGTAGCGGTAGATGTTATCCACAAAGAACAAGACATCACGGCCTTCATCACGGAATTTTTCCGCCATGGTCAAACCAGACAAAGCCACGCGCAGACGGTTGCCCGGAGGTTCGTTCATCTGACCGAACACCATAGCTACTTTTGACTCTTTCATGTTGTCTAGCTTGATGACGCCAGCATCTGCCATCTCGTGGTAGAAGTCATTACCTTCACGCGTACGCTCACCAACACCGGCAAATACTGACAAACCAGAGTGCTGTTTCGCGATGTTGTTAATCAGTTCAAGCATGTTCACGGTTTTACCTACACCCGCACCACCGAACAGACCCACTTTACCGCCCTTAGCAAAAGGACAGACCAAGTCAATCACCTTGATGCCCGTTTCCAACAGATCTACGGAAGGGGACAAGTCTTCGAAAGCAGGTGCTTTTTGGTGAATTGAACGGAACTCGGTGGAGTCGATTGGACCCACTTCATCAATTGGGCGGCCCAGTACGTCCATAATACGACCCAAGGTACCTTCACCGACTGGCACAGAAATCGCTGAGCCAGTGTTTCTGAAGGTGGTACCGCGTGCCAGACCATCTGAAGAACCCATGGCAATGGTACGAACCACGCCGTCACCCAATTGCTGTTGTACTTCTAAGGTTAAGCCAGCTTCTGCATTGTTATCCGCTGCTTCAATGATTAATGCATCGAACACTTTAGGCATTTGATCACGTGGAAACTCCACGTCAACCACAGCGCCAATACACTGTACTACCTTACCTGTTACTACTTGATTTGCCTTTGCCATTTTCTTTTCCTAACTGTATGAGTCAGATCTAATTGAATTCTTTCACTTACGTTTGCTTGTCGCGTTTGGGCGGCAAGCATTTACAAAACGTACGCCTTAGGACGAGACCGCTGCTGCACCGCCGACGATTTCTGAAATTTCTTTGGTAATTGCCGCCTGACGGGCTTTGTTGTAAACCAATTTCAACTCGCCAATTACGTTTTTCGCATTGTCAGAAGCAGACTTCATCGCGACCATACGTGCAGATTGCTCAGAAGCCATGTTTTCAGCCACTGCGTTATAAATCAGTGATTCGATGTAACGCGTCATCAACTCATCTACCACCGGTTGCGCTTCGGGTTCATAAATATAATCCCAATGGCCGTTCGGGCTACCCAATTGCTCACCGGTCAGTGGCAACAATTGTTGCATGGTCGGCTCTTGCTTCATGGTGTTGATAAATTTGGTGTAGCAGATGTAAAGCTGATCGATTTCACCGGCAATGTAAGCATCAAGCATCACCTTGATCGACCCGATCAATTTTTCTAGATGCGGCGTATCACCAAGACCTGTGATGTGTGACTGCACTTTCGCGCCGATGCGGTTCATAAAGCCGTAGCCTTTGTTACCGATCGCGCTAACGCTAATCCCTTTGCCTTCCGCTTCCCAAGCTTTCATCTGGTTTAAAGACAAACGTAATACGTTTGTATTCAAACCACCGCACAAGCCTTTATCGGAGCTGACAACAATCAGACCCACATTTTTCACCACGTCGCGCTTAATCAAGAACGGATGACGATACTCGGACTGTGCGAAAGAGAGGTGGGCCGCCACGTTGCGAATTTTGTCCGCATAAGGGCGAGAAGCACGCATTCTATCTTGCGCCTTACGCATTTTAGAAGCGGCAACCATCTCCATCGCTTTGGTGATCTTGCGTGTATTTTCAACACTCTTGATCTTGGTTCTAATCTCTTTACTACCTGCCATATTTGGTTCCTAAGTCGAAGTGTCAGAGATTAATAAGCGTTTGTTGCTTTGAAGTCTTGAATCGCAGCTTCTAATGCTTTCTCGTTGTCACCACTCAGGTCTTTGCTGGATTCAATTGCATCAATAATTTGCTTGTACTTAGAGTTCAAGAAACCATGTAATGCATTTTCAAATGCCAATACCTTGTTGGTCGGCACGTCATCAAAGAAACCTTTATTGGCTGCAAATAAGCTCACGCCCATGTTTGCAACGTTCAATGGTGCGTATTGTGCTTGTTTCATCAACTCAGTAAACATACGACCGCGGTCTAACTGTTTGCGGGTTGCTTCATCCAGATCAGAGGCAAACTGCGCAAAGGCAGCCAATTCACGATATTGGGCCAATGCCAAACGTACGCCACCACCCAATTTTTTGATGATTTTGGTTTGTGCAGCACCGCCTACGCGAGAGACTGAGATACCGGCGTTAATCGCTGGACGCACGCCCGCGTTAAACAAATCCGTTTCCAAGAAAATCTGGCCATCGGTAATCGAAATCACGTTGGTTGGAACGAATGCTGACACGTCACCAGCTTGGGTTTCAATCACTGGTAGAGCGGTCAGTGAACCGGTTTTACCTTTGACTTCACCATTTGTGAATTTTTCAACATACTCTTCGTTCACACGCGCTGCGCGCTCTAACAAACGTGAGTGGATGTAGAACACGTCACCTGGATAAGCTTCACGGCCTGGTGGGCGACGCAACAGCAAGGAGATTTGACGGTAAGCAACCGCTTGTTTGGACAAGTCATCATAAACGATCAATGCGTCTTGACCACGGTCACGGAAGTATTCACCCATCGTACAACCTGCGTAAGGGGCTAAGAATTGCAATGCAGCGGAGTCTGAAGCTGTTGCAGCAACCACAATGGTATAAGCCATCGCGCCATGCTCTTCCAGTTTACGTACCACGTTAGCGACTGTTGAAGCCTTTTGGCCAACAGCGACGTAGATACAGGTCATGTTCTGACCTTTTTGGTTGATGATCGCATCCACCGCAACCGCTGTTTTACCAGTTTGACGGTCGCCAATGATCAACTCACGTTGACCACGGCCTACCGGCACCATTGAGTCAATTGACTTCAAGCCAGTTTGAACAGGTTGTGACACAGATTTACGTGCAATCACACCTGGGGCGATTTTTTCAATTTTGTCTGTCAATTTTGCATTGACTGGGCCTTTACCATCAATCGGTTGACCCAAGGCATTCACCACGCGGCCAATTAATTCAGGGCCAACCGGCACTTCCAGAATACGGCCTGTACACTTACATGTGTCGCCTTCTGTAATGTGTTCGTATTCGCCCAATACCACTGCACCCACGGAGTCACGCTCGAGGTTCAAAGCCAAACCAAAAGTGTTGCCAGGAAACTCAATCATCTCGCCGGACATCACGTTAGACAAACCATGGATACGCACAATGCCGTCTGTAACGGAAATTACGGTACCTTGAGTGCGGGCTTCCGCAGAGGTAGAGAAGTTTTCTAAACGGCTCTTGATGAGCTCGCTAATCTCTGATGTAGATAACTGCATTTAATTCTCCTATGCCTTATGCGGTGAGCGTATAGGCTAAATTTTGTAACTGACCTTGGACAGACGCGTCGATAACGGTGTCGCCAACAATAATTTTGATGCCGCCGATGATTTCCGGATCTACCGAAACGCTTGCTTCAATTTTCTTGCCGAACTTAGCTTCCAGACGTTTTACCAAATCCTTGGTTTGTGTCGCTGTCAGTTTGGCAGCTGCAATGATCTGCGCGTCCAAGGTGCCTTCGTCTTGTGCTTTTAGCGCTTCAAAAGCGTCAGCAATGGCTGGCAATAAGGATAAACGGCCATATTCAACCAAAATTTTGATCAAATTCTGCCCTTGTTCGTTGAGCTTGTCGCCACAAACCTTCAGGAATGCTGTTTCGATATCAGCTGCATTCAGCTTAGGGTTATCAATCAGGGTTTTCATTTGGTCATTTGCTGCGACTGCCGCGGCCAATGCCAACATTTCAGACCATGCTGCGAGTGCCTTCGTTTCTTTGCCGAGCTTATAAGCTGCAACAGCATAAGGCCTTGCAATGGTTGAGATTTCAGCCATGTTTTATCCCTTTTACCTTAAAGTTCCGCAGCGAGTTTAGTCAACATTTCGCTGTGCGCTTTAGCGTCGATTTCTTTACGCAGGATTTTTTCTGCGCCAGCCACGGCCAATGTAGAAACCTGTGCGCGTAAACCTTCTTTGGCACGGTTAACTTCTTGATCGATTTCAGCTTTAGCACCCGCGATAATGCGATCACCTTCAGCCTTGGCATTACCCTTGGCTTCGTCAATGATTTGAGCGGCACGTTTTTCAGCTTGCCCAATGATCTCACTTGCCTTTTGTTTGGCCTCGTTCAATGTGGTTTCAGATTTTTTGGCAGCCACCTCTAGGGCGCTTCTGCCCTCTTGGGCAGCAGCCAAACCATCTGCGATTTCCTTTTGACGCGCTTCAATCGCTTTTAACAGCGGCGGCCAAACGAATTTCACCGTGAACCAGATCAACACTGCAAATGCAATAGCTTGCGCGATGAGTGTGAAATTAATATTCATTTTGGATCCATCATACTGATTGGTTGAAAGGTTTAAGACAGACCTTAAACCCTACCGGGCGGAGATAACCAAGTAAAAATTACTTGGCAACAACGCTCAACAATGGGTTTGCAAATGCAAACATCATTGCCAGACCAACACCGATAATGAAAGACGCGTCGATCAGACCCAACAGCAAGAATACTTTACCTTGCAGGGCTGGGATCATTTCTGGTTGACGGGCTGCGCCTTCCAAGAAACTTGCACACATGATACCGATACCGATACAGGCGCCAGCAGCACCCAAACCAATAATCAAACCGATACCAACGCCTGTGTAGGCTTGAATCAATGCTAATGCTTCCATTTAATACCCTCTCTTATAAACAATTAAAAACAACTACAAAGTCAAAACTAGTGAGACTCATGCGCCATGGCCAAGTAGACCACAGTCAACATCATAAAAATAAATGCTTGCAACGCAACAATCAGAATATGGAAGATAGACCAACCAGCACCCAAGATGGCACCGAAAATAGTCCCGGTCAGCCCAGTGGCTGCCCACATACCCAGCAGCAAGAAAATAATTTCGCCGGCGTACATGTTGCCGAACAAACGTAAAGAGTGAGAGAGTGGCTTAGAAACGTATTCAATTAAGTTGAACAAGAAGTTTGCTGGCCAAACGAGTGGATTGCTACCGAATGGCGAACAAAACAGCTCATGAATCCAACCACCCAAGCCCTTGGCTTTGATGGAGAAGTAGATCATTAAAAACCACACCGCCAACGCTAAGGCAAATGTGGTGTTGATATCTGACGTTGGCACAATGCGCCATTTGGCGTGTTCACCGCCAAAAAATGAAACAATCCCTGCAATCCAATCCACAGGCAAAAAGTCCATAGAGTTCATCGCAAGCACCCAAATAAACACTGTTAATGCGGTGGGCGCAATGAAAGCATGGCGGTCGCCATGAAAAATATTTTTTACTTGATCATCCACAAATCCAAACACTAGCTCAACAAATGCTTGTCTTTTGGTGGGCACGCCGGCGGTTGCGCCACGCGCTACCCACCAAATCAAGCCCATCACCAGCAAACCAAGCACCACTGAGGTGAGCAGGGTATCGTAGTGCAACACCCAAAAGCCTTCGCCAGCGCTGTTTCCGTTGACCCCTTGCGCATTAAAGCTCAGGTGGTGGGCGATATATTCGGAAGGGGTGAGTTCTACGTTTTGTGTGTGTTCGGTTGTCATATCTTCAAACTGTTTTTAAATTAACGTGTCTACACATCTACTTGTGATTTCGCCAAGGCAGCACCAGAAAACAGTGCTGCTGCAGCCAACCCTGAAATCAACGCAAATGGCACCAGTGCGTGATACAGCCTAAAAACCACAAATAAGATAATCGCGATGATTAATATTTTAATTGCTTCGGCCTTGAGCAAATTTAGCAAAATTGCTGTTGGATCTGTTTTGTTGCTGCCTTTTTCTGCAATTTTTGCAGCAAACCATGCAGCAATTACGACAGAAATGCCACCCATCAACGCTGATATTGCGGCGGATTGGTTGCCCACGGCATAAGCAATCAAAGTGACAGCTCCCGTTGCGATTAACTGCCAACGGAGCATATTGCTGTAAAGCGACATGCCAGCCGCAGGGTGTTGTTGACCGCTCATGGGGTTTGACCGCTAAAATTCAAGGCTAAATACTACAAAGACGCGAGATTTTGAATTATCTACCGACCGAAGTCAAGCACCATACAAGACTTAACTGTCTGAATGTGTGGGAAAAATCTGCATTCACTGCAAGATAAGTGATTTAACTTATGATTTCTGGTGATTATCAGTGAGTTTTGCTATCCAATCATCCAGTTGATCAAGATTTGCAAAGCTTAATTTAAGCACACCAGCACCGCTCGCTTTACTACTAATCGCCACCTCAGCCCCTAGTTGCTCACTAAGTTGATTTTGCAAATGCGCCACATCAGGATGCACAGATGGTTTTGCCTTTTTAGCACTCGACGGCTCAGACTGAATCAAGCGTTCTACTTCTCGCACAGATAGCCCATCCTGCACAACCTTGTTGGCCAGCAAGATTTGCTGTGCCGGCTCACTTCCCACCAACGCGCGTGCATGCCCCATATCAATTTGATTATCGAGCAACATATCTTGCACCATCGGCGTCAACGTTAATAAGCGCAACAAATTGGAGACAGCCACCCGAGATCGACCAACTGCTTCGGCCGCTTTTTCATGCGTCATCTCAAATTCATCGATTAAACGTTTGATCCCCATGGCTTCTTCTAAAGGGTTTAGATCTTCACGCTGGATATTTTCGATCAAGGCCATTGCCAACGCCGCTTCATCCGCAATCTCTCGTACCAACACTGGGACTTCGCTCAATCCAGCTTTTTGTGAGGCACGCCAACGGCGTTCGCCAGCAATAATTTCAAACTTTTCTGGGGCCACCTCACGCACCAGAATTGGCTGCATAATACCCTGCGTTGCAATGGAGTCGGCCAGCGTTTGTAGCGTTTCTTCATTCATATAAGAGCGGGGTTGATATTTACCTGGTTGCAGCTGACCCACCGGCAGTGTTCGCAACGCCTCTGACGAAGCAATACTCTCTGTATCGCCTGATAACAACGCGTCCAGTCCACGTCCAAGTCCTTTGGGTTTTACCATGCTGCCATTTCCTTTAATATTTTTTTAAATGTAAGGGGGATAGATTTTTTATTGTTTTTGAATGATTTCTTGCGCCAGTTCGAGATAAGCTTGAGCCCCTTTTGAAGAACGGTCGTATAGCAAGACTGGCATGCCATAACTCGGGGCTTCCGCTAGACGCACATTACGCGGCACAATCGTCTGATAAACTTTTTTACCAAAATGGCTGACTAGTTGCGCGGACACTTGTTGTGCCAACATATTGCGGTTATCAAACATCGTGCGCAACAAACCTTCAATCTCCAAGACTGGATTTAAGTGAGCGCGCACTTTCTTTATAGTATTGACTAGGTCTGACAATCCCTCCAGCGCGTAATATTCGCACTGCATAGGAATCATCACCGAGTGTGCGGCGGTCAACGCATTCACCGTCACCAAATTAAGTGAAGGCGGGCAATCGAGTAAAACGTAATCATAGGCATCTTCGCCCAACTTGAGAATGGCATTTTTCAATCGGGTTTCGCGCGCCATTTCATTCACCAACTCGACTTCAGCCCCCGCCAAATCGCGATTAGAAGGCGCAACATCGAACTTGGCCGCTTCAGCACGTATCACCACTTCTTGAAGGGTTTTATTGCCAATGAGCACCTGATAAATACTATCTTTTAAATGGGCCTTATCAATGCCACTCCCCGTGCTGGCGTTTCCTTGCGGATCCAGGTCGACTAATAACACTTTTTGGCCATGCTCAGCCAAGCTGGCAGCAAGATTCACGCAGGTCGTGGTTTTACCCACGCCCCCTTTTTGGTTGGTAATTGCGATTATTTTCATTTGTTATTCTCAAACACAATTAAATGGCGCTCAGCTTGCAAATGAGGCACTTGCAAACGGATCACTTCTGTAGGGACGATTCTCGCTTGCGCTAATTCATCCGACGGTACCAACCCCTTCATCGCTAGCCAGCGACCATTTGGCGCAATAAGATGATCAGTCAGTTGCTTAAATAAAGCGATATCAGAAAATGCGCGTGAAATGATCTGTGAAAAAGGAGAGGGCGGATGATAGGCCTCCACTCTGCCATGCACCACTTGGGCATTTGCCAACCCTAATTCCGCCTTTACCTGCCGCATGAAAATGGCTTTTTTCTGTACCGTGTCTATGGTAGTCACCTCGACGTCCGGGCGCGCAATTGCAACCACGAGGCCTGGCAAGCCACCACCACTGCCAACATCCAGCAATTGCCCCGGTTGAATGTGTGGCAATACACTTAAACTGTCCATCAAGTGAAGCACTAACATCTCTTGCGGATCACGCACCGCGGTCAGGTTGTATACCTTGTTCCATTTTTGCAGCAGGGACAAATAGGCTAAACACTGCTCTTGCATCGCAATCGAGAGCACCGACTGCAAACCTAGCGCTTCAACCCCAGCGGACAGTTGCGGCAAAAGCTGCATCATGCTGCTGCAATATCGCCGGATTGGCTGATTTTTTTCTGACGACGCTTAAGATACACCAACAGTAGCGAAATTGTGGCTGGCGTAATGCCCTGAATGCGTCCGGCTTGACCAATTGTTTCTGGTTTTTGTGCAAGCAATTTTTGCCGCGCTTCATTACTCAGACCATGCACATCATTATAATCAATCACGTCGCCCAACCTTATATTTTCGCTATTTTTTTGACGTGCGATTTCTTCTTTTTGGCGATCAATATACCCTTGGTACTTGGCAGCAATTTCAACTTGCTCAATGACATCTTCTGCCAGCAACTCTGGCGCTGGCACAATATATAACAACGATTGATACGCAACTTCTGGTCTGCGCAATAACTCAAACAAGGAATACTCGTGTTCGAGTGGTTTTCCAAAAGTCGCAATTTGTGTTTCACGTGAAACAATCTTATTTGAGCCATCACTTGCTGCTTGCCCATTGTCGGGCTGCAGGAAGGTTCGCTTCAATCTCGCTTGCTCTCTAAAGACCGCTTCCTGTTTCTTACAAAAAGCCTCCCAACGCGCATCGTCTACCAAACCCAAATGACGACCTGCTTCGGTCAGACGCATATCGGCATTGTCTTCGCGCAATTGCAAACGATATTCTGCGCGGCTGGTAAACATACGGTAAGGCTCATTCACCCCAGTAGTAATGAGATCATCGACCAACACGCCTAAATACGCTTGTTCACGGGATGGGCACCAGCCTTCTTTATCTTGGGAATACAGAGCGGCATTTGCCCCCGCCAACAAGCCTTGCGCAGCAGCCTCTTCATATCCAGTCGTCCCATTGATTTGCCCAGCAAAAAACAAGCCT
Source organism: Methylophilus medardicus (assembly GCF_006363955.1). Taxonomy (GTDB): domain Bacteria; phylum Pseudomonadota; class Gammaproteobacteria; order Burkholderiales; family Methylophilaceae; genus Methylophilus; species Methylophilus medardensis. The sequence continues at coordinate 2,596,631 of NZ_CP040948.1, forward strand.
TTTACTGTTTTTGTTTCGAGAGTCGACTTTAAACCTCTGGGGTCGTAATAATCGTATTCAATAGCATATCCGGGGCGCAGAATGTGTGCAGCTTCTAAACCACGAATCGAGCGCACCAATGACAATTGAATATCAAACGGTAAACTGGTGGAAATCCCATTGGGGTATATTTCGTGCGTGGTTAAACCCTCAGGCTCCAAAAATACTTGATGGGAGTCTTTGTCTGCAAAGCGGTGGATTTTGTCTTCGACCGACGGGCAATAACGAGGACCCACTCCCTCAATGACGCCTGTATACATCGGCGAACGATCCAAGCCACTCCGAATAATGTTATGAGTTTGCTGATTGGTGTGCGTGATCCAGCAAGGCAATTGTTGTGGATGCTGTGACGCACGTCCCAAAAAAGAGAAAACCGGCAATGGTGTATCGCCAGGCTGTTCAGTCATGACACTATAATCAATCGTGCGGCCATCAATCCTAGGTGGCGTGCCAGTTTTCAAACGGCCTGCCGGGAGACCTATCTCGCGCAATCTTGCTGCTAACGAGATGGATGGCGGATCTCCGGCACGCCCAGCACTATAGTTTTGCAGGCCGACATGCACCAAACCCCCCAGAAAAGTACCCGCAGTCAGAACCACCGATTTGGCGGAAAAACGCAAACCGATCTGAGTAACTACGCCGGCGGCACGATCACCCTCTAAAATAATGTCATCTACTGCTTGTTGAAATAACCACAAGTTAGGCTGATTTTCTAGGCGATGCCGAATCGCTGCCTTATAAAGAATGCGATCCGCCTGAGCGCGTGTCGCGCGCACGGCGGGCCCTTTGCTAGCGTTTAAAATTCTGAACTGAATGCCGCCTTCGTCCGTGGCTGCAGCCATCGCTCCGCCGAGCGCATCAACTTCTTTGACGAGATGGCCTTTACCAATTCCACCAATGGAAGGGTTACAGGACATTTGCCCCAATGTCTCAATATTGTGGCTCAGCAATAAGGTTTTTTGCCCCATACGCGCTGCGGCCAAAGCAGCTTCTGTCCCAGCATGGCCGCCGCCCACCACAATCACATCGAATCGATCAGGAAAGTCCATCATAAATAATCTTGAACTGTTTGATTTAAAAAGATTTGTGATTTTAGCGTAAACTAATCAAATGGTCATTTAAATCACAACATTGATACACTTGATCTGTGTTTTAATACAATTTAAACACCGATTAATACAAATTAATTACAAGCAGGCCATAATTACTTAACATAAAAAGAATAGAATTATTTAAAACAACCAAGGAGCTTTAACCATGAGAATCAAAACAATCATTGCTGCATTTGCGGTGTTATTTTCAGCGCATGCAATGGCTGATGTTACCAATGCTGAAAAACTCGTCTATAAATACACCAACATTGCGCACTCTGCGAATCCAACGTTTCAAGCACCATCTATTACCGATGGTAAAATTTTCTTTAACCGCAAGTTCAATACAGCAAGCGGTAAAGAAGCAGCGTGCGCCTCATGCCACACCAACAACCCAGCGAACGTTGGTAAAAATATCGTTACTGGTAAAGAAATCCCACCCTTAGCGCCACGCGTGAATACCAAGCGCTTTACTGATATCGATAAAGTAGAAGAACAGTTCACTAAGCATTGTAATGACATTTTGGGGGCAGACTGCTCACCCTCAGAAAAAGCCAACTTCATTGCTTATCTGCTGACTGAAACCAAACCAACTAAGTAAACAAGATGCTGCGTTATGTTTGGGATCCGTTTATTAGGATCTTTCATTGGTCCCTCGTGGCGGCATTTAGCTACGCTTTTTATACCCACGCTTCCATGTGGGACCAATTGCATCACGCATACGCAGGCTATGTGGCAGGCACTTTAATCGTTGCTCGCATTATCTGGGGCTTGATCGCCACTGGTTATGCGAATTTTGATAGCTTTCCACTCAATCCCGTTTGGGCAGTCAAGCACCTCTTCAGATTACTGAAAGGCACAGCAAGACATTACATCGGGCACAATCCCACTGGGTCCATTGCAATTTATGCCATGCTGGGCCTAGGTGTCTTAACTGTTGGCTCTGGATGCATTGTCTACAATGATGGCTGGGGTTGGATCGACGATAACATGAGCAAGGTCATTCACCACTATGTAACGTGGACCTGGTTGATAGTGGTGGTGGTACATGTGTTAGGCGTGATCTTTGAGAGCCTGATTAACCGTGACAATTTAATCTGGGCGATGATTACTGGATGTAAAAGAGTTTGTAACATCGATGAGCGTTTTGATAAACGCAACACGCCATTCCCGAGAAAAAAAACCCGCTGAGGCGGGTTTTTATTTACCTATACAAAAGCGACTGAAAATCTCACCCAACAAATCGTCGGGGGTGAACTCTCCGGTAATTTGACCCAATGCCTCTTGGGCGCGACGCAACTCCTCAGCCAGCAATTCAGCCGCGTGCATCTGCTGCATGGCTTGTGTTAAATGTTCATCCACCAACTGTAAGGCTTGCAAGTGCCGCGCACGTGCCATAAACACGCCTTCGCCACTCGGCTGATAGCCAATCAAATCAAGTAGGGTTTTTTTGAGGTAAGCAATACCGTCGCCTGTCTTGGCAGATAAAAAAACATGCTGATCGAAATCACGCGTTTCTACGTGGGATGTTTCACGTGAAACATCGATTTTGTTATGTACCCAAACCTTTTTGACTGGCGGGGGTAGCTTTTGAAGAATTTGATTTTCAAGCGCGCCAATACCATGCTGAGCATCCACTAATAATAGGGCAACGTGAGCGGTTTCTAATGCCTTCCAGGTGCGCGCAATACCAACCTGTTCAACCGTATCATCTGTATCGCGCAACCCAGCCGTATCAATCACATGCAAAGGCACGCCTTCAATTTGTATGGCACTTTTAATGGTGTCACGCGTGGTGCCAGCAATGGGAGTGACAATCGCCAACTCTTCGCCTGAGAGTGCATTTAACAAACTAGATTTACCAACGTTTGGCTGGCCGATGAGCACAACGTTCATGCCTTCACGCAACAATGCACCTTGTTTGGCTTGATGAAAAATAGTTTGTAAGGCAACTTGATTCGCCTGCAATTTTTCGAGTACACGCCCTTGGGTAATAAAATCAATATCCTCTTCGGGAAAATCCAAACAGGCTTCCACATACAGACGGAGATCAACCAATTGTTGTAATAGGGTTTGAACGGCTTGAGAAAACTCCCCAGACAGAGAACGAACGGCGCTACGAGCAGCTTCAGCGGTGGCGGCATTAATGAGGTCAGCTACAGCTTCAGCCTGCGCTAGATCAATTTTATCGTTTAGATAAGCGCGCTGGGTAAATTCACCAGCTTGCGCGTGACGTGCACCACACTCTATGCAACGAGCCAGTAAGAGTTGCATTAACGCGGTGCCACCATGTGCCTGCAACTCGAGCACATCCTCACCGGTATAAGAATGAGGATTGGGGAAGTAGAGGGCAATACCACGGTCAATCAGGCTGCCGTCAGCCTGTAAAAAAGATAGATAAGCCGCATGCCGCGGGGCAGGACAATGCCCTAAGATCTGATGAGCGATATCGCTAGCCAGAGGGCCAGAAACCCTAACAACACCAATGCCGCCCGCGCCTGAAGCTGTTGCAATAGCGGCAATGGTGTCGTGCGTTGAAGCCACTTGATTACTTACCATTTCCTTTTTTAGTCAGCGCTTCCGTGTGAATCATCCGGTTAATCGCCCATTGTTGCCAAATGGATAGAATGTTATTCACCAACCAATACAATACCAAGCCAGCGGGGAAGAAAAAGAAGAAGATACTAAATGCCACCGGCATAATCTTCATTACTTTCGCTTGAATCGGATCGGTCGGCGGCGGATTTAAGAAAGTCTGAATAATCATAGTCGCACCCATCAGCACAGGTAGGACGAAATAGGGATCCGTCGCAGACAAATCTTGTATCCACCCAAAGAACGGCGCGTGGCGTAACTCGACAGAACCCAGAAGGACCCAGTAAAGCGAGATGAATACGGGAATCTGAACCAGAATGGGCAGGCATCCACCCATTGGGTTAATTTTCTCAGTCCGGTACATCTCCATCATGGCCTGCTGAAGTTTCTGTTTGTCGTCGCCAAACTTATCCTTTAAGGCTTGCATGCGAGGCGCAATCTCACGCAAGTGCGCCATATTGCGATAACCAGAGGCTGACAATTTGAAAAAAGCGGCTTTAATCAGAATGGTGAGAACGATAATCGCAATGCCCCAGTTTTTAACTAGATCATGAATATGAGTTAACAGCCACATCAGCGGTTTAGCAATGACGGTGAGAATGCCGTAGTCGACCACAAACTCAAGCCCAGGCGCAGCTGTTTCTAGATCATCATGCGCTTGTGGACCACTGAATAATTTTGCATCAACCGATTTAGTTGTACCCGGCGCAATATCACCAACCGATAGAATCGTGCCGATTGAAAAATCATGATCACTTAATTTAGTGGTGTAGAACTTGCGATCGGCATTCGATTGCGGGACCCAGGCACTGACAAAATAATGTTGAACAAGGCCAATCCACCCATCTTTAGCATTGATCGATACATCTTTTTTTGCCATATCATCAAATTTAATTTTGTTGTAATTGTCAGCTTTGGTGAAATAAGCACCGCCGGTGAACGTTGGCATCATTTTAGAGCCTTGGTTAGACTCATTATCATGAATAATTTGATAGTACACAGACGGGGAAATCGCCTTGTCACTATTGTTTTTAATTTCGTAAATGACGTCAATCAGATATTGACCACGATGAAAGCGGTAAATCTTATCCACAGCAACGCCATTGGTCTCAGGCGTAGTGAGTCTAACCTCTAATGTATCCTGATCTGGTTGTAGCGTGTAATCGGTAGCCGTTGTGGTAAAGGAAGCATAGTGTGTGGGTAAGCCATCACCCTTGAGGCCGGTTTGTGCAACATACAGCTTTTTTGCACTCGCATCACTCATTAATTCATAAGGGCCAGAGTTATCATCCGCCTGATGCTCTAATAAGGATAATTGACGTAAATCGCCGCCCACGGTGTCAATGACAGCGGCATAGCGATCTGTTTTAACAGAAATACGCGTGCCCTTAGTGAGCATAAAACCATTTTCTTGAGGCTTATCGGCTGATGGCGTTGAAGCGGCCTCCTGCGCTGTCACAGGGGTCGGGGCTTGCTGTTGTTGCCAAGCATCCCACAACAGCATGATAGAAAATGAAAAAATGACGAACAGAATTAAACGGCGAGTATCCATAAGGTTTCGTATTGAAATATCAGAGTAGGGGATCTACGCCGCCCGGATGCCAAGGATGACAGCGGGCGAGGCGACGAAGTGTTAATACAGTACCACGCATAGCACCATAACGGTGAAGCGCCTCAATAGCATAGTGTGAGCAAGTGGGGTGAAAACGGCAATGATGACCCAGCCAGGGACTTAGGCCCCACTGATAACTTTTAACAAGTAGAATTAGCAGCGTTTTCATTCACTTCACTGAGCCACGGGTGCGATTTTTTTTAGTCTTGCCAACAACTGTGACAAATCGCGTTGAATGGCTGAAAAATCCTCATGGTGAAAAGCTTTACGCACTTGGAGTACAACATCAAAACCAGAAGTAGCCGGTGGCGGTTGCACTCTTAAAAGTTCGCGTAGCACGCGTTTCATGTAATTGCGCTTCACAGCAAGTTTGGCAGTTTTTTTGGAAACCACCAAGCCATAACGATGATGATCATGCAAATTAGGCTTAATGTTAACCAATAACCACTCGCCGTAAATGCGCTTCTTAAAACTAAAAACGGATGAAAATTCATCCGTTTTTTTAAGCTTATGCAAAGTCATGCATTGAAATTCAAGCAATGCATCGCTTTGAATTACAGACCCAAGCGTTTGCGGCCTTTGGCGCGACGCGCAGCAATCACTGCACGGCCACCTTTGGTTTTCATGCGTACCAGAAAGCCATGGGTACGTGCGCGACGGGTTTTGGATGGTTGGTAGGTACGTTTCATTATTAAACTCCGGCCTTAAAGGCAATTAAACTGTAGTGCGACAATAACGAATGTAAACACTCAGTATTTGCCGATTTCGAAAACCCTTAATTAAACATCAAATTAAGCAGGTATGTCAATGATTTTTTTTACTATTATATAGACTAAGGCTGTGGATAACTCAGGATAAAACGATTAGAATGTTGGGCTTAGGTCAAGGTGACATTCACCCCAAGACCGCTTCTTCTGCCAAACTTCCCGGCAATTATAATGAACAAATACAAAAATCACCTGTGACACTGTGATGGGTTGTGTTTGCTGACACTTTTAAAAAGCACAGGAGCA